>NZ_OY764327.1:5631372-5951231 GCF_963668385.1 uncultured Carboxylicivirga sp.
GCAGGTGGAGCTTATGTTCCGGCCATGAGCGACGAAACAATCATTGTAAAAGATCAGGGTACAATTTTCTTGGCAGGCCCTCCACTGGTTAAAGCTGCAACTGGCGAAGAGGTGACAGCAGAAGAGCTTGGTGGAGGCTACGTACACACGCATATATCGGGTGTTGCCGATCATTTGGCCGATGACGATATACATGCTTTACACATTTGCCGTAACATAATTGAATCGTTACCCGAAAAAAAACAGCATCAAAAAGAATTTAAAAGTCCACTATATTCATCCGAAGATTTATACGGACTCATTCCTACTGATGGTATGCCTTTTCCGGATATTAAGGAAATTATTGCCCGATTAACAGACAATAGCGAGTTTCACGAATTTAAAAAGGATTACGGTTCAACGCTTGTTACAGGCTTTGGTGAAATTCATGGTCAAAAAGTTGGTATTTTGGCTAATAACGGAATCCTATTCTCCGAATCGGCACAAAAAGGTACTCATTTTATTCAGCTATGCAACGAGAGAGAAATACCCATGCTTTTTCTTCAAAACATTACCGGTTTTATGGTTGGTAAAGAATATGAGCACAAGGGAATTGCAAAAGATGGAGCTAAAATGGTGAACGCCTTGGCTAACTCAAAAATGCCCTATTTCACATTTATCATTGGGGGCTCTTATGGTGCCGGAAATTATGCTATGGCAGGCAGAGCCTATGAGCCTCGGTTTTTATTTATGTGGCCCAACGCCCGCATTTCGGTTATGGGAGCAAAACAAGCGGCTGAGGTTTTAATAACCATAAAGAGAGATCAGGCTAAAGCGCTAAAGCAAGAAATTGATGAATCGGAACTTGAGGTAATTCGCGAACAGATTGTAAAAAAATACGAGGAAGAAGGATCACCTTATTACAGCACCAGTCGTCTTTGGGACGATGGGATCATCGATCCCGCAACCAGTAGAGAAGTTGCAGCCCGGGTGTTGCAAATAATTTCAAAACCAAACAAAGAAAAAACGGGATATGGAGTATTTAGAATGTAAAACATATCAAACTATAGAAGTCGCTCACAACAATGAGATTAGTTGGATTACATTAAATAATCCGACTAAAAAAAATGCATTATCAAAACTGATGATTATTGAGTTGATTAATGAATTAAAACACATTATTGATAATGACGAACAAAGAGTTGTTGTGATAAAAGGTGCTAATGAAATGTTTTGCTCCGGTGCTGATCTGGATTGGATGCGTATAGGTATTAAACAAAATATACAAGAAAACATTGAAGATGCCAACCTGTTCTTCCGTTTATATTCAACACTGTATTATTATCCGAAGCCAGTTATTGTTTGGGCTGAAAAATTTGCCTTTGGTGGAGCCACTGGACTGTTAGCTTGCGCTGATTATTCGCTTGCTGATAAAAACTGTCTATTTGGATTCCCTGAAGTTAAATTAGGATTAGTTCCGGGTACAATCGCGCCTTTTATCGTTAAAAAACTAGGCTTTAATCAAAGTAAAGCTCTAATGTTAAGTGGCGAAACTTTTACCGCTAAAAAAGCAAAGAAAATTGGTTTAATCAATGAGGTTGTGAAGACTGAAAAATCTCACGAACGCATCTTTGCATTAGCTCAGCAATTTAAACGAAACAGTCCCGAAGCAATAACATCAACCAAACACCTATTGAATCGGATTGTCGATAATGGAGAACTCAACGGTGAGTTAATCGACTTGTGTTGTAGAACCATTGCCTCTGCCCGTATATCAAATGATGGCCAGGAAGGCGTTAATGCCTTTTTCGAAAAAAGAAAACCCAATTGGATTAAAGAAGCAGAAGAATGAAGAGAGGGAATAAAATTAGAAAGGTATTAATTCCGAACAGGGGGGAAATTGCTGTACGAATCATCAAAGCAGCTCATGATTTAGGGATAAAAACGGTTGTAACTTTATCTGAATTGGAGAAAGACACAATCCCCGCTAAATTGAGTGATGAAGTCCATTTTTTCAACGACTTATCTTTAGCTTCCACCTATTTAAATATTCCTTTAATTGTTGATATAGCTCAACAATACGGAGCTGATAGTATTCACCCGGGCTACGGTTTTCTGGCCGAAAATCACCAACTGGTGCTAGCTTGCGAAGAAGTCGGAATCACCTTCATTGGCCCATCGGCAGATAATTTGTTGCAAATGGGCGATAAACAAACGGCTCGTAACATTGCCCGTCAATGCAAAGTACCTGTTACCCCATCGTGGGAAGGATCGGTTGATGAAATATTACAACAAGCCTCATCAATGGACTTTCCGGTATTAATTAAAGCAGCATTGGGCGGTGGTGGAAAAGGAATGGTAATTTGTAATGATGAACAATCACTGCAACTTCAGTTACCTGCCGTGGCTCGTCAGGCACTTAGCTTTTTTGGTGACGATCGGGTGTATGTTGAAAAATACATTGCTTCGCCTCGTCATATAGAAGTTCAGGTTCTAGCTGACGATTTTGGTAACACACTCCATCTTTTCGAGCGGGAATGTTCCATTCAACGTCGTTTTCAAAAAATTATTGAAGAAGCTCCGGCCGCCAACCTTTCTGATCAAAAGAGAAATGAGCTATGCTCCGATGCAATTAATTTGTGCAAACAAATTGCTTACAAAAGTGCCGGCACAATAGAATTCCTTTTAGATGATGATGGAAAGCATTACTTTTTGGAGATGAATACCCGCATTCAGGTAGAGCATTGTGTAACGGAAGAAATAACACATATCGACCTGGTAAAGTGGCAATTTAAAATTGCGAACGAAGAGGAATTAGACTTCTCTCAAAATGATATTCAGAGAATGGGGCATGCTATACAGGCTCGCATTTACGCTGAAGATCCGGAATCTGATTTTACTCCATCTCCGGGCACTATCAATCACTTGAACGTACCCGATAACCATGGTTTAAGAATAGAGATGGCATTCGACGCACCAGATGAGATACATCCTCAGTTTGATCCTATGATTGCCAAATTCATTGTTCATCAGCCTAACAGAGAAAAAGCAATTAAAAAACTATCAGCACATCTTGCGGATACTTCATTCAGGGGCATCAAAACGAATCTTTCTTACCTTCAGAATATTTTAAATCACAAACTGTTTAAAGAAGGTAAAATTCATACACATTTTTGCCAGACAGAAAGAGAATTGCTGCTGGCAAAAAATAAACTTATTACAGAACAAGCAATCATTGCCTATGCTCTGATCAGGTTTAAACCCGATCACTCATTAAAAGGCTTTTGGCGCTTGTATCCAAGCATTGATTTTACTTATAACAATGCAGTTTTTAATGCCTCGTATCGTAAAGGAATTAATCAAATTCATTTAATAATCAATGGTAATGAATATACAATATCGAAAATTCAATTAACTGATTATACCATTGAATTCGAATACAAAAATCAAATTATAAAAGCCTGGTATTTTGATGATCACCAAACCTATTCGATCATCATTAATAATCAGGAACACAATATCGAGGCTCAGGACTTACTACCTGAATATCAGCAAAAAGAAGAAACGAGTAATAACCTAAACGGTTCGACACTGCATTCACCACTACCCGGACAAGTGGCTAAAATACTGGTAAAAGAGGGACAGGAAGTTAAAGCAGGAGATGTATTAGTCATTTTAGAAGCCATGAAAATGGAAAACCGCCTTAGTGCATGGAAAGACTCAATGATTGAACAAATTCATGTTTCAAGTGGCGATCAGGTAAAATCGAACCAACTATTAATCACAACAAACTAACATGTCAGTATTAACAAACGAACAACACGAAGCTTTTCGCAAGGAAGTAAGAGCTTTTGCCGAAAAAGAAATTAAACCAGTTGCCGCTCAACTCGACGAGGAAGAATCATTCTCGGTTGAGCTAACAAAAAAAATGGGCCAGGCAGGTCTTTTCGGAATCGATATTCCTAAAAAATATGGCGGACGAGAATTGGATACGCTTTCATACATCATCGCCGTTGAAGAGATTGCACGTATCGATGGATCGCAAGGAGCAACTATGGCAGCTCATAATAGTTTAGGAATAGCTCCCATTTTTAATTTCGGCACAGAGGATCAACGTCAGAAATATTTACCAGAACTTACCAATGGCGAAGGTTTATGGGCATTTGGCCTTACCGAAGTGATGGCCGGATCAGATGCTAAAGGAGTACAAACCATTGCCGAAGAAAAAGAAGATTATTGGTTGGTAAATGGTACTAAACGATACATAACCAATGGAAGTAACGAGCTATTGAAAGGCATGACAGTGCTTGCATTAACGGATGAAGAAAATGGCAAAAAACGTTATTCTACTCTTTTGGTTGATAGAGCTTCGGAAGGATTTCAGACTCACAGTATGAAAGGCAAAATGATGTGGCGAGCATCTGATACTGCCCAAATCAAGATGAACAATGTAAAAGCACCAAAAAATAGCCTATTAGGAGAAAAGAACAGAGGCTTAGGACAGATGCTCAAGACTTTGGATTCAGGCCGATTATCCATTGCAGCAATGGGATTAGGTTTAGCGCAGGGTGCTTTTGAAATGGCGATGAATTATGCTCAAAAACGCGAACAATTTGGCAAAAAGATTGGTTCTTTTCAGGTAACACAATTTAAATTAGCCGATATGGCTCTGAAAATTGAGTTGGCCCGAAACACTCTTTACAATGCCTGTGTTTTAAAAGATAGTGGTTTGCCTTTTGGAAAAGAAGCAGCCATGTCGAAACTATATTGCAGCGAAGTAGCCAAAGAAGTTTCTGACGAAGCCGTACAGATATTCTCAGGTCAAGGTTTATTCAAATCTTCAGCCATCGAGCGCTTTTATCGCGATCAACGAATTTTACAAATTGGCGAAGGAACATCAGAAATACTGCGCATTGTAATCAGTAAGCATTTGGGATTGGAAGAATAAGCCGTAAATTTGCTATATCGAAACACACATTAATATGGAAGACCGCAAAAAAGATCACATAGACTTAGCATTTAGTTCGCGCCTTGACAGCAAACTGGTTGATAATCGGTTTGATTATGAACCTATGCTGGGCACTCATAGCAAAAATGATTTAAGCGTTGATTTTGCGGGTAAGCAAATGAAGCTACCTATTTGGGTTTCGAGTATGACTGGCGGAACAAAGCGAGCCGGCACCATCAATAAAAACCTGGCTCAGGCTTGTGCCGAATTTGGCTTGGGCATGGGGCTTGGTTCGTGCAGAATTCTGCTTGACTCACCTGAGTATTTCGACGATTTTAACGTTCGTCCTATTATGGGAAACGAAGTTCCACTTTTTGCCAATATTGGTATTTGTCAGTTGGAACAAATGCTGGAAAAAGGTACCGAGCATCAAATCGATGAACTGGTTCATAAGCTGCAAGCCGATGGACTGGCAGTTCACGTAAATCCAATGCAGGAAGCTTTTCAGCCCGAAGGTGATTTATTGAAGACCTCTCCCATCAAGATTTTAAAAAAATATCTGGATAAAACTGATCTCAAAATAATAGTAAAAGAGGTTGGTCAAGGCTTTGGTAAAGAAAGTTTGCGACAATTGCTTTCTCTTCCATTAGAGGCAATTGAATTTGGAGCATTGGGTGGAACTAACTTCTCCTTAGTGGAGCTAAACCGCTCCGAGTCAATGGCAGCTGAAGTATACAATCCATTTATTCATATTGGACATACGGCCGATGAAATGACCCAAATGGTTAACCAATTGGTTGATAAAATGGGGTACAAAGTAAAAGTCAACAACATCATTATTTCAGGAGGAATTTCCTCTATTCTGGATGGTTATTACCTAACCGAAATTTCGAAAATGCCAGCCATTTTTGGAATGGGTTCTGCTTTTCTTCGCCACTCAATGGGCAGTTACGAAAAACTACAAAACTACGTTCAGAAATTAGCTGATGGACTACAGTTGGCCAATAACTTTTTACGAGTAAAACAATAATATGCAAGATAATCTGATCATCAAAGGCTTTTCGAAATTAAACCGGGAAGAAAAAATAGAGTTAATTACTGAGAAGTATGGGCTTTCAGTTCAGGTTCAATCCAACCTGAATCGTTATTTACACCCTACCGATCAATCTTTATTTAATGACATTTCAGAGAATGTCATCTCTAATTATTATTTACCTTTTAGTTTGGCTCCTAACTTCCTGATCAACGATCGGATGTACGTTATACCAATGGTTATCGAAGAGAGTTCGGTGGTAGCTGCAGCATCCAAATCAGCTTCATTTTGGGCTAAGAATGGAGGCTTTAAAACAAAGGTGATTAATAATCAGAAGAATGGTCAGATTTTTTTTAAATGGAATGGCTCAGCTTCTCTCCTGCAAAAATTCAATAGCGAAATTACTTCATTGATCGATGAAAGCACTAATGACATAACTGCAAACATGCAGGCTCGTGGTGGTGGAATTACCGGTTTTGAAATCAAATCGATTGAAAACATGGAAAATACACATCAGTTGCTAGTTCATTTTGATACTGTAAACTCCATGGGTGCGAATTTCATCAACACATGCCTCGAAAAGATTTCAATGCCATTTATCGATTTTATTAATAATCAAAGCGAATTGCAGTCTTTTGGAAAGTCCGAGCATATCATGTCTATTTTAAGTAATTATACGCCCGAGTGCCTGGTCGAGTGCACTATATCTTGTAATATCGAAGATTTGGCGGCTTATTCAGCCACGTACTCGCCCAAAGAATTTGCTCAGCGTTTTAAAACAGCAGTTGACATTGCTATTAACGATCCATACAGAGCAGTTACTCATAACAAAGGTATTTTCAATGGGATTGATGCAGTAATACTGGCCACAGGAAACGATTTCAGGGCCGTTGAAGCCGGAGCACAGGCTTATGCTTCTCAATCGGGTCAATACCGTTCGTTAACTTCATGTGAAATAAGTGACGATCATTTCTCCTACACTTTAAAAGTGCCATTGGCAATAGGAACGGTTGGAGGATTAACCCAGCTTCACCCGATGGTTAAAACTGCTTTCGAGATATTGAATAATCCCAATGCAGATGAACTAATGCAAATAGTTGCAGCCGCCGGAATGGCTAATAACTTCAGCGCTGTTGCGGCATTGGTTACAACAGGCATTCAAAAAGGACACATGAAATTACATCTTGGCAATATTCTCACAACACTTAATGCATCTGACAATGAAAAAAGAAATGCTACAAAATATTTCAAAGATAAAACAGTGAGTTATGCAAATGTTCAAACCTATTTAGAAGAAAGCAGACAAAAGGTATGAACAAAACCGTAACGCAGAAATTTCATGCCAACGGTAAATTACTAATTACCGCCGAATATTTGGTTCTAAAAGGAGCCAAAGCATTGGCTGTACCTTTAATCCAAGGTCAGAGCTTAACTATCTCTCCAGCTAATGAGTTTACATGGGAAGCGTATACACCAAAGGATATATGGTTTAAAACCAGTTTTGATCATCTTCTAAATATAACTCATAGTAATAGTACATCAGAAGCAGAGAAATTAAAGAATATTCTGCATAAAGCAGTACAAATTAAACCCTCATTAGTAAATGAATTAAAGGAGAAGAGAGTTATTACCCATCTTGAATTCAATAAAGACTGGGGCTGGGGAAGCAGCTCAACCTTAATTGCTCTTCTTTCAAAATGGCTTGATGTTAATCCTTATGAATTATTGACAAATACTTTTGGAGGATCCGGTTACGATATTGCTTGCGCCATAAAAAACTATCCAATTATTTATCAAACTATTGACGATAAAAACATTGTTCAAAAATCAACCTTCAATCCGGCTTTTAAAGATCATATTTACTTTGTTTACAGCGGCAAAAAACAAACAAGTAGCAATGAAGTAAAACGCTTTTTAAAAGAAGGTAAAATAAGTAATGATGTTATTCAATCGATAAACCATATCACCAACGAAATGTCTTTATGTAATAATATAAATGACTTTGGAAGATTAATGCATTTGCATGAAGATATTATCGGAAAATGCGTTCAACAAATGCCAATAAAAACTAAACATTTTAAAGATTTTAAAGGTTATATAAAGAGTTTGGGTGCCTGGGGCGGCGATTTCTTTATGGTTGTAACAGAGCATGATGATAATTACATCGACCATTACTTTCGAAGCAAAGGATTGAAAACTTTTTTCAAATACAATGACATCGTATTAAATAGTAACAATTAATGAATCAAACTATTACAACATATCAAGAAGCACCTACCAACATAGCTATTGTAAAATATTGGGGTAAAAAAGGCATACAGGAACCGATGAATCCGAGTTTAAGTTTTACTTTAAAAAAATCTATTACAAAAACCAATGTTACCTACGAGGTTACAGATCATGAGTTATCCATTGATTTTTTGTTCGAAGGAAAGCAAAAAGAAAGCTTTATTCCTAAACTCACTCAGTTTATTAAGAATATCATTCATCTTTTACCCTATTTACAGTCCGGTAAATTATTGATTGAAAGCGAGAATACATTTCCTCATTCGAGTGGTATAGCATCATCAGCCAGTTCGATGGCTACATTGGCAAAATCGTTGGTTGATATTAGTGAGAAAATGGGTAATGTCCACTCCAACAAAGAATATCTGATTTCTGAAATTGCCCGTTTAGGATCTGGTAGCGCCTGTCGTTCAACTCAAAACGGATGGATAGAATGGGGAACAAGTAAAATATTTGACCAATCGTCTAACAAATATGGTATTTCAGTAAATCAAATTATTCACAAAAACTTCACTGAATTACATGACAGTATTTTAGTTATCCGAAAAGGAGCTAAAGCAGTTAGCAGTACAGTTGGGCATTCTTTAATGAATAATCACCCATATCAACAAGGCAGAATAGATCAGGCAAATCAGAATCTGTCAAAACTTCAAACAGCTCTTCAAACAGGTGATTTTTCACTATTTGCAGAAGTTTGCGAAGAAGAAGCTCTAAGCATACATGGATTAATGATGAGTTCTTCCCCAGGCTATACCTTAATGGCACCCGAATCGTTAAAAGCAATTGAATTAATTAAACAATTCAGGAAAGATCACGATATACCTCTAACCTACACATTAGATGCCGGACCAAATATTCATATTATTTATCCTAAAGAGCATAAAGAAAAAGTATTACCCTTTATTCAAAAAGAGCTGAGCACGCTTTGTGAGGATCATACCGTTATATACGACGAAATATCAATGCATACAAATTCATTATAATGGGCATAAAAAAGGAGAAAAAAGAGATCTATTATTCTAAAATAATGCTGTTTGGAGAGTATAGCATTATACTTGGTTCGATGGGATTAACTATTCCGTATGCCCATTTCAATGGTGAACTTAAATTCATCAACAAAACCAGTTATACAGATTTGAACTTTGCACAAAACTCTAATCAACAAATAAGAGAACTTAATGAGTATATTTCTGATTTAAAACAAACAAATCAGCTGCTTCACGATTTTGATTGCGAACGATTAAACAAAGACCTTAGTAAAGGCTTGTATTTCGAGTCAAGTATTCCCGAAGGATACGGATTAGGGAGCAGTGGCGCATTGGTAGCTGCTTTGTATAACGAATATACTTTAGACCGGATTGAATCGCGTGCGGGTATTCAAATGGATGAAATGTTAGAGTTAAAAAAGAATTTTGCTCAAATTGAATCCTTTTATCACGGTACTAGCTCTGGCATCGACCCTTTAATCTGTTATTTAAAGCATCCTCTGGTATTACAAAATAAACAACAGATTTCGTCGGTTGGAATTCCACGAAAAGATATTTTGGTTGATGATGCTATTTTTTTAATTAATAGTGGTAAACCGGGAAAGACAGCTCCTTTGGTAAAGCTATTTATGGATAAGGTAAAAGATTCAAATTACTTAAAAGCCATAGAAGAAAAAATGATTCCACTTACAAATTTTTGTATAGAGAGTATGCTAATCGGAGATTTAAATGGGATGTTTAACACACTAAAAGATCTATCTGCCTTTCAATTAAGATTCTTACCAGAAATGATTCCGGATACCATTAAACCCATATGGGAACATGGGCTAAGCAGCCAGAATTTCACGCTCAAATTATGCGGATCAGGTGGTGGAGGTTTTGTTCTGGGTTTTACACGAAACTATTCAGAAACAAAGGATTTTTTTAAGAAACTAGAAATGGAAATGATACCTGTTTATCGAGAGATGATAAAATAAAATTGACACCCCTTAAAAAATGAATTCCCTCGCTTAAAAAACGAGGGAATTTTTTCATAGATATAGGAGGTTATACATGGTATCTAAACTTTTTCTAACGTTTAACAAACGTAGTAATAATTGAGTGAGAATTACTCAACATTTCGAATTGTTTGATAAACAGGTTAAAATTTTACTTAAATAGCACTCCCGCCACGTTCTCCTGTGCGAATACGAATACACTCTTCGAGATTGGTTATAAAGATTTTTCCATCTCCAATTTCTCCTTCAATTTCACTTTCGGAGCGGGCTGCGTCAATAATTGCATTTACTGCCGTATCAACAAACTGTTCATTTACTGCAATTTCAACACGCATTTTAGGTATTAAACCAGGAATTACTTTTTTACCACGATAAACTTCTTCCTGTAATTGTGCTCCATGACCAGAAACACGACTCACTGTTATACGGGTAATACCGGCTGCAATCAAACTTTCGCGAACCTGATCTAATTGGTATGATCTTATAATAGCTGTAATTAATTTCATCGTTACTTGTTTTAAAAATAAAAAATGTCTGTAATCATTTCTAGTTTGGATTCAACATACCGTAACCACGTTCGCCATGGAAAGTATGATCCAATCCCTGCATTTCTTCTTCAGGTGTTGTTTTTAATCCAAATAGTTTTTCTATTACAACTAATATAATTATTGTAAGAACAACGGCGTATACAATTGCGATAGCCACGGCTGCAACCTGTACACCTAATTGTTGCCACACAGTCCAGACTCCACCTACTTTTTCAGCAGCATCAGCCATCCAGCTATCTCTGATAAAGAAAGTTAAAGCAACTGCACCAACAATTCCTCCTACCCCATGAATACCAAATGCATCCAATGAATCGTCGTAACCTAACTTATCTTTTACAATCAACATATAATAACAGATTACGGTTGCAATAGCTCCTAAAGCCATTGCTCCGGCGGGTTGAACCACTCCGGCAGCTGGCGTTACAGCAACCAATCCTGATAAAATCCCGGAAGCAAAACCTAACGCTGTCATTTTGCCCTGATGAAATCCTTCAATAATAATCCAGGTTATAGCACCAGCTGCTGCTGCTACTTGGGTTGCTGTTAATGCCTGAGCTGTTGCCAATCCACTTGAAATACTACTTCCGGCATTAAAACCAAACCAGCCAACCCATAAAAGACCAGCTCCCATCATTGTCATAACAAGATTATTAGGTTTCATCTGGCGTTGAGGGTAACCTCTACGTGCACCTAAATAGATAGCTGCCACTAATCCACTAACTCCAGCAGATATATGAACTACCGTACCTCCAGCAAAATCAATCGCACCATCAGCTCCCATATTAAATAAGAAGCCATCTTCAGCCCACACCCAGTGACAAAGAGGATTATACACTAAAAGCCCCCAAACTGTAATGAAAATTAAATATCCTCTGAACTTTACCCGTTCAGCAAATGCACCAGCAATTAAGGCAGGTGTAATAATGGCAAATTTTCCCTGAAACATTGAAAATACATATTCAGGAACTCCCCCATCTATAACACTTTGGTCGATACCTCTTAAGAACACATAATCTGAATTCCAACCAAACCATCCACCTAAAACATTCTCGCCAAAACACATACTATAACTAACTGCTACCCAAAGCACACTCATAACACCCATAGCAGCAAAACTATGCATCATTGTTCCCAATACATTTTTGGAGCGTACCAATCCACCATAAAACATGGCCAAACCTGGGATCATTAGCAATACCAGTGCAGTTGATGTCAACATCCAAGCAGTGGCACCTGTATCGACATTCGGTTGTGCCTGAGTGCTCATAAGCCCCCCAGCACCTAATAACAGACTTAAAGTCAGTAGGATTTTTCTTTTACTCTTCATTTGTTTATGACATTTATCAGTTTTTCTCATCGCAAAGATATAAAACAGGGGTTTACTTGCAAATAGTATACTTTTCCAATATCATCAACTACAAATTAACACCCCACCCAACAATTATTTTCAACATTTAACATTCAATCCCCCATAAATATTACAATCTACTATTATTATAACTTTAATATATCATCAAAAAAATCATCATTAATTAATACAAGATTTATAAGAACCTATTATTTTAGCTAAAAAAAATAAACCCCTCACCATCAGTAATTTTCAAAAAACATTATCTTTTTTTCACTTTTCGTGCATCCTTTAATTTTCTTTCTTGTCATTATGAATGTTAACAATTTTAGAACTTGACAGAACAAACCGACATACATAAACCTATTATCCAAAAGGCAGCCAAAGGCAGTGCAAAGGCTCAGAAACAGCTTTATGAGTTGTATTCCAAGGCAATGTTTAATATCTGCTATCGTATGATGAATAACCTTCATGATGCAGAAGATATGCTTCAGGAGATATTTTGTGATGCTTTTAATCGTCTTCACACTTTTAGGTTTGATTCTACCTTTGGAGCATGGATTAAACGTATAACAATCAATAAATGTATTAATGAACTTAAAAAGAAGAAGATTGCTCTGGAATTAAAGGAGGAAATAACACCTGATTATATTGCTGATGATTATGAAGACACTGATTTTATGCAATTAAGTGTTAACCATATAAAACATGCAATGGCACTTCTACCCGATGGATATCGAATTATTTTTTCGCTTTATATGCTGGAAGGATATGATCATCAGGAAATATCAGAAATTATGAATATCACGGTTTCGACTTCCAAATCGCAATTGGCACGAGCCAAGAAAAAACTGATTGAAGTATTGAAAGCCGGTTCAATGCAATACAATTTAAATTAAATATCATGACTGATCGCCTCAAAGAATTTATCGAAAGCAATGCGGATAGTTTCAATGATTTGGAACCGTCGAAAGATAGCTGGAACAAGATAGCGAATCGAATTGGTCATACTGAAAAAGCCCGCAAACGGAGAATAAGATATATTAGTATTATATCAGCTGCATGTTTTGCCGGAATAGCAATGTTGAGTCTGCTTTTTGTGACACCGCCAAAAGACACCCCACAGCTCGCCGAAGTAAAGGAGTTAAACGAAGCCGAGGCCTATTATACAAGTCAGATTAACCTAAAAAAAGAACAGGTTTATCAAATGGCTAACAATTTTCCGGATTTAAAAGAAGAAATGGACATTGATCTGGCTCAATTAGATACCATAATGATTCAGTTAAAAAACGACCTAAAAGATGATGTTTCAAATAATGAAGTTATAGAAGCTATGATTCAGAACTATCGAATGAAACTATCAATATTGGAAGAAATAAAAGTATTTCTGGACGAAAAGAATAAAGATTCGCAAAAAACAACATCATATGAACTATAAATTAATAAATATACTGGTATTGTTTTGTTTATTATCAGGCCAATGGCTTTGGGCACAAAGCTATACTGAAACCATTAAACATCATCGTACCTTTTATGTAACACCAGCAGCTACGCTGGAGATTATTAATAAATATGGTAATATTCATATTTCAACCTGGAGTGAAGATTCGGTAAGTATTAACGTTGAATTTTACATTGCCGAAAAAAACGAAACAAAGTACAATAAAATAAAAGAAAACGTTGATTTTAAATTTAGTGGAAATTCATCGTTCCTATCAGCCGAAACTGTTTTTGGAAGTAAGTACGCATCATTCTTTTCAAATATTAAAGAAGCTACTAACCTGTTAACTCCCAATAAAAGTACACACATCGACTATTTCATTAAAGTGCCTGAGTATATTAGTTTAAAAATTAATAATCGATATGGTAATGTTTTTATTCCCGACTTTCAGGGTAGTCTAAATGTAGAACTTTCCAATGGTGATTTTCAGGCTAAAAAGATAACAGGTTCCAACAATCTTAATTTGTCGTTTGGTAATGTATTAATCGAACAATTAGAACAAGCTACTTTAAATCTTAATTTTTGCGATACTCAAATAAACAAAGCCATGCAACTCGACCTTTCATCCAAATCTTCAACAGTATCGATACTAGAATGTAATTTGATTAAACTACAATCGAAGCGGGATGAATATCAAATTGATCATATTAAATTTCTGTTTGGAGATACCTATTTCAGTAAGATGAACATTTTAAGCTTAGACAATGAATTTAATATGGTTATAAAGTATGGTGAATTAACCAACCTGATTATAAACCCAGCATTTAAACTAATACGAATCAACTCTGAATATGCTAATTGCAACTTATTACTTAATAATCCGACAGCTTATAAAGGATCGATTAAGGGACCCAAAAGCACCATTGAACTAGCCAGCTCAATTAGCGAAACCAATCCTAACTGGCAAGAAATTATTCAATCTCAGCCAGTGGTATTTTACTACAAAGAAAAGAGTGCCAAAGAAAAAATTCAAATCAACATTAACAATGCCACACTTAAACTCTACCACAAATAGATTGAAACCTTAATCATGAAACAAGTACTTTTTATTATATTATTTGTGACTGCAGGTACATTATGTAACGCTCAGGATTACACTAATGCACTTCGCCTATCTTATGGAGATTATACCGGCTTTCAATACAAACGGATGTTTTCTCAGGAAAAAGGTTTAACAGCAAACTTTCAATTTAATTCAAAAGGTGCCCAAATAACAGGACTTCGGGTATTTCATACGCCTGCCTTTCCTGCCAAATCAAGTCAATGGTTTTTTGGATATGGCTATGGAGGTCATCTTGCATATCGTACCAAAATTGAATCGCGAAATATGCTACGCCCCTTTTCTCCGGCGGTAATTAATGAGGGACAGTTCTTCTCGCCCGGAATTGATGGTTATCTCACTCTGGAATATCGATTTTTAAAATATCCGTTTACACTCTCAGCTGATTATATACCTGGATTTGAGTTTTTTGGTCCTGATTTTTTCAGACTTAATATGAATAATCTTTCAATTAGTGCAGCCTTTACCTTTTAAACTTGTCATTAAATAAAAAATAATTAAAACCTGATAATATGAAACGTTTACTTTCCATCCTACTTATATCAATAGTAGTTTTGAGCTTAAAAGCTCAGGACACCAATGAGGTAAAAACTCTTTTTGGAGGAAATAAAGATCAATCAAACGGAGGATATGGAGCTGTTATGATTGGATATAGTCAAATATGGGATCGCGATGCAATTTTAATCGGCGGACGTGGAGGCTGGATAATCAATCACAACTTTGCATTAGGTATGGGAGGTTATGGTTTTATGACAGATCCCAAAACAGATCCTTTTATTATGGATGCGACAACTAATCTAAATTCGAAATACCAAATAACAGGAGGTTATGGAGGCTTACTCTTCGAACCTATTCTTGGAGCTAAAAAACCGGTACATTTATCTTTTCCGATATTAATTGGAGCAGGAGGCATTGCTTATACCAAACATTGGGAAAATAACGACTACAACAACGATTACCGGGAAATATATGAAGATAGCGATGCATTTTTTGTGCTAGAACCCACTATAGAACTTGAATTTAACATGTTGAAATTTTTCAGATTAGCTTTTAGTGCCAGCTACAGATACACAAGTAACATTAACTTAAGCTATCAGGATTATAGAGATCCTAAACCAGACCCCAATGTAATTGGCACACAAGATATGCTTAGAGGAATGAATTATGGAATTACCCTTAAATTTGGAAAATTCTAATTTGTTTCTTTATCCAATATTATCCCCTTTAGTAAAGGGGATAAATTTTATTCAAAAATTTTCACACTATTAATCAACTGTATCCTAATACCATACTTACACGCCATAAAAAAACCTTCAATTTTTGCCTCTATTTTATTTTGCAATTAAAAAATTTAGTCTACTTTTGCATCCGTTATCGAAAGAGATAAACATTTCAAAAAGCCCGTCAATAAAGGGTTTTAAACTTATTTAAAGAATCAAAAGCGTTTAAATACGCTTCACGTATATCGACTTGGAGAGATGGCAGAGTGGTCGAATGCGGCGGTCTTGAAAACCGTTGTACCGCGAGGTACCGGGGGTTCGAATCCCTCTCTCTCCGCTGAAAGCGAAAGCAATTTAAAGTAAAACCCTGTAAGTCAATACTTACAGGGTTTTTTAATGCGCAATATTTTGCAAAAAGAAGCAAAAAAACGCAGTTTTTCGGTGGATTTCTGGTGGACTAAAAAAGTCCTCATTTTAGTCCACCAGAAACGGTTAAAAAAGCTCTGTATTACGCTGTATTGCTCGGTTTTAGATTGCAACAAAATGAACTCATAAAAATAATTTTAACATCAAAAATTTATTATTATGAGTGGACTTGAGACCATCAAAATCAACTTCTTTATCAAGAAGACAAAATTGCTTAAAAACGGAGAAGCTCCAATCTTCGTTAGAATCATCATTAACAAAGAAAGAGACGAATATGCCTTAAAGAAAAGTATTCTACCTAAACAGTGGAACGAAACAAAACAATTAGCAAAAGGCAGTTCTGAAAAATCACAGGAAGTTAATCAGCTAATAGAACTTCACTCTTCAAAAATTAAATCTTACTTTGATTTCCTCATTATGGACAATCAACAAGTATCTCCCAGAATTATTAAAGAAAAAATAGTTGGCAAAAAAGAAACCAGACGCACCATCCTAAAAGTATTCCAGGAACATAACGACAATGCCAGAAAGCTAATTGGCATAGACTTCGCTCCTGACACAGTTCAGCGCTACGAAACCTGTTACACACATACTAAAGATTTTATTCGTTGGCAATATAAACGTGAGGATATGGCCTTGGAAGACCTGAATCATCAGTTTGTACGTAATTATGAGTTATACCTAAAAACTGAGCGTAAATGTGCCCACAACACTGCCATTAAGTATTTGAAGAACTTCAAAAAGATTGTTCGCATTGCATTGGCTAATGGTTGGATGAAGAAAGATCCATTTGCTACCATTAAATTCAAACTTAAGCCTGTTGATGCTGTATATCTTACCAAAGAGGAATTGGATACAGTTATCAATAAAGAAATAGGCATAGAACGTTTAAGACAGGTACGTGATGTTTTTGTGTTTTGTTGCTTTACCGGATTAGCCTTCTCCGATGCAAAGTCTTTAAAACGTGAACATATCACAACTGATGGAAACGGAATTACCTGGATTCATAAAAAACGTACCAAAACCGATCAAATGAGTACCATATTTGTCATAGAAGCTGCCAAAAAGCTAATGGCAAAATACGAGTATGAACCTGAACTTATCGAAAAAGGTGCAGTTCTCCCCGTCCTCAGTAATCAAAAAATGAATGCCTATTTGAAAGAAATTGGTAGTATATGTGGTATTGCTAAACCTATATCAACCCATACAGCAAGGCACACTTTTGCTACAACTGTAGCTTTAGAAAACAATATGCCTTTGGAAGTCGTATCAAAAACACTGGGGCATTCCAGCACAAAGATGACTCAACGTTATGCTCGTACTACAGAGGTTTTAATTAAGAAGAATATGGAGAAGATTGCCCATTTGTATTGAGATGTACCTTACTTAAGGTATTTTTAAATAGTACTTTCAGGATTTGAATTTCCCCTTTTTGGGGGGAAATTTATTCATGTTTATTGACATCATTTATTGCCTTCTCAATGATTGTAATAGTCGACTTAGACACATCACATTCTTTCGCGATTGAATTCCATTGCGAAACGGCCTCTTGTACTTCTTCCAAGATTAGCTCCGGTTTCTTTATTCCGAAATACTTTCCTAATTCTAAAAGATGTTTCCTTCCAGGATTTTTACTCTCTCCTGCAACCATAGTACTATGAAAACCATATGCTGAATTTGAAAAAGTTAGATCATATACGGGAGCGAAACTCCAATTACCTTTGACATCCATTAAAAAAGAGAAGTTCTTACTATGATCATCCCGATTGTGAGCAAACACATTAAAAGCTGCCAGACGTAATACTTTCTCGTATGCTTTCACATGTTTTTCAAGTTGAAAGGCACAATCCATTAAATGACCATAATCCATGGTGCTCATCCTAAAATTATCATGCATCAATCCACTAGCGGTATGCATGTGAATTCTTTTCTCTTTTATTCTATCAAAGCGTTTTGTACCAAAGTAAGTTTGTCCCGACCGCCCTGTGAATAGTTTACAATCACTCATCTCCAATCCGGCTTTTAAAGCCATTTTATGGTAAGCATATTCAACATTAGCAATCTCTTTAGGGTCAGAAGATGATGGAAATTTAATCAGCCAATCTTCAAAACCTTTTGCTAATTTTTGATGACCATGCATTAATTCTTTGGTGACATTATTATACCCAACAAAGATTTTAGGACGTGCTCCACCGGAAGAACCACCTAAAGTAAATAGTTCTTCAATTATATCAGAATCGCTTCCTTTCAAAATTTGATCCATTTCCCGGGCAATCATATCCAATTCAATTTCAGACGAAATTGAAACATCTTCATCAAACTTTGGTTTGTAACACAAAGCGCCCATACCTTTATCTCCAACATAAGCCAAACGATCCAATGGAGTTATATTTTGCATATTTACTCCCTTCGACGCAAGGGAACGATCTAACAACAACCTTCCCCAACCATCAGGTAACGAATCGTTAAAAACACCATACAGCCCATCAAAGGGTTCTGAACCGGTGGAAGTTATTTCATTATTATAAGGCAGCTTAATCGGTGAGATATTAAGACCACATTTCAAAAAATCAACATTATAGCGAAAGTAGATTGTTCGATTATCCCTTACCATTTCTCCTACCTCATAACTTTGGCCTTCAAGCTCCAAAGACACTAAAATATTTTTGCTGTTTTCCATTACAGATTCTTTTACCTAAGATTTAGTTGTGAAAAGGCCTTCAATATTACCTAAGTCTTCTTTGGGTTGGAAAACTAGTTTAAAATCTTCCAGCCTATCAAGAAGGTGAGCTAACTTAAGCAATGATTCCAAAGATATTTGTCCGGTAGTTTCAAAACGTTTTAAGCTACCTAAAGAGACACCAGATCTCTCTGCCATATCTGATTGAGATAACTTTAATTGTTTACGCAAGGCTTTGTGGCGCTTGGCCAGTTCCTTACCAATTTCATGAGGTGTAGGATTAATTGAGTACATATAGCTAATATATTAGACAAATATAACTATATTTTCACTATATCGCTAATATATTAACCACCACATTACAGAATGTCATTTATCAACTCGATTATATAAGTTGGAGGCCTATGGTCCTAAACTAAAAATTTGCTTTTCAGCATTACTTGAATTTCTTAAGTTTTTTCAACCGAGCTGCTCAGCACTCTAGTTGAAAAAAATGTAAAGTAACTCAGTTGGAGTGCCGAGCACTACAACTTAAAATTTGTTTTTATAGCCTCAATCGAGCTATTCAAATTTAATCAACAGGCTTCAATTACAACGTTGATTTGATATCTTTAATTATCAGTAATTAAATTCAAAACACATCGTCATGAGAAATCTTATCGAAGAATTGCCTGAACAAATAAGCTTGACAGTTACAAAGCAAGACTTAATTGAATTTGCAGATTATTTAATTCAAGAATATGCATCCTTACAAAGAACAGAATCGGCGCCTGAACATGACCTTAAAAAAGTAATTGATATCAATGAGGTCGCTGCCTATACTGGATTCTCTCGATCTTACATTTATAAACTAACAAGTGGCGGTTTAATCCCTCACTATAAGAGAGGCAAACGATTATATTTCAAAACACATGAATTAGAAGAATGGCTGACGGAAAACAGAGGCTTCAACCTAGCCGACATTGAGAAACAAGCTTCAGATTACATCATGAGGAATCCTCGAAGGTTTTAATCATATTATCACCGAGGCTCACCCTACAACATCTATAGCATATTTAATACAGATTATTATTTTCTTTGCAAAGATTAGCTATTAAAGATTAGATGAGCAACATAGAGTATCAGATAGAACTTATTCAGCAACTCTTTAGATGTCGTAAAGACGTTTTTGCTATCCGCTGGGAGAAAGGAAGCAAGAAAGGTTATATGCCTGCATACAGCTATGATCCATACGTATACAAACAACACAAAATTGGAGGAGGAACTTTAGCCAATTTTAATGATAAAGTAAGAAAACAACTTACATCCAACGAAATTAAACTACACCTTGAAGGCAAACAATTTATTGGAATCTATCCTCTCTTAGAAGATAACACCTCCTGGTTTCTAGTGGCTGACTTTGATAAAGAAAACTGGAATGAAGAATCCTCTATGTTTCAAAACAAGTGCAACGAATACAATATTCCGGCATATATAGAACGTTCACGGTCTGGAAAAGGAGCACATGTCTGGATCTTTTTCGAGAAACCACTACCTGCAATAGAAACCAGAAAAGTATTTATAAGATTGCTAAAAGAATCTGGAATTATCTCCGAATTTGATAAATACTCAAGTTTTGACAGGCTATTTCCTAACCAGGATTATCTTTCCGGTAAAGGTTTTGGCAACTTAATTGCTCTTCCTTTTAACAAACTTACTTTAGCTCAGGGAAACAATTGTTTTGTAGACACATTGAGTTTTAATGCATTTGAGAATCAATGGCAGTTTTTGGAGAAAGTTAAACGTCTATCGTCAGAAAAATTCTACCAAATATTATCAAAATACAAATCAGGAGAAGCTTCTGTTTCATCAACAGCACAAATAACCAACGACAAATTGGTCATTACTGTCAAAAATAAAATCATTCTTAACAGATCAGGTATAAACAGGGGACTGATAAACTTTTTAAAAGAGGAACTCAATTTCACAAATACCGAATATTTCATAAAGAAAAAGCTTGGTAAGAGTACGCATAATATTGATCCGTATTTCAACTTTATCGAAGAAAATGATAATGAAATCTTGATACCTCGTGGTATGGCCAGAAAACTCATTACGTTTTGCACAAAAAGTAAAATTGACTTTGAATTTAATGACAAACGAAATAAACACAAGGAAATATCCTATTCTTGTAATATTGAATTAAGAGAACATCAAAAACAAGCTGTTGAAGCTACTACAAATAAAGACTTTGGAATAATAGTTTCTCCACCAGGTAGTGGTAAAACTATTATTGGTTTAAAACTAATTGCCGAAAAGAAACAACCTGCGTTAATTGTTGTACATAGGAAGCAAATTGCTGATCAATGGATTGATAGGATTCAAACATTCTTAGGAATACCTAAACACAAAATTGGCATTATCGGACAGGGAAAATTAAAAATTGGTGAAGCAATTACGGTAGCAATGATCCAATCTCTAGCAAAGAAACTAGCCAAAGAGGATTCTAATGATTTATTAAATGTTTTTGGAACAATAATAATCGACGAATGCCACCACATTCCGGCTAAATCATTTGCTGAGACCATCAATAAATTAAATACGTGTTACCTATATGGATTAACAGCGACACCGTTTCGTAAGCACACCGAGGATAAACTCATATCTATACAATTAGGCAATACAATATGTGAGGTTGAACCCAAAGAGTGTAATAACTCACAAGAAGCAAGAATTATTGTAAGAAATACCGAACTTGATGTCCCTTTTAATTCAAAAACTGATGCTTTTGAAACGCTCTCTCAAATTATTATACACGATTTAGCCAGGAACACTCTAATTATTAATGACATTAAGGCTGAATTGAACAATGGTAACAAATGTGTTATTATTACTGAGCGGAAAGAGCATATCAATACGATAAACCAGTTCCTTAAGCAACAATACGAAACAATTACGCTAAGTGGCGAGGATTCTAAAACATCCAGGAATCACAAATGGCAAATATTAGATGACGGTAACTTTGACGTTTTAATAACTACCGGACAATTTTTTGGCGAAGGAAGCGATATTCAAAATGTTTCCAGGCTATTCCTTGCCTATCCTTTTTCTTTTAAAGGTAAGTTAATCCAGTATATTGGCCGAGTACAGCGTTCTGAAGTTACACCAACTATTTACGATTACAGGGATTATAAAATTGAGTACCTGAATAAGATGTTCCTTAAAAGAAATGCGCATTACAGAAAGATTGAAAAGCTACGTTCTCTATTTGATGATATAGATAATCAACAAGATCCCCAACCTACAGTTAATGAAATAAGAGAAAAGGTAAAACTCAAATTCGATGATTTAGAATTTCATTATGGCTGTGTTCTTTTTAACTATGTTGACAAAGAAACAGGAGAACTCATTGAATTCTCAATTGACAATGATACTATCAGACCGGAATTCAGTATTCTAAAATCATATTTTGCCAAGCAGTTAAATATCAAAAATATCGAAGCTGCTATTTATGCTGAGTTTAAAGATGGTAGATTAATTGCGCAGGATGCCACATCAACAGATATTGACCGAATTAATTCAGAAATAATAGACGGTGTTAAATTTCAATTCTTAAACAAGTATATTTTTGGTTCTAAGAGGACTAACAAACCAAATATTGTTGATTTAAAAGATTTACAAGAAGGAAACACCCTTTATAATTCTGAAGAAGAATTAATCAACGAGATACTTAAAGATGAATCGGTTAAACATTACAGACAAATTAAATACTTGTTAAAGCACCATCTTTCTAACATCCTAAAAATTAGATTTATTCTATCTCCCTTTTCCTTTGTATTCCTGGTAAAAGGCGAAGGGAAATATCACATAGTGGTAGAAACGCTAAATACAGAAGAAGCCACTTATATTTGGCACATTGATAAATCCAATTTAAATGAACGTCTCAACTCAATAAATAAAGACTTAAACATTATCCGAAACAAGGGCCGTCAGTTCTTTATTGAACATCAACCGGAAAACTTTAGCAGGATATTTCATGATTATTCAGATGATAAAAAGGGGTTTATAACATGGAAGGGACAGCTGGAAGAGAGGTTGTTGTAATCTATAAGTTTTTTTATCCTATTATTAGTATTTTTGATTAGCACTCAATCGCACACATTACTAATCGATACCTGAATGAAGATTCCTATAGAAGAAATTATAAAAAACATTTCGGATCAGTTAAGATCACTACAACAAGACATAAAGAAACGTTATTCAACAGGCGACACATCAATAGCCTGGATAGCGGAACTGCATATACAACAACTTTTAAACATTATATTTGAAGCAGAATATAAGCTTTATAATCTAAATTATAAGAAGCCAAATTATCCATCTGTTGATTTAGCGGATTCTATCAACGGCATTGCCTGGCAAATCACAGTAACAAACGATAAGAAAGGAGTAAAAAGTAAAATTAAACATACACTTGAAACCTTCATTAAGAATAGAGACAAAGATGAATATCCAGATCTTAGGAACATTAAAAAACTTCACCTTTTTATTGCCTCAGGCATACCTTCCGAATTAACTGGTAATGACATTCCTCTCAATGTTAAAACAGAAAAAGGACAAATAGATATTGAAAAAAGCTTGTTTGATTACGAGCACATTTGGGATTTCAATAAACTAATTGTTAAAATACTACAAATTGACAATACCGTAACTCTTACAAAAATAGAACAAGCTATAACTGGCATAATAAACCGTCCGCATCAGTATCCTTATCCTTTTAATCTTGACTATATACCCAGAACTATTTCATCCGGTATCGAGTATAGAAAAGATTTTACATTAGAGTCTTTTAATGCTAAAACGAAACACATTGCTATACTAGCAAACGCTGGCGAAGGCAAAACAACCTTTATAGATCATTTAGCAAACCAACTTGCTCTTGATGAAAATGTATTGTGTATCAAAGTTCGACTTATTGCCTACGTCAACAGTCTAACAGAGCTAATTAATACAGAATGTAAAAATTGGAAATACTGTTACAAAAGCATTAAGCTTGTAATTATTTTTGATGGCCTAGACGAGGTTGACAATAGTCAGTTCGACAAAGTCTACAAGGAAATTAACAACTTCATTAGGAGCAATCACAATATCAATGTAATTACCTCATGTAGAACAAACTTCTTCCCTCTAGAAGTTAATGATGATCGTAACAACGACTTTCCATCCAAAATATATTTCCTTGATAAAATTTCTGAAGACAATAGAGTAGATTTTATTAGATCCAAACTTGGCGCAGATACTGATTTTTTTTTATCTACTCTTACTAATTCAGGCCTTAAGACCTTAATTGAAACACCTTTTTTCTTAGTAGAACTACTTACAATATTCTTAAGTGATAAAATACTACCAGAATCTAGAATTGACTTTTTACAGAAGCTAGTTAAAAGACAATTCTTATATGAAAACCAAAAGGTTGGCACAATAAAAAGCTTCATAAAAAACAATAAGGCTAAAATTGATAATGAATTTAAAAAGCTAGCTTTCTTTATGCAATATTCAGGAGTTAATAAACTCAAAGATGAAGAATTACAAGAATTGATCCCTGAAACCCTGCTTCTTGATTCCTTAAAGCGGATACTACTAGAACCTATCAACGAAACCTGTGATACATGGCGTTTTAAGCACAACAACTTCATGGAATATTACGCTGCTTTGTGCCTTAAAGAGGTAGATTGGAATACACTTAAATCGACAATTCTAATTCCAAACCATCACAAACTACGGCCTAGATGGTTAAACACTGTATCATTCTATTTTACACTAGCTGACGAAGATGACTTAAGCTTTAAAGAACTTTCAGAATGGCTAATACAGTATGATAATAATTCATTAGTAAAATTTGAAGCAGATAAAATACCGTTTTCAGCTAAAAATATCGTTCTTGAAAAACTAATCCAAAAGCATAAGGATGATAAGTTAAGAATTTGGGGTGATGGCTATACTATCAATGACCTTTCACGATTTATTGACATCAATAATAACAATAGAGCTCTTGAACTTTTATTGTCCTACCTAAAACCTGATGATATTTGTGAAGATCTTAAAATTGATATCATTGAAATTGTTAACACCAGAGATAACATATCTCCATATAAAAAAACAATTACAGATTTATACTCATCATTATATCCTGTATACTACAAAACATCAATTGGTTCTAGAGTTATTGAAGGGTTACATAAATGGAAGATAAATATCTCCAACATAATCAACACCTTAACCCAAAGCACAATAGAGCTTCAAAAAGTAAGTAGTCTATCCATTTTTATTGATTATTTGGGTGATGTAGAAAACAATACTTTAAGCGCCACTTTCTTAATCAATACATTGGATGCTGTTTTAAATGAAGATTCCTACGGTACAATTTATTATTACCCCAAATTGATTAAGCAGATCAAATCTGCACCTCTTTTAAATGAGTTTCTTCTTGAGCTAATGGAATTTAAGAATGGGCGATCAGAATATAAAATATGGGATAAAGAAGAAAATTGGAAAGACCTATTTAGCATTATTAACAAGAAGGCATTTGAATTATTTGAAAATGAAAAAGAGTATCAGAACACCTATATCAAGGTCATAAATTATTTGGGGAGTAAACTAAGTTATTTTAGCAGAGATTTATCTCTTATTCTGCATCTAAAACCATACCTAATTAGGTTAAATGATAACGATAACTTATTTGAACTCTATCTGAGAGAAGCAGCCAATAGTAATGAATGGGATAAAGCACATTTTTGTATTCCTGCCATGCTTTATGAACCTGAAAGAATCATAAGTATTTTTGACCTTTACGACTCTAAAGACATAGATGACAGGAAGGTATTTAGGTTTGGGAATGCATTAAAAGCATTTGATCAAGATTTATATGATCAATTTTATTCTTCGTTAAATGTCAGATACAACAA
This sequence comes from uncultured Carboxylicivirga sp., assembly GCF_963668385.1. Classification (GTDB taxonomy): domain Bacteria; phylum Bacteroidota; class Bacteroidia; order Bacteroidales; family Marinilabiliaceae; genus Carboxylicivirga. Next base: position 5,657,330 of record NZ_OY764327.1, read on the forward strand.
TGCATTTGTTCCTAAACCAGATCCATGGAAAGTGCAAAGGAAAGAGAAGAGAAAGCTTAAATTGGAATTACTACTTGACAAACAAAGATTTATTACGTATTTGAAACAAGTTTTTAATGACTTTAATGATCCGATCACTTATGATGCTATTCATCAAATGGAATACTATGATCATGAAAGACCTTTAGCCCCTCACCTTGAAATAGTATTAAACCTTCTAAGGGATTTTATTAAAAAAGATAGCTCAGAAAACAAAGATCATATTCTCTCAACTATCGAAAAAGAAGAAAACTGGAAATGGTATCAATTAAACTATTACTTTAATTACGCCGCAAGTACTTCAAAAAATAAGATTCCAAAAGAAAACCTGGATTGGATTATAACATGGTGTACAGAAACTGAAAAAAATGTAAATTTTGATAATCCAATAACATGGCATGGAAATCAAAGTTATTCAATCAACAATTTATTTAGGTATTATGTAGTTTTGACAATATTCACTCGAATTCCTCCAGAAAATGCTGAAAATTGCAATAAATTAGTTCGATTCATAGGATATTTTAATGAATTTGCCCTTAGAAATAATGATGAAGAAAAATATTCACTTGGCACACTCCTTATCAATAAAATAGGTCGCAATGCCTTTAATAAACAGCTGTTAGCTAATTTAAAGGCCGGAATTTATGACTCAATTAGCTTACAAGAATATATTAAATATCTGGAAGATCATTCCGAAATAACAAATCAAGAAGTCTTACTACCCTATCTTACTAATTCACAAGTTGAGTACTATTTAAGAAATCGAATATTCAAACTCTATATTAATATTGGAGGTGTATACAGCAAGGAAATATTGGGGTATTTAGATTTAATTGAACTTAACAACCACATTGATTGGGAAGTTGTTGATTTTATTTTGCAATCAAATCCTTCTACTGTAACACAATGGCTTAAGGAAAAAATGAACCCTCTTGAAATTGACATTAACTATGTAACGATAAGATTACTTCCTTACGAACCGGAGCAAGCATTGAGCATGTATCTTGAAGAATTTAAAAAGAGACAAACAGCATTAAGTGATAGGTTTCATGAGAACGGCAATTTTCTAGAACAAATAAAAGTCAGGGAAATAAATCCTAGTTTATTATACGATTTTCTATGTGAACTTCTCATTATAAGTGTTGGAAAAGAATTCAAAAACAATGACCGAAGTAATTTTATTCCAAGCATTTTCAATCGCCTATTCGAACTTTTTAAAGAAGGATTAATAGATGATTTAATCTTAAAAGTTGAGGAGCTACTTGCATCAGTTAAGTTCAATGGGGCAAATGAGGAAAACATAAGAAACATCATTTATTGGCAGAAGGATTTTACAAAAAAATGTCATATTGAGCTTGATAAAAAAGTAAGTTTTAGAAGAGCTAATAGGGATTTGAAACTACTTCTACCGGAACTATACAAATAAACTGTCATTCAATTTAATCCTTTTAAGTTGAATATCTTAAAAACCAGAACCTGATGCTATCAAAACCAATAATACAAATACCTATGCTTAGTAAGTTCTTCTCCTAATTTTTGATCCAATGCTGCTAGGTAAACATTAATATTTTCCTTGCTTACTTCTGACCAAATCTTCAAATATTGTTTTCGAACATCAAGATCTTTTTTATTATTAGAATGACTAACTCGTATTTGATCACCAGTGGCTAAATCTATAGCAGTAATTGATTCTTCGGAAATTTCAACATTCTTTAACCCAATATGAATTGGATAAGTATAACGTTGGTTTTCAAGTTCCTCTTTAGGATTTAATGTTATAGGGTTAATAATCCAAAAACTTATCCAGTCTTCTTTAACCCTCCATGATTCAACACTTTTTATTGAGTGAACAAGAAACCTATTATTCTTATATTCCATTACAAAACACCCATTTTCAAAATGCTTTCTTTTAATATCCAGCTCCTCATGATATTCTAGTGCTGATACAAAAGATTCTATAGTAGAAAATACTGAATTGATTGTATTTATCACCTGTGGAATGCCTAGCTGAGCAATTGCGCCTACAAATGAGTGGCGTTCTGGATGTGCATAATGATTCCGAATTTTTCTGGCTTTCTCAAATGCAAACTTAAGTTTTTTCTCAGGCTCTTTTTTGTGAAGTTCATTCATCAATTGATTTAAAGACTTCCTCCTTTTGTTTCCATTTTTGAGTTCTAGATCTAAAGAAATTTCGAGTTGTTCACACCTGAATTTAACAGCCATCTCAACTATACCTAATAACTTTTTAAATCCTTCATCATACATTGGATAATGATACCAGGCATGAGCAAGCAAATGCTCTACTGTTTCATAATCCATTAATATATCCTTCGGAACAGTTGATATAAAACGACCTTTAAAAATATATTTGCTAATGTAATCATCATAAGAGCGACAATACGCTTCCCATCGAGTATCAGGAATCTCATATTTTTGCATACTTTATTACCTTCCTAAATTTTCACATAATCCTTGCAAATAACGGTCGGAAGCTCTATCAATCAAGTAATCAAAAAATGCAACATAAACAATTGACCTTTCACGATAATTAACAGGGAAAGTACTTCTAAATTCAATTAAGTTCGCCTTTAGTTGTTCAATAGTATTTGCATGGGTTAACAGATTAGATTTTGCAATATATCTTTTGTATTGACTTTCCCAATTTTTAAAAACACCATTCGTAATTGTAGAATTATACTTGTCTTTGATATTAAAAAGCCTCAACCAACTATCAAATATTTCTTTATCATTGGGGTCTATAATATTTATTTTCAGTGACCAGTCATCATTTGAAATTTTATCATTTGAAACTGTAGGTTCATTTATAAAATTAAAGGTTACTAAAACTCCACCATGATTACAGTATGGGTAAAGTCCTTTTACTCTACCTGTTGATTTATAAATTACGTCTTTGGTTCCTTTAGATGGTCTAGAATTACATCCTGTCCCCATTGGAACCAGATTGTCGAAGTTTACATGAATATATGGGTAAGTATCCTTGCATAGCCAATGGTCAATTGCGGTTCGTGCCTGACCATCCAAATTTAAAATGTTTTCTAGTCCACAAAATGGACAAACTTCTATATCATTTATAGTGTTAAAATCATCAACATAATCATCAAGATTAGTTGAAAAATGGTCATTGAACTTGTGATATGGAAGAGAGTTTTTCCAGAGGTGTTTAAACAAATTAATAATTGGAGTTCGAATACTAAAATGTAAACTTGCAGGTTTAATTGCAGTTATTCCATTCGTATTCTCACATAAATCCTGAATTTTATTTGTGTCTTGAAAAGCTTTAATTACTTTTTCTCTATCATTATTAGATGGTAACGCTTTATAACTATTAAAAACTATTTCCAACTTGTTATTTAAGTCAGTTTCACCAAAAACATCATCATACCATTCAGGGAAATCGATATCCGAAAATAAAACCTTTTCATCAAGCTGTGCAAAAAATGAATCTATAAGCCGATGCAGTTCTGCTAAATCTGTATTAACTTTTTGAAGTGTAAATAGCATTATTCAGGCTTTTGTTTGAGTTCGTACAATTTGCTAAATAGGAATTGCTTCTCGCTTGATTCCCCAAACTTACTAATAGCTTTTCTTACTGTATTAATATCATCTGATTCAATGGCAGCTTCAAGTTCTTTTCTCGCTTTATCAGGAATTAAAACATTTTTATCCGAAAGCATTTTCATGATATAATCAACAGAAGCACCATAGGTCTCAAATTCAAGTTCTTTTGTTGCTGTTGTTCCATTCTTTCTTTCAAACCAAACTACATTTTTGGTTTTACAATCTGAAAGCATAATTGGAGAGTGAGTCGAAAGAATAACATTTTGTCTTTTTCTATCAGATTTATCTTCAATCCGCTCTTTACGCATTAGGTAAATATCATTTAATGTGCTGAAAAACTTTGAACTCCAATCTGCATTAAAATGAGTCGATGGCTCATCTAGGATGAATATTGTTCCTTCTTCTTCCATTAAAAGTAGTGTACCAACAATTTGAATGAACTGATGCTCTCCATCAGAGAGACTTTTATAGAAAATATCGGTTTTGTCTGATTTCTTTTTTAACCGAACATCACTAATGTAAAAGACTTTATCTTCCTTAATGATTTCAGGCAACATTTCAGCAATATTTTTCCCTAACCCTGCCTTCTTAGCATCTTCCCTTAATTCTACCGAATAGTTATTAATGTTTAATAAATCCAATAAGTACAAATTCTGAAAAAAGTCAGATACTTTTGATTTTCTAAAAGTCTCCTGAAATGCTCTTTTTAATTCCATGTCAACATGAAAGTACAAGGTGAGTTTTATCCAATCTTTTTCAGGATTAATATCCTTTTTATCATTGTCAATAGTGAATTTCTGTGTGGTTGAACAATAGATTAAGTTGGTAATAAAAGATTGAAGTTGAATCGGGATGCTCACTTTCTGAAACAAAAGTGATTTGAAACTTTCTAGTAGTTGTTCTACTTCTGAACTTCCTGTTAATTCTTCAATTTTATCTTTTAGCCTGCTATAGGAGTGGTCTTTTTTTACATCAAGATTAAAAACTAGCTTGAATGAATGGATGTCTTCAACATCAACTACATCTTTCATATATTCAAGCTCTTTGTTTATTTTAAAACCTAGGTTATCTTCTAAAACATTATCTTTAAAAAGAAAGTTAGTTAAAAGAACTGAAGCATTGGATTTGTAGTCCATCAAATAAAGTCTGTTTAACCTTGTTGTTCCAATTGACTCTATATTATTTGTTGCTCTTTCAAATTCATCAAAATAGAAGAATCCCATACGTTGAAATGGTTTGCTAATTTGCTCATTTCCACCTGAAGAATATGCTACTACTTTAGAAGGTAAAATCTTGTCAAATGCTTCAATATAATAATCTTCAGTACTGAAATCCTTTTTTATAAGTTGAACTTCCTTTTCTCCATCAACTTTATATGTTATAATTGGCGGTTTATGTTTGTATTTTTTAATGGTTACATTTCTTGTCAGACCATTTTTTACATAATCGCCAGGTTCATTTTGTAACAAGTTGTTGGCTGATAATGGAATTAGATATTCTATTAAAAAGCCAAAATTGCTATCTGTTTTTATATATTTTTTTGCTGATAAATTATTGATTGATTCTAAATAGAAAAAGATTTCTGAAATCAACTCCATTACATTTGATTTGCCCGACCCATTAAGACCAGCAAAACAAATAGGGTCAATCTCGTTTCTATTGAAATTATTTTTAAACTTAATCTCAAATTCAGGCTGTAAACCCCTAAACTCTGAATATATTTTAATTCTTACTATTTCCATTAGTGTGTATTAAATAAAGCCTGAATGGGGACTCCGAATATTTTAATTGTTTGTAATGTTCAGGGTATTCAGTATTCATAACTCCAGGAAAGTATGCCTGTTTGATTTCCTTTTCAGATTGTAATTCTTGAATAATAAACTCATGCAACAATTCAAAAGAAGGATTGAAAAGTTTCTCTTTTAGCTTCTCTGCTAACCCATTGAATGTAAATGCCGATTCATTAAATTCTGTTCTGACAAATACTTTAAAAGACCTGAATAACTCTATTTTTACATTTTCTTCACTAATATTTACTAAACCATAATTATCACCTAAACGATTAATTATTTCTTCAAATGTAAATTCCTGCCCCTTAAACTCTTCATGAATAAACCGAGGCATATTTACATTGTAATTGGCAAATGTTATTTTGCCTGCCTGTGTCTCACTGATGTATTTTAGGATTGGGTCGTTTTCACGGGAAAGTTCTTCTTCTATTTCCTTTAATCGTTTTTCTTCTTGATATTCCTCAAATGCAGGTATCATAAAATCCTCAGCAATTCCAAGTTGAGTTGAACTGTCTTTTACAATCTGAAACTGCTCCAAAGTTTTTATAGCATCTAATGCAGGAATCTTTAAACTATTAAGCGTTTTTTGAAATGACTTGATTGCTTCCAATGCAGGAAGATTCATTTTTTGTATTGTCTCCTGTACAGCTTGAATATTTTTTAAAGGTTCAGATAATACTTTTTCAATTTGTCGTTGCTGTTTTGCAATTGCTTGTGTCGCTTTTAATAAACTTAATTGTGATTCATACCAGTTAATGGTTCTTATACTGGTTTGTAACTCTACATTTTCATCAACTAACTCAAGTTCTTCACGAAATGCCTTTTGAAGAAGTGAATTGAAAAGTTGTTTAGAATCAGTTAAGGATTTTTCAAGTTTTTGTTTTTCAGCCAAAGCTTTTTCAACAATTGACTCAAAACTTTTTTGCAGTTCAATTGGTGCTAATGGAAATAGATGTTGCTTGAACTTTACCTGAGATATATTCAGCATAGAACCACTTGTCCCAGTAGCTTTCTTTGCTAAATTCGTTCGATAACCTCTATTGGTTAGGACATATTTGAAATAGAAAGTTTGTACTTTTTCTTTATTTAGGTCAATTCTCCAAAGCTTATCAGGTAAAAACAATTCTTCATAATTCTTATCAACAACACAAGTGGCAGCAACTAGTTCCTTTGTATTTGCTCTTGAAAATAATAAATCTCCTTTTTGAGGGTGAACCAACTGTTTTTTTATAATTGACTTGTCAACAGCTTTATGTTGTTCAGGTTTAAAATACCCAGACGTAACAGAACTTACTTTTAATACACCTAATTCATCTTTCTGTATCTGTCTGTTTTCACCGTTAGCACTCCATCCTGATTTTATCCCTTTAATAAAACTTGACATTTTAACCTGTTCCCAGTTTTTGGTATTTAAAAAAGGGTCACCAAACATTTCAAGAAATACAGATTTAACCAATTCATTTAAAATTGTTATGCTTTGTTTTCGTTTCCGGATGACATCTTCTGCTTCATTTAATATTTGCGCATAAGCCTTTTGTTTGTCTATCGATGGGAAAGGAATTCTAAGGTTATCAATATGGGCATTCGTTAAATTATTAATATTTCCTCCTCGAGCAAGGTTTGATATTGTTTCTCTGTAATTCTCTGTTCTAAAAAACAAAGCGGCATAATCTTTATCAATGTTCTCATTAAATCTCAAGACTTTGCAAAATGCTCCAAAGCTAAATTCTAAATCAGAATTGACTTTGGCACTTTTACCAACTATTTTAATACTTCCGCTAGAAGTTGAAATTAAGATGTCACCTTTTCTTAAAAATTGGTTTGGTTTAACTAGACTATCAGGCACATACACTAAATCATTAAATGTTAGTTCTTGGTCATCAGTAATGTTTCCTGCCCTTAAAATGGGGATATAGCCTTTTTGAGGAGCCAATAGAGATTGTTCCTTTTTATAAGTAATACCCCTAACTTGAGTTATGAGTTTTCCTAAGAGTTCAGTTCTCATTTAATCATTCCATTTAGTTCTTCCATACCTGAGAGAATCTCTTTTTCTAAGCTTATAAGTTTTTTCAGTAAATCTTTTGGTGGTTGGTATTCCTCTTCCTGATAATTGAAATCTTTATATGGATTATTGCTTAAATTAAAATCATTCTCTTCTATCTCACTTACTGGTACATAAAAATGTTGATTTTTACGTTCTTCTTCATTATCGCCAATTCTTTCTTTCCAGCTTTCTACAGCTTTTGGCAAAGGATTTTCTTTTAGTTTTCTTCGATTATCATCTAAGGAATAACCATCACTCAACAATTCATAAAACCAAACTTTGTCAGTATGATATTTTTTTGAATTGAGTTCCACTTTTGTGAACACTAAGATTGCTGTTTTAACTCCCGTGTATGGCTTAAATACTCCTGATGGAATGGAAATTACAGACTCCAGCTGACAGTCCATAAGTAAAGACTTTCGAATGTCTTTTTGAGCTTTGCTTCCTCCAAATAAAACACCTTCAGGAATAATTACAGCTGCTTTACCTCCTGACCTTAACATTCGAATTATTCGGTCAAGGAAAAGTAATTCGGTAGATGTTCCCGAGATTCGGAATTTATCGCTCATTTCTGTTTTCGAAATCTTTCCTGTAAATGGTGGATTTGCCATAATTACAGAATATTGCTCATCGCTTTCGTGAGCATCATATTTTTTCGAAAGTGTATCTATGTTTTCAATATTTGGTTTAGAAATATCGTGTAACATAAGGTTCATTAAACCAATCCGAACCATAGTTTGGTCAATATCAAAACCAAAGAAGGTATTTTCTTTTAGTTTTTTCCAAACTTTGTCTTTAGTTATTTTATCACCTAAAGTCCCACGTTTAAAACCATTTTCGTCTGTGGTTAAATGTTTGTCACTAGTATACTTCGTAAGAATATGTTGATACGCTCCCAATAAAAAACCACCTGTACCACATGCTGGGTCGCAAATTTTGTCAGTAACATCGGGGTCTATTATTTCAGCCATCAATTGAATAATATGTCGTGGTGTTCTAAATTGTCCGTTTTTACCAGCTTGCCCTAACTCATTAAGAAGATATTCATAAACATCGCCTTGTGTGTCCTGAAACTCTTGTCCTTTATCTTGCTGTTTTTTTATCTCTTCGTAAATTTCATCAATTGCTTTCACTGCTTCATCAAGCAAAAGTGGACTAGTTAATAAGAATACAGCATTTTGCATTGAGCGAGTGTAGGGCTGGTCTTCACTTTTTAATGTTTTGATAAATGGAAAAACAAATTTGTTTACCAAACTTAGCATAGCTTCAGGTTCCAACTCTTTAAACTGGCTCCATCTTAGCTTTTTCTTTTCTATAGTATTTTCTTTTGTTTCTTCCTCTTTTGGATTTAACTGGAATTTTCCTGCAAAAATGGACTCGTATTTTTCCTCGGTAAATTCCGATTTAACTATCTTACTTGTATCCATTTCATCTAACCTTCGCATGAAAAGAAGGTAGGATATTTGTTCAATTGCCGTAATTGGGTTTGTAATCCCTCTCGACCAAAACTTATCCCAAAGCTTATTTATTTTTGATTTTAAATCTGATGATAGCATCTATGCTGATATTTTTTGTGTTAATTCTACAATTTCGTTTATCTCATTTGGTTTAAATACACCCAATATTCCGTTTGGATGAATTTGAGTGAACGGAGCACCAACTAAATCTTTTTTACTTATTTGTCCTTTATCTATTATAAATTTCCTGAGAATCTCAAGAAACTGTATTTGATTAGCTCCAAGATTATTGTGTTGTGAAATGAATTCATCGAAAGCTAAGCCAACTACTTCACCAAACGATTTTATTTTTTCAATCCCCAAAATATGTTTTATGAATTGAATAAATTTCGCATTATGATTATCGTAAACTTTTTGAAGCAATTGCAATGTAACATGTGGTTGCTTTTCTTTAAGCATTGTTGCTAACATTTCAATTTCACTTTGTGTAATTCCATGACCTGTTTTTATTTTTTGAAGAATTAGATTATTAGTTGCAAGGTCATGAATTGTACTTTCAACCATTTCTTTGTATTTCTGAATGCTTACGACTTCATTTTCAGGGCCAAATTCAACGGTTTCTTTTTTATATGTTACATCTTTTAAGTTCAATTGAACTTCTTCATTTCCACCAGTATTGATTCCTTTTCGATACCTCATTAATGGTGATAGTTTCTGAAGGATTTCTTCTAGTTTCTCTTCACTAATTGAGTTCCAAAAAGATTCTCTCAATGCCTGTTTTATTAAATCCTTTTGTTTGATAACAATATTGATAGACAAAGGCAATTCATCAATTTGTGCAATTAAAATTTCTTTCATTGCATCAAATTCTTCCTCTTTTTCTTCCAATAGTGTAATTGAAGTTTCAAGAACATCTTTTTTAAACCTCATTTCAAAGAAGTCAACTCTTGAAATAGCTCTCATTATTGGTGCAATTGTTAATTTCAAAAATTCAATTTTTGAATCATCAATTTTTTCCCAGAACCCTTTTTCTTTAAGCCTTGCCAAATCATTTGCATTGTCCATTACCACCACATTATTCTCTGGTAGTAATTCAATAATACCCTGTAATCGACTGATTTCTTTTTCTGCAATGGCTTTGGAATCTTTTTCTTTTGCAATTTCAAATTTGTCAAGTATGGTTTTGAAATACCTGACAGGTAAGGCTAATTGATTGTTACCCTCACGACCTTTTGGATTGAGCTTGAAATATTCGAAATTATCCCAACAATCAATAATCAGGAATTTATCTTTTGTATGACACCAAGGCTTTAAATTATTCTCGTCCAGAACTCTTGTGCCACGTCCAATCATCTGCCAGAATTTGGTGTATGAGAAAACTGGTTTTGCAAAAACTAAGTTAACAGCTTCTCTAACATCAATTCCGGTATCTAACATATCAACACTAATTGCAATTCGAGGGAAGTCACGATTTTTAAATTGGTCAAGCAAACCACCTTTGCCATAAACACGAGGGTCTTCAGAAACAATAACTTTTGCCAATTCACCTTTGTGTTGTGGAAAGAATTGGTCGAAGATTTCTTTAATTCTTCGTGCATGTTTTATGGTCATGCAAAAGAAAATGGTTTTGCCTGGCAAAACCCCGTTTCTATCTTTTATGCACTCTTCCATAAATTCCTTTACAATCAGTGCATTTGTGCCTTTGTTTGTTACTGATTTTTCGAGTGAAGTTCCTTCAAAATTTAGTTCTTCAATGTCTTTACCTTCAGCTATTAGCTTTTTCTGGTCATCGATAGAAATGGTTGTAGCATGAATTCCGTCAACTTGAAACTTTGTGCTAATTTTTAGGACCTCAAAATCATTCAAATATTTTGGAATATTCTTAACTGCTTCATCATAGGTGTATGCAAATGAGGGTAATCCATCTTCGCAATCGAAAACTTCGAAAGTATTATGGTCAATTACATCTGTTGGCGTTGCTGTAAGTCCAAGAACAACAGCATTGAAATAATTTAAAATGTTTTGATAAACATTATAAATCGAGCGGTGACTTTCATCGACAATAACTAAATCGAAAAAATGGGGAGAAAGACTATTTTGTTCTTCTTCAACAATATTCAACATTGTTGGGTACGTTGAAACATACAGTCTTCTGTCAAACACAAAGTCTTTCTCATTTTGATTTGGCCAAACAGAGTAATTTGGAGTATGTTCTTTAATCGCTTCAACTGCTTGGTTTCTTAGTTCAATTCTGTCAACCAGAAATAAAGCTCTTGAAATCCAACCTGCTCGCATTAATGTGTCAATTAATGCTATTGTTGTTCTAGTTTTTCCAGTTCCTGTTGCCATTACCAGTAGGAATTTTCTTCTCCGTTGTTCAATTCCTTCCATTACAGTTCTAATAGCTTGAATTTGATATGGTCTTCCTGCTATTTCTGTATTTATCAATTCTTCAGCAAGCGGAGTTTTGTTTTCTCTGATAAAAGCTAGTCTTTCAAGGTCTGCTCTTGTTGGAAAACCGTAAACTTTATATGGAGCATATTCACCAACATTCCAAAAATAGATATCGTGTCCATTTGAATAAAAAACAAACGGTTCATTGCATTTATAAACTTCCTTTATTTTCTGAGCATATTGTTTGGCTTGTTCTTCTCCTTTTCTTGCATCCACAGAGTCCTTTTTGGCTTCGATAACTGCTAATGGTTTTTGATCTTTACCTAAAAGAACATAGTCACAATATTGATTTGACTTATAATTTTCGATTGGTTCCTCAACAATATTAGAGGAATCTGATTTAATTGTAAATTCCTGAATCACTTGCGTTAAGTCATCAACATTCCATCCCGCTTTTTTGAGCTTTAGGTCAATTATTTCTCTCCTTGTTTGTGATTCTAAATTTGCCATAATGATAAGTTTGCAAATGTAACATATTTAAGGGCCAAACCTCTTTCATATATTCTTTAATTACATCAATAAGATCATCCGATTCCACTGGTGTATATTCTGGTGATTTCGTAAGAAATATGTAATCGTATTTTAGGTACGTTTCAAAATGAGGATACCATATATGTCTGAAAGGTATTCTTTTGAAATTTTCATCTGGATTTGTATATGCTAATTGCGATATACTTGCTCCAGTTTTAAACCTATTCTTGTTATACAATCTCAGTTGTATTGAATGTGGTAATTTTAATATTGGTTGACCATACATATCTTTTTTGAGTGGATATTTAGGTAGATTAAAATACATAAATCCCAAATCACTAAAATCGTTTTCCAACGAAATAAAATTTAATGATCGTATTAAATCAGCGCATGCTAAAAAAATTAGATAATTACTTATTTTCACCTCACTCTCTTTAGGAAATAATCTTAATGGCTTTGGCCGATGAAGTAAATCTTTAAAAATGTAATTAAATCCTAGATCCCCATTGCCTGTATCTGAATGTGCATCGACATGATCTATTGAAAACTTAACCGGTTCTCCCATTCTTAAAGCTAAATCTCGAAGAAAAAAGAAAACCTCATTATGATCCTTAAATATCTTTCCTTTAATTTTATTCTTTGATGATAACTTACAGTTTTGTTCCAAGAATTTCCTAACCCTGCCCTCTTCCCATGGTGAATAGTCTTCACTAGACAATCTACCTTCTGAACAAAACAGCGCAATTCCATCTAGAAAGAAATCCAAATCTATATCTAAAACATTAAGAATCTTCACAATTAACTTTCAAAATAATCTGAATCAATTTCTTTATACACAAAGGTCTCTTTAGGGGAGATACCAATATTGTCCTCAATCATAAGCTCAGCCAAACGTTTCCCATCAATCAGAATTAATGTACGATCAATCTTTTCGGCAAATTCTTTAGCAGAAGAAGGAAAATCTGAGGTTGTGATAAAAACACCTTTACGTGCGTTATGAGCGAGCATAGCTCCAGCAAAATCTCGCACTTCTTTAACGGGTACTGTATTGCTGTATCGTTTCGCCTGGATGTATATTTTATCCAACCCCAAACGATCTTCATTGATAATTCCGTCTATTCCACCATCGGCGGATTTTTTAGTTACTTGTGCAGCTTCAGAGCGGTTTCCTCCATAACCAATTGCCTGAAGTAAATCTAAAACTAGTACTTCAAATTTATATGGATCAACCTTTATGAGTTGGTCAGACAATTGTCCTATCAGTAACCTATTAATCTGTTGGTAGGCTTTCTCAAATTTCTCCTTTGGTGTTTGGATGTCTGATTCAACAATCTGTTCATTACTTTCTTCACTCTCTTTGCCATTAGTACCCACAAACTCATTAAAGGAATCATATTGCCTAAGAAAAGCTGCATCAATCCTTGTTCGATTAGTTTTCAGAACTTCCAAACCGAGATTTGTTATTTGAACAAAACCACGTTTCTCTGATTGTAATAAACCCGCTTTCTTTAAGTAAGTATTAGCCCAACCAACACGATTATCAAACAAAGGTTGTTTACCACTGGGCAATAATTCTCGTCTATCTTCCTCTGTAAGGTTAAACTCCTGGGCAAGCTTTTCTATTAATTCCCGAAACTTATGTGTTTGTTCATCTGCAACACACGTTAATAGTGGTAACATGATGGATTGATAATCTGGTACTGGCATGTGTGAACAATTTAAGTTCTCTAAAATAGCACTTCTCCGGGATATTATGCTCAATAAAGCTGCCTTAATTGCACACTAATGCTCTAAAACATCCTAAAATCATATACATTCAGAATGAAAAAATTAAGCAGTAACACACAAATCAAATTTCTCTATCAATAAGCCCAGGTACTTATTTTTCTTTTTAAGCTTATTTATAAGAGCATTTGGACCTGCCAGATACTGTTCCTTTTTTATGGAGATAACCAAATCGGCAATATCATCACCTTCATTTAAATCAGTATTTTCCAAAACAGTATTTACACTAACATCAAAGCTAGCTCTTTCGGCTATCTTGCTCCACTTCTCAAATGCTTTTCCTTTATCAGGAAATAAAGTCACCTGGTAACCGTTGAGGGCATTTAGCTTTTGTAGATTGAGCATTTCAATAGAACCAACAGCGACCCAACTGTATTGTGGATAATATAACGCTCCAAATATGGCATTCTTTTCTCCTTCAGCAATAGCCACTGGAGTTGTTTTACTGGTAAGTAAATGCGCTCCAAAGAATACTTGCTTTAAATTGAAGTCCTTTTGCTTAGTAATATGATGCACCCAATTGATGTATCCATTACGTTTTAATGTATGTACATTATATTGCATCACTTTACCAGTCCGCACTTGCCCCAATCGGTTGACTTGCCAGAAAATAGTTTTGTTTCCTTTAGCTGTACCAACGTAATACTTCTGTAATACCTCCCAAACCATACGTTGCGGGAAATATTTACTCAATCCTATAGCAAAGTTGTTGTGGTAATAATTGGTAAGGGAGGCTGTCAATAACTTTTTGTCAATACATGAAGGTGGTTTTACAATTATTTTTGGTTTTGGGACTGTTGTATAAAAATCACTCGGTTCGTATCCATTTTCCTCAAAGTACATCTTAGGGGTAAAATGGTAACCACATTTTTCAACCCGGTTACATCTTCCGGTATAATCAGATAAATGTTTATTGGTTTGATTATCGACATACCTGGTAAAAGTCCTCTGATGACATTTCGGACAATGATACCTGGTTGACCGTCCTTTGTATTTTTCCAATGAATAGCGAATATCTGACATAAAAGAGACTTTTCTTGTTTTAGTGGAGTTAGTGGAGTAGTGGAGGATTATTGTTTTTCAAGCACTTACTACTCCACGCCACTCCACTCACTCCACAAGTTGATGATTAATTAATTGGCGCTTCGCCCAAACCCGACTTCATCTCTTTGCTCAAGCCGCAAGGGCTTTTCCTTTCTTCCTGCAGCCGAAGAAAGAAACAAAGAAGTCCGCCGACTGCACCACTCGCTTACCCACTATTTCCTTATTTTTTGAGACAGAAAGAACTCACTGCGGTCAAACAGCTTTCTATCTTATCAAAACATAAGAAAAGTGGGTCCCAAGCTGCGTTGCTAATGTCGGGTACTCAACTCGAAACACTAGCATTTTATAGTAACAACCTTTTATAGTGCAGGAGAATAAAGATCAATTTATTTCATACTCCACAGTTACTACACTCAAACTCCACACATAAAAACCTGTGAATCAATAAAACTCCACAACTACGCAAACTCTACAGTATTCCCTGTTTTCTCTGAGCCATTATTGCAGCAGTAAGATTAATTGAGTACGTCAGTTTCGTACACGCCTTTCTGCTTTTTATGCGCCAGTTTGGTATTGCTCAGCAATTGATAAGCGTATGATTCTTTGGCGATATTGAGTTTGTTGGCCATTTCAATAAACTCTTTATTGGTGAATTCCCGTTTACCAATCTTCTTTAAAACCTGAAATACCTTACCTTCCTTTGAGTTGTCTTCATACACATTTAAAACCATGTGATTTAGCTTTAATGCATTGGAAAAGAAGTAATCCTTAAGCATAATGGCTTTCTTCATTGAACTTTCGCTTATCTGCTTGATCGCCTGCCCTGCAAAAAAACTATTGGAGACTTCAAGAACCAGGGCAAACCGTAAAATATATCTATCCAACTTCGACAGGATTCCCGATATGGTAGCATCTTTATTGGATGGCTTTACATGTTTGTTAACTTCTTCAATAAACAAGTCCTCTGCCTTTTCAGATAACGGTAACTCTATCGTATTAATGCTCTCATAGACTTTATCCATCAATGCTTGCATCCTGGAATGAAATTTTTCAACCAGATAATTATCCGGATTCTTTCTTCCAATTAATTTCTTCTCCATTTTTAACGGAATGGCAAAAAGAATTCGTTCAAAGAAACCGTCCTTTATATCCTTGGCCTTAAAGGATGCAATCACATCATCCTGAATACTTCCTATAATTGATACGCAAGGCATACTCAATGAAGAGCTTTCAACTTCTTTACGATCCAAAGAAATAGGCGCACCATCCCATATTGATAAAAACTGACTTTGCTTTGAGGTTCCGCTATAACCAATCAGATTCAATATAAAACTCTTAAACTCATCGGGCATCAATATCATACCATTGGGGTTTTGCTTATGCATATTTATCAGGGCCTCAAATGTTGGATCTGTCGAATACAGCTTTTTCTTAGTCGGTTTCTTTTCTCCTAAATCAGGATCATAATTGGCGATGGCTGCTTCATATTCCTGATCGTATTGCTTTTGCTGGTTTTTGATAGCTTTAAAAGCTGTTTTTAAGGGAGCACTTTTATTCTGTCCTGACTTGCCAACCAATACCACCCACATGGATGGATTTTCTATCCATTCAATATGTTTACGTAAATGATACGAATTACCAATGATTCCGGCTAGAGCTGTAAAAACACTTACAGCTGTATAATCGATGTTATAATTTCCATTGTCATACAATTCAATAATGGTATCCTGAATAAACTTTGGAAATATACTTAATGGAAATTCAGATTCCTCAGCTGTTTTCAATCTTAAATTGGCTTCTTGAAGTGACATCTTACCAAATGTAAGATGCGACCGCCCCAATTCTGTTGTTTCTTTTTCAATTGATTCCATACGCAAAGGATTATCCATTAATACTTTCCAGATAAGCTTCAATTTCTGAAGCCTTATAGTAGATTTTGCGTCCGGTTTTCTTAAAGGCAATAACCTTATTGTCACGCATGGTTTGCAAAGTCCGTCTACTCACATTTAAGAGTTTGCATACTTCTTCGGTAACGTACCACCTATCTTTAAAACCATCATTCTTTGCAACACTGATACTATCAATCTTATCATTAATATGGTCGATCTTGCCCATTAACTTATTGAAGAGATGCTCATCTACAATTACAACTGTCTTGCTCATTTTTATACGATTTAAATGTGTTATTAAAATTTATTTCGTCAAACCTAAGCAATACGGTACACTCACTTTCTCGTAAAAGATAGTAACGGAGTGTAATGGAATAAAAAGAATAGTAAAAGAACGTATCGTAACGTATTTTATCGTTTTAGCGGTTTTTAATTGAGCGCAAATAAATAATACTGAATACAGACTACATTACTTTTCGCTTCCAATTCTTGACATTTTTCTTTTTACTACTATTTGTTACTATCTAAAAATCAAGCGATTTTACTTTTATTACTATTTATTACCATGTTCTACAATTCTTTTGAAATTGCATTCTATTTCTCTATAATTGAATCATAAAAATGCAAAAATGACTCACTAAAATGATATTTAGAAGAACGATATTGAAACAAGATTTGGCCATTAAATTATATCCACAAAGCTCAAATATTAATGCAGCGATGCAGCTGCTCAGGAAAGAAATAAAACTATCACCGGAATTGAATAACAGACTTGAATTACTGACAAGAAATAAACGGGCTCATTATTATACACACAAAGAGTTGGAGGTTATTCTGGAACATTTTTGTATCAGTCAGGAAGAATTTGAGTTACTATAAGGACTTCTTTGGGGAAATAATGGTAAAACATACTGAAAAACTTGCGAAAACAGGCTAAAAAGAACTATCTATAACAATAAATAGATAGCTTTTGAGCTCTTTTTCATGCTTCTGAGCACTTTCAGAGTATTTACAGACCATATCAAGAGTATATTGCGCTTGCTTTTATGAGCTTTGCCCATTTTGAAGAGTATATTCAGCGTGCTTTTTGAATGCTTTCATTATTTACGAGAGTACTATCTGCGAGCTTTGCGGAATTTCATTAGTTCCTTTCAAAAATCACCACTCATATGAAGGTAATAATTAAAGTACCATTATAAAAAACACTTGTTTATGAAGAGTATATTTTCAGTGCTTTCATGATAATTTATAGAGTAAGTGGAGTCAAAAACTAAAAAAAGTGCTACTTGTCTTGATGTGGCTTAGTTCTGTCGCGAATTGGTATGGTCATAAACAATTCATTTTGAGTTTTATAATATAATTTTACAACCATCAAAATGAAGTAGAATAATATTAAGCGCAATACAATGATATTACCTCGAACTATATTAAAACAAGATTTAGCCATTAAACTATACCCTCAAAGTTCAAATACAACTTCCGCCATGCAATTACTGCGTAAGGAAATTAAACTATCACATGAATTAAGCTGTAAGCTAGATAAGCTAGCTCGTAATAAACGTGCCCATTATTTTACCCACAAAGAACTGGAGCTTATCCTGGAACATTTTTGTATTGGTCAGGAAGAGTTTGAGGGGCTTTAAGACCGGTTTGCAGATCTGCTATGGTAATTTTAATTTACTTCTATAATTAGTTCCTTTTCATAACCATTATATTTCTCATCACTATATCCATGTGGATTACAGATAACTTCCGTTTCATTAATCTTATATCTCACAGGTATATGCACATGACCGTGAAGCCAATATTGAGGCTTTTGCTCAATAATAAAATCCTCTAAATTGGAAGCATATGCAGAAGATACGGGATCTTCCTTATATTGATCTGGCACTGACTTTATGCTGGGAGCATGGTGCGTTACAACAATATTTGTAACGGTTTTAGATTCTATTAAGCTTTTTTTAAGCCATGATATGGATTGATTATGAAGATTAAAAGTATCTATGGTTCTTAGGCGTGAATATGAAGGATCTCTTCTTATTTTCTTATAATCATTCATCTTCTCCTGACAAATGATTCCATATTTAATTGGATTACCAAATATTGAAAAATCAGTCCAAAGGGTAGCTCCATGAAATGTTATACCATCAATCTCTATCGATTCGTTTTCTAACACATGAATATTTGTTCCTTTTGCAAATTCTTTAATCTTTAGCAATGTTTTAGGATAACATCCCTTGTAGTATTCATGATTACCCAATACATATATAACTGGCTTATTGGATATTTCTTTCACCATCCAACTTATTCCTTTTACACCAAGATTGATATCACCTGCAAACACAACAATGTCAGCATTGTCAAAACTAAATTGATTAAATCCAAACTCTTGATGTATATCGCTAATGATCTGTATTTTCATCCGTTAAGTATATCTTCATTTGTCAGATGGAACTCTCTATGAATTTTAATTATTCTAATGTATACAATTTAGAATATTAAAATTCATGTTCGCTTCATTCTATAATTGCATTGACAATACCCGTTCGGGTATAATTCATGGCCGTACTAGCCTATTTATACCTGATAGGGTATAAACAATTCATCTCATATACATGATACATTTAAGGAGATTGCGTAATAACCAGAACAAACCAATTCTGTAGCATTTTTAGTATTTAGCGATGTGGAAGTTTTTGCATATGTAACATCTCTTGCTTCATTTTCACAGATACACAATGTTCACGTAACATGAACAAATTAAATATGTGAACAACTATGAAAATTCATATAGTTTTTAACTGAATGCTATAAGAAACTAATTCCTTTTTTTATTATCTGATCAAGTTCCTGGTTTAAACTATTAATATGAAATTCAGCCCATAAAGGTAAATGGTCACTTATTTGCTTTTTACCACCTTTGGGACCTGTTATAATTGTTGCCATTTTATCAATTCTTTTAATAAAGTTTTAACTACTTAAAATCCAAAACTTCTTTCAAGTGCGTTACCATCTGCGCATGCTTTTTTGCATTTACTTTTTTAAGTTTGTTAATATTTAGCAACTTCCACTGAATGGCAGGTAAATCTTTTAATACTGGTATGGGGAATAGTTCCCAGTCCGGTTCTCCACTTTCGAAACTCAATAAGAATCGCTTATCATTATCAGTAAGGCGTTCTCCAATAGTTTTAATTAATAGTGCTCGCGTTAATTCATAATCGTCATATGAAAATTCAACAGTTGTCATTCCGGCAAACTGATTCTCAAAAGCAGATTCCTGGTCTTTTAATATTGGAGAAAGCAATTCACTAATTGGTTTGTAATGGCTGATTAAGCCAATTTTGAATCCTTCCCAAATTTCATCAGTGAAGCCTTCGTTTTCAAGTAGTAGCTTTACATCAAATACATCACGAGGATGTTGTCTGTCTATGGCAGCACAGATTTTACCTCCATATAATTCAGCCATAGAGACTACATTGATGGCTGCAAACTTGTCAAATTCATCCTGAACAGAATCAACCACCTGCATTAATTCGGTAGGGAAGACATTACCTCTGGTAATTGTATTCACTTCTATTTTGATTTGAGCGCCTTGACCTTGACAATTCAATTTAACGTCAGTTCCACCATTTAATGGAACGGTGTTGATTCTAATGCCCGGTATATTTTTTTCTATATCTGCCTTGATTCTTCCTAAACCTTCCTGAATATTATTAAGAGCTTCTGTTCTGGAATCGAGAGGCAAATAAGTCAGGTCAATATCAACTGACAAACGAAGCATTTCCCTAATAAAAAGGTTAATAGCCGTACCTCCTTTTAAGGCAAATATTTCTTCTTTTGCTACATATGGTAGAACCTGTAGTAATAAATCCACTTGTGCTCTATATGCTGGTGAAATCATAACTCTGCTAATTCTTTGGGTATTGTTATCTTATACTTTGAGCTGTATGCTCCACTTTCTGTTATCATCCGGTCTCCGCTACCTAAATCTATCTTATCTGTTTTCAGGAATTGAAACCACTGATGATTTGCCTTTTCTGCCATATAAAGAAATAGACGTTTTACTTTCACTGAGTTGCAAGCTGATAGAAGCTCGCTCACCAATCTAGGCTTTAAGTTGACCAATCCTTCTAAAACCTGATAGCATTCAACAAGGTCTGAATGTTGCGGAGCTAAAAACAGGCATTCCAATATGGCACGTTCGGGTGTTGATACATTAACTTTTGTATCTTTTATCTCCATTTCCTTGATGCCAGTTTTTTCAGGAAGAAATGAAGTGGGTTTCTGAAATAACTCTACATTCCAATTGTAATTTATAAACCAATTTGGCATTCTGGTTTGCAAGGGTGAGAATAGGTATATCGTTTCCTTGCTTAACCTGAAATAATGGCTGAATCCATGTAAGGTTAATGCAGTTAAAGCGCCTACATGCACCTTAATGTTTAATTGATTTTGCATTGCATTCACACCTGCTTGCCATTCCAAGCTATCTCCGGGCTTTTTATATGCACCTCTTCCTAAAGGTTCTATCCATCCGCTGTCCTGATAGTACCTGCGTAGATGTCTGGATACACCATTGTTGTCCAATACTGCTGCTGTTATCACATTATTGGCCTGCAATAGATTAAAAAGCTTCTTTAATTTTGTGTCATTATGCGTAGCCATACTACTCAATTTTCAACAAAAATAAAGAATTGATTTAATAAAAGAACTAAATAACTTTAAAAATATTACTTAACGAGTAGTTAAACTACGCAAAATTTCATATTTATAAAGTTATTTATATTCTTTTCGTTGTCAAAAGCAATTAACCAATCAACAAAACCAAATGCTTATTATCAATATGGCTTCTGTAATCGAAATCTTTCTTAAAACAAAATCTAATGATTCTTTACGTTGCTAAAAGGTTATTAAAATAAAGGCTTTAACCCTTATTGAGAGTATTAATAATTTTTTACTTACGATACAAAGTCGACTTTCACAAAAAACTGGACAAAAATCCATTTTTAGGTTCGGTTCCTTTTTGCTATTTTTGGAAGGAAATGAGTTCATTAAAACGCATTTAAAACGGGCATTTTTCACCCAGTTTTGGTGGACTTACAGTGGACTTTAAAAGTTGAATTCGTAAAACATTGAGAATTGGGCACTTAAAACAAATTTTCAGTTCCCTCTCTCTCCGCTTAGTTAAATGTCAATAGAAGACAGAAAAGAGACAAGTCCTACAATATCAATATATTGTAGGACTTTTTTTATGTCTTATTGTCACCTCAGTCTTCCTTAAAATGCAAAAAAACGACAAAGTTTTGTGACTAAATCGTGACCTATTTTTAAAATCGAAAAATAGGTCACAAAATGGTATGATTTGGCTTAGTGTTGTCGCGAATCAACACCCCTACAAATGTTTCATTTTGTATTTGTTAATGTAGTTTTACAAACAGAAAAATGAAGCTTATGAGAAGTACTTTTAATGTTCTTTTTTTCATTAAAAAGAATGCAGAAAAAAAAGATGGAACGGCACCTGTTGTTGCAAGAATTACCATTAATGGTAAAATGGCTCAGTTCAACACCAAGCAATTTATTAAACCGGAAGACTGGAGTGTTGATTTAGGAAAAGCCAAAGGCAGAAATGCGGAAGCCAAAACTATTAATTCTGTTTTGGAAGAAATTAAAATTTCTATTCACGAAGCTTATAATGACCTGACCAGAAGAGACACATTAATAACAGCCGAAAAAATAAAAATCACATTCTTAGGCATTGGGTTGGAGCAACACTTATTGTTGGAGCTTTTTGAAGAATGCAACAATACGTTAAAAACACAAGTTGGCATTACCAAATCAAAAGCTACCTATCAAAAAGCAGAAGTGTGTAAACGACATTTATCTGAATATTTAAAAATAGAACACAAATTATCGGATATTGATTTAAGGGATATCAATCACTCCTTCATTGTTGGGTTTGAAAACTTCCTTACCATTAAATGCCATTGCAACTTAAATACAAGCGCAAAATTTATGCAAAAATTCAAAAGCATAGTATTGCTTGCTCAAAAGAATGGATGGTTACTGAATGATCCCTTCGGCAACTATAAAATATCTTTAAAGAAGGTTGACAGGGGCTACCTAAATGACGATGAACTAAAACGCATCATGCAAAAAAGCTTTGGTAGTGAACGGTTAGAGCGCATACGTGATATTTTTATTTTCTCGTGCTATACCGGACTTGCATATATTGATATTAAAAACCTTAGGCAGGAACACATAACTAAAGGTTTTGACGGCAATTTATGGATAAACACAAAGCGCCAGAAAACATCCATAAAAACGGTTGTACCTCTACTGGATATAGCCCAATTAATCCTAGATAAATACAAAGGTTTGCCCAATGGTGTACTTTTACCAATTCCAACGAATCAAAAAACGAACCAATATTTGAAAGAAATTGCTGATGTCTGCGGTATTAATAAAAACCTTACGTTTCACTTGGCACTGCATACTTTTGCAACCACTGTTACACTATCAAAGGGTGTCCCTATTGAATCCGTTATTAAAATGCTTGGACATACCAATATTAAAACGACTCAAATTTATGCTCGTATTACCAATGAAAAGATTGGTGCAGACATTAAATTATTAGCGGAAAAGTTAAAGGTTTCAGAAGTAAGTTTAGCTTGATATTAGCAACAACCTTTATGTTTCTATTTAACTAAATATTTCTGATTGATTCGATTCAGTCAGAAGATTTTCTTTTCATACAAATAATATTATTTCTAAAAAAAATGATAATATTAAAAAGAGGCCTTCTTTAAAGCACCTTTTCTCAAGAAATAATATTGTTTTTACATATCTTTTGATTTAATAAGTATGAGATGATCCGATTGATCAAGATACTGCTTTACAATAATGACTACTCATTGGACTTAGCTGACCTTTTACCTCACAACTGGAAGAACTCATAGAATTGCGAGAATTGTCCATCGATTCTATGGACTGTTAGAGTGTCTCGATTATGCTTTTACGACGTGTGAGACCGAATGTTTACGTTTTAACTTGCAGGCTTTTTTATTAGAATTTAAATTACTTCGAGCTCATAAAAAAAGGGCCATTACAGACATAAGCTGTAACACCCCGATATTTTTTTTACCTGATTCAATTTGATACAAACAGTAGTATTATGGCTAACTTCTTCTTGTAATTCAGGGTTTATCTATATCAATTAATAATCTAGCTCTTCGATTAAGTGCCGAATACACTTCTCGCAAAGACAAGATGAATAATTCAACTCGAGATACACAGCAACATTTTCCGGTATTTCAATAAAATTACACCAGCAAGTTGATGAACAGGTGCAGATAAAATTAGCACCACACCTTGGACACTCTTCATGTTGGTATCTCGAATCGGGATTATCCACTCTTATTTCTAACGCTTAGGATCAATCTCAATTAACATCTGATCCTTCAATACATTGTCTCCTTCTTTAATATGAATTTTACTTACCACACCATCCAAGGGAGCTACAATTTCGTTTTGCATCTTCATGGCTTCGAGAGTTAATAACACCTCTCCTTTTTTGATGGTTTGATTTAATTCAACCGGAACCTCACAAATCATTCCCGGAAGCATTGCTTTAATAGCCATTTTACTAACAGAATTCTTTTGTGTGATTTTTTTCAATCGCTTAAACGACTTTTCTGTTTCAATAGTAAAGTTGTAGGTATTACCATTTAACAACACAGTACACTGATTCTGTTTTAAACGCACAACCTCACCATTAAAAGAATGACCATGAAGCTGTACTTCAAACTCATCCTTATCATTACGGGTAATTTGCGGTTCTACATTCTTTTTATCAATCTTTACAATTTGATTATTAGCAACATCAAAAGATACCGCCTTTCCATTAACCAATATATATCTGGTAGCTTTCATTGTTTAGCGCGATTTTAAGTTTTGTTTTAGAAACCAGGCATTAGATGCTGTTTCGATCGATTGAGTTTCTTCTAGCTTATTTACTTCCTGCAAATAGGCAGCCAAAGCAATACAAGCAGCTGCTGTTTGATCATCGGGATGCTGATAGTGCAACTGATCCATTTGCGTTTCAATAAAATCGGTATAATAATCACCTTCTACAAAAGACGGAACCGTAAGCACTTTTCTAAAGAATGGAATAGTGGTTTTTAAACCTCTGACTCGAAGAGAACTCAATGCTTTCTTAGATCTTTCAATGGTTTGTTTTCTATCATCACCAGTCACAATCAATTTGGCAAGCATAGAATCGAAACAAGCCGGAACCACCTTACCGGCAGAATAACCGCTATCAAAACGAATCGATTTCATTTTGGGCTCTTCAATATCTTCGATAATACCTGTACATGGAGAAAAATCGGCTTGCACATCTTCGGCATTAATTCTAAACTCGATAGCACTGCCCTTAATCTTTAAATCTTCCTGCTTGATAGAAAGCTTCTCTCCCGATGCAATAATAATTTGTTGCTCAACTATATCAACACCTGTTATAGCTTCGGTAACCGGATGCTCCACCTGAATACGTGTATTCATCTCCATGAAGTACACATTATTATCTATATCAACCAAAAACTCAACCGTTCCAGCATTGTAATATCCTGTTTGCTTGCATAAAGCAACCGCATACGAACAGATTGTATTTCTAAGTTCGTCAGATAAAGCAGGAGAAGGAGCTTCCTCCATTAATTTTTGGTGTTTTCGCTGAATACTACACTCACGATCGAAAAGATGAACAACATTTCCATGCTTATCGGCTAAAACCTGCACTTCGATATGACGAGGACGAGCTATGAATTTCTCAATAAAAACAGCTCCATTACCAAAAACCGATCGTGCCTCATTAATGGCAGCACGAAGCATTTTGGGCAACATTTCTTCATTCTCAACAACACGCATTCCTTTACCACCACCACCGGCTACTGCTTTTACCATAACCGGATAGCCAATTTTAGCTATCACCGCTTCAGCTTCTTCCAGTGTATTGATTAAGCCTTTACTTCCTTCGGGAATAGGAATTTTACAGGCTTTAGCTGTATTACGGGCAACACCTTTGTTTCCCATTTTTTGAATATGATCATGCGAAGGTCCTATAAAGGTAATGCCTCTGGCTTCACATTCCTTAGGCAGAAATGGGTTTTCTGATAAAAATCCATATCCCGGGTGGATGGCATCTATTTTATTTTCAACAGCAGCATCTACAATTTTTTCTACACTTAAGAATATATTCGTAAATGTATCTTCCGAAACATCAATAACTTCATCTGCAAAAGATAAATAATGAGCATTGGGTTCCTGATGCGTCAAAAACACATACGAACGAATGCCCATTTTTTTAGCTGTCTGTGCAATACGTATTGCAATTTCGCCTCTATTGGCTATTAATATCGATTTAATCATTTCTTTTCTTGTTACATTGGAATATTTCCGTGCTTCCTTGGTGATTTTTGCTCAAACTTATTCTCTAACAACGAGAATGCTGATATAAGAACTTCGCGCGTCTTAGAAGGTTCAATCACCTCATCAACATATCCTTTTTCTTCGGCTATAAACGGATTGGCTATATTGTTTTTATAGTCATCAACCAATTGTCGTTTCAATCCTTCAGCATCTTCGGCGGCAGCCAGTTCTTTACGATTTAATATTTTAATAGCACCCTCAGGCCCCATCACTGCAATCTCAGCTGATGGCCAGGCAAAATTCATATCGCCGCCCATATTCTTACTATTCATAACAATATAAGCACCTCCGTATGCTTTACGCACAATTACAGTAATTTTAGGTATGGTAGCCTCGGCAAAGGCATACAATAATTTGGCACCATGCATAATAATAGCACTATGCTCTTGATTAGTACCCGGCATAAAACCCGGAACATCTTCCAACACTAACACCGGAATATTAAACGAATCGCAGAAACGAACAAAACGAGCCGCTTTACGCGATGCATTAATATCAAGTGTACCCGCCATCATTTTTGGTTGATTGGCAATAATTCCGATTACCTTTTTATTCAAACGAGCAAAACCAGTAATAATATTTTGGGCATGATTTTCGGCAACTTCAAAAAAGGAATCCCTGTCGACAATACGATCGATAATATCAATCATATCATAAGGTTTACTCGAATCTTCGGGTAAAATATGTGATATATTCTCGGCGTTACGCGGATTTATATCATCCCAATTTAACAAAGGAGGTTGCTCTAAATGATTGGATGGTAAATAAGACAGTAACTTCTTAACACCCAACAAACAGTTTTCTTCATCGTTATACACAAAATCGGTAACCCCCGATGTTGTACTATGCACATCAGCCCCTCCAAGATCTTCGAAAGTTACATCTTCGTTTAGAACCTCCTTTACAACTTGCGGACCTGTAACAAACATATGCGAAGTATGGCGCACCATAAAACGAAAGTCGGTTAAGGCAGGTGAATAAACAGCTCCACCGGCAGCCGGCCCCAATATCACTGATATTTGAGGCACAATACCCGAGGCTTTTACATTTTGTCGGAAAATACCGGCGTAACCAGCCAAACTAGCAACACCTTCCTGTATACGAGCACCTCCGGAATCGATTAAGCCAACCACCGGATGCCCCATATTATTGGCCAACTCCTGTACCTTCTGTATTTTTTTTGCGTGAATCAATCCTAACGACCCTCCCATGATATTAAAATCCTGAGCATAAGCCATTACCTTTCTTCCATTTATCAAGCCATAACCGCAAATAACACCATCGCCATATTGGTTGGCATCGCCTGACTTTATAAATGCACCAATTTCGTTAAATGTTCCTTCATCAAACAAAAAATCAATGCGTTCGCGAGCGGTTAACTTACCTTTATTATGTTGTTTCGAACAATAATCTCCCGAATATTGCTCTTGTAGTTTGTCTTTTCTTTGATGAAAAACTTTGTAGACCTTTCTGTTCTCCTCCATTTTCAATTATTTAGTTCTTTTATGACATTCCATTTTTTTATTCCAACCTGCAAATCTAATCTCTACATATAACATTTCATACTAATGTGATTAATAAAATACAAAAGGGTGCATGATTAAATAAGCACATTACTACAACACACTTCGGGAATAATCGTTTAATCACACCCCCTAATGCCTTAGTATAATTATGAATAGTTGCAGACGTGATAATAAAAACTGATAGTAATTATTGCCAGAATTTGGCTTTTAATTTTTAATGCTAAAACCGATGTATTAATACGCATATTACAATTATTTGCTAATTAACATATAATACTATCGCGAAATAATGAGTAGGGGAATATTTTTAAATCCGATACCTGCTTTTTATCGCGAAAGCAAATATCATTCAAACACAATAAGACAGGTTTCCTGGCTTTCCCGACTTTTAGCACCTTCCCATTCGGCGTTTCCGAACAGTGGTTATTCGCTAAAAGCACATACTATTATCATAGCACGAGATTACAGTTGCGCGTCAGCCCATGATTCACACATGGTTCCCTATTAAACCCTTTTTAAAGGGTATCTTAAAGTCAAAATTTGAATGAACGACGTGCAAAAGTAGTAAAATTATTAAACCTACCTATTTAATTAGTAATGGATATTTACTGCTATTTACATTTTGATTAAAACATAATTATGAATAATACCATAATCATTAAGAAACCGTGATTTGCCGACCATTGATACAACATTACCTTATTATCGTAAATTGATCAAAAGAATTTCAAAATATTCAACTCTTCTGAAGTTGTAATGCTACAGATAATTCAAAAAGCTATAGATATATATCCCCGCTGGGGATAAATACTCAACTTCAGTTAAGAGACAAATACATCGCCTACGAGCATAAGCGCTCAACTTCGGAGAAGTTGCATATCTATAGAGTTGATAGATAGTAAGGGATAAGTGCAACTCCAGCGGAGTTGAATAGATTTTAGTACCCTTTAAAAAAATTCTACTAATCACCCACACATAACCACTTACAAATATCATTGATGTTAAGACACTTTTCTTTTTTTTGCCTCTAGCCGGCTGGCTTTTACTTTCTTCCTGCAGCCGAAGAAAGTAAACAAAGAAGACTGCGGCTGCATTAGGTCCGATCATTTGCTATTGTAACTCTTAAGTGCGGCCGGGTGATCTCCAAGCCAAGCTTGGAGCTTCCCGGTCTTACTAAAGATCTACTGCTAGTAAATAATCTCCCCTAATGAGGCAGAAAGAGAGCCGCCCATTAATTAATATGTAGAATTCTACACTTGATATTCTTAAAACACTTCAAACTAACCAAGCTGTAATACATCGAATGTGAGCACAAGAGCCCTACTTCAGAGAAGTTATATATCTATAGAGTTGATAGATAGTAAGAGATTGACACAACTCCAGCGGAGTTGAATGGAAATTAGTACCCTTTAAAAAAATGCTACTAATCACCCACACATAACCACTTACAAATATCATTGATGTTAAGACACTTTTCTTTTTTTTGCCTCTAGCCGGCTGGCTTTTACTTTCTTCCTGCAGCCGAAGAAAGTAAACAAAGAAGACCGCGGCTGCATTAGGTCCGATCATTTGCTATTGTAACTCTTAAGTGCGGCCGGGTGATCTCCAAGCCAAGCTTGGAGCTTCCCGGTCTTACTAAAGATCTACTGCTAATAAATAATCTCCCCTAATGAGGCCGAAAGAGAGCCTAGCGTTAATTAATATGTAGAATTCTACACTTGATTTTCTTAAAACACTTCAAACTAACCAAGCTGTAATATATCGCCAATGCTCACTATAACTCAACTTCAGAGAAGTTGCACATCTATAGAATTGATAAATAGTAAAAGATAAGTGTAACTCCAGCGGAGTTGAATAAAGGATAACGAACACATCAAAAACATTATTCTTCTTCTTTGTAAATTATCTCCCCTAATAAGGCCGAAAGAGATCCTAGCGTTAATTAATATGTAGAATTCTACACTTGATATTCTTAAAACACTACAAACTAACCAAGCTGTAATACATCGAATGTGGGCACAATACCCCTACTTCAGAGAAGTTGCATGTCTATAGAATTGATAAATAGTAAGAGATTGACGCAACTCCAGAGGTGTTGAACAGAAATAAGCTATAAATCTCAACAAACTTATATCTCATTAAAAAACACTAAACCGTTTCGCCCAAAGAGGCTGCAGACGATTGCAAAACGGGCTTCTTCCTTTGAAACAAACACGTTTTATCCACCAACTGTTTATCCACAATCTGATAAAACCGTTGATTGGTATCAGAGCTATCCAACCCTCCACAAACTTCAATATAAGGCCCAAGCTTTATATAATCGAAATTGGTGAGCGAACCAAATTCCGAAAACTTCGGTTTGCCCGAGTACCAGGCTGTTTTCATTCGATTATCAGTTACTATCTTAATGTATTCGGCCAGATAATTCACCTGTTCTGGAGCATCATCACCCCCCATAAAACAAATGCAGGTCACGCCCGTTCCATAACCGTTCACAAGCGAATCGATTACTTGCTTAGTTAAGGGCTCGCCAATATCGTTTTGAAGCCAGGGACTATGACATCCCCGGCATTTATTCGGACAATTGGCAATATTGATAGCCAACGTTATTTCGTTTGGCACCTCTTGAAATACAATATTATAACTGTGATACTTTAGCATAATGTCGTTGCGTTTCTTCCACTTGACGGGCTTGCGAAAAATTACTTACACGTTTCATATAACCAATTATACGGGTCAGATAATCGAGATTATGACTTTTACATTTAGGACATTCGCCCAGGTTGTTTTTATCGATATGACCACAATCGTTACATATAGTATTAGGGATATTAAAAGTAAAATAGTTACACCCTTCTTGTATGGCAATGCGTAACAATTGCTTGTACTGATCCTTACTTAAGTGCTCATCTAAATTCATATGCAAAGCCGATCCTCCGGTTAAATGCTCGATGTACTTTTTACCATGCAAGCGAAATTTATCAATCACATTGGTATTTTCATCTTCCACCACATAGAAGTAGCTGTTATAACAATCGCGCTTCACCACATAGCCGTCTTCTTTGTCCCATTTAGCATGCTTCACACCCACATTTTCGGCAGGAATCATCTCACAATTAAACATTACATCTTTGGTGCGGTATTTTTTATTGTACGACTCAATCAGCCCCAAAACAGTTTGCACAAACTCAGTATACTTATCATTATCACTAATTTCGATACCTAAGAATTCAGCAGCTTCGACCAAACCATTTACTCCAATGGTAAGATACTGACGATCCATATTGATATATCCGGCATCGAATAAAGGTAACATCCCTTTTTCGAGCATATACTTCAGGTTTTCGTTATACGACTTTTGCACTTTATGAACCAGATCAACCACCTCTTCGAGAAAGAACAGGTAATGCGTATTTTGTCGCGAAGCATCTTGAATACATCTATTTAGGTTGATGGTTAGTACACTCTTCGATCCGGTTGAAACACCTCCGGCACCCAAGGTATAACTAAATCCGTTATCAGTAATTTCGTTACGCAAACGACAACAACTGCTCAACGAGTCGGCATTGTCGCTCATATAGGTAAAAAACGAATGCCCTTCGGCGTACATTTCGGCTGTAAAATCGCCGTATTCGGTATCTTTCACATCACCATTATCGCTTAACAAAGCCATGGTTTCGACCGGAAAAGTCAACACATTTTTAGTACGTTCGGCATTGAACCATTTCATAAAACGCTTTTGTAACCAACTTAGCGAATTCCAATGTGGTTTGCTTCCGTTAGGAAAGATAAAATGCTCGAAAAGACTATCGAAGTAATATTTATCGTAATACGAAATATTCCAGAAAACAGCCTGAAAATTGCGGGCTCCGGTTGGTTGGTTGATAGAATAAACAATCTGCTCAAAGCAGTCGGTTATGATTTTATCAATGGTTCGTTGTTTGGCCGATAAATCAACTACTTTATCGGCATGTAAGTAATAATCGTCGCCATACTCTAAACCAACAAAGTAATTCATGTACATCAGGAATTCGGGTGTAGCACAGGCGCCGCTCAACATGCTCGAAACCATAAAAACCATGTTTATAAATCCACCACAAAACGATTTTAGATTGGTAGGCGCCTTTGAGTTACCACCTATCGACGAGGTACCACCAATTAACCATGGATACATAGTGATACTAGCACAATAGTTAGCCAGGCTGGTTTCGTCGTTTTTATAGATATAGTGTTGATTCAGTAAATCAACGTATCGATCCGATAATTCTTTGCCATACATCTCTTTAATACGATCGGTAAGCATACGACGATTCAAGCGTATGAAGTTCGATTTAGGCAACTCGCCAATTAAAGTGGTAATGTTTTTACTTTCAACATTGGCATTGGCATCGTATTTACTACCCGTAGCTGCGTTTTGCGCATTGCAATAATCCATTAAAAATTCCAGTTTATCAAGCACTTCTCGATCTTCTAAATGCTGCTGGCGATACAACATATAAGCCTTGGCCACCGAATAATAACGCTCGGCCATCAGTGCCACTTCCACCTGATTTTGAATACCTTCAACAGTAATATCGTTGGTTATATTTACCCTGCATAAAATATTAGTAATCACCTCGTCGGTTGCAAAACTACCCACCGACAAAAAAGCCTTGCGCAAAGCACTTTTTACTTTTTCGATCGAAAAAGCCTCTTTTTTCCCATCTCGTTTAATAATGTATGTTTCCATAGCTTATTGGTTTGAAAATAAATAATAAGGCTAAGCGAGAAAACACGCGCAAGTAAAGTGCAAACAAAGGGATACGAAAATTCGATTGCTACACCTATTGCTTTTCACCCGAAAGCCTGGTTTATTTTGTATTTGGCAGGTCTTCTGACTTTCCTGATTTTTCAACCCCTTCCCAACCGCCTGGCAGCAGTCAGTGGCTTTTGTTGAAAAAATACATCCCGCAAAAACGAGACAGGATTACAGCTACGGGGATAGTTCTTGAATTTCACAAGATTCCCTTTTAATCCGTTACGAACCCAATACGAATACAAAGAAATGAATAGTGATTTTAAATGTCTACCAACTCAAAAAATAGTTATTAAATAGATATTAACAGGGCACAATTCTCTAACCCTCTAACTATCTAACAAAAAACACCATAAGTAGATATCACAAGAGCTAAATACTGTAAAAATTAGTGTAAAGGGTGGATTTTCAAGCCAATTTGGCGAAAATTTTCGAAAAGATTATTACCTCGTTTAACCTACTATTAACGCAATAATATGCAACTCCTCTGGAGTTGTAATTCTTCAATAAATTATTGAAACTATAGATATATATCCCCGCTGGGGATAATGACACAGCTGAAGAGAAGTTTTCGTTCTACAGAATGGATAATGAGCACCTTTGAATACACCTCCCTTATAGTTATTATATGCCAAACTATAATACACCCGCCAGACATTATAGCCCTACTTCAGAAAAGTTGCATATCTATAGAATTGATGTATAGACACTTTTCTTTTTTGCCTCTAGCCGGCTGGCTTTTACTTTCTTCCTGCAGCCGAAGAAAGTAAACAAAGAAGGCCGCGGCTGCATTAGGTCCGATCATTTGCTATTGTAAATCTTAAGTGCGGCCGGGTGATCTCCAAGCCAAGCTTGGAGCTTCCCGGTCTTACTAAAGATCTACTGCTAGTAAATAATCTCCCCTAATAAAGCCGAAAGAGATCCTAGCGTTAATTAATATGTAGAATTCTACACTTGATTTTCTTAAAACACCACAAACTAACAAACTGTAATACATCGAATGTGGGCACAAGAGCCCAACTTCAGAGAAGTTGCATGTCTATAGAATTGATAAATAGTAAGAGATTGACACAACTCCTGAGGTGTTGAATAAAGGATAACGAACACATCAAAAACATTATTCTTCTTCCTTATAAATTATCTCCCCTAATAAAGCCGAAAGAGATCCTAGCGTTAATTAATATGTAGAATTCTACACTTGATATTCTTAAAACACTTCAAACTAACCAAGCTGTAATATATCGCCAATGCTCACTATAACTCAACTTCAGAGAAGTTGCACATCTATAGAATTGATAAATAGTAAGAGATTGACACAACTCCAGCGGAGTTGAATAAAGGATAACGAACACATCAATAACATTATTCTTCTTCTTTGTAAATTATCTCCCCTAATGAGGCCGAAATAGATCCTAGCGTTAAATAATATGTAGAATTCTACACTTGATATTCTTAAAAAACCGCAAACTAACAAACTGTAATACATCGAATGTGGGCACAATACCCCAACTTCAGAGAAGTTGCATATCTATAGAATTGATAAATAGTAAAAGATAAGTGTAACTCCACCGGAGTTGAATAAAGGATAACGAACACATCAAAAACATTATTCTTCTTCCTTGTAAATAATCTCCCCTAATAAAGCCGAAAGAGAGCCTAGCGTTAATTAATATGTAGAATTCTACACTTGATTTTCTTAAAACACCACAAACTAACCAAGCTGTAATACATCGAATGTGGCCACAAGAGCCCAACTTCAGAGAAGTTGCATATCTATAGAATCGTCAAATAGTTAGGGATTACAACAACTCCAGCGGAGTTGAATATAAATTAGTACCCTTTAAAAATTCTACTAATCACCCACACATAACCACTTACAAATATCATTGATATTAAGACACTTTTCTTTTTTGCCTCTAGCCGGCTGGCTTTTACTTTCTTCCTGCAGCCGAAGAAAGTAAACAAAGAAAGCCGCGACTGCATCCGATATAGCCTTATATTTAGGTGTAGAATTCTACACTTGAAGTTCTCATATCGCTACAAATTAGCCATGCTATAAATAGATTTCTTACCAGCCGCGAAAACAGCCAAAAAAACCGTCAGGTTTGTTGCCAACGGAGAAAACAGCCGAAAAAAACCATCAGTTTTGCTGCCTTTGGCGAAAACAGCCGAAAAAACCATCAAGATCGTTGCCAACAGAGAAAGCAGCAAAATAAACCGTCAATTTTGTTGCCAGCGGAGAAAGCAGCAAAAAAAACCGTCAGGTTTGTTGCCAACGAAGAAAACAGACAAAAAAACCGTCAAATTTGTTGCCAACGCTTGTTGAGCTTATGTTTGATAAACAAAATATGGTTTGAACAAATTAAAAACCATATAAATAACACCACAAACGATAGTATTATTAGACCATAGAAGGTAATTTATCCAACACATACCCCAACATAAAATATAAGCTATCAACAGCTTGTTTATAACTTAGCCCCCATTTGATTATATCTATATTTGATTTATGTTTACTTTTAATGTGCCTTATTGGGTTAAATCGTTTTTTATACGTTTAAATTCATTAGACACTTATAATTATTTAAAAACGTTTTTATACCAATAAACCAAGTGATTAATAGAGTTAAGAAACTAATGACGCTTATAAAGTAGTTAGCGGTCAGCAAAAAGTGCTAACTGTCAAGTAAATCTCAAATGAATCATAATCGCTTAGACAAAAAAGAATTAAACAAGTTAAAGGGACAAACAGACCAACCAGATATAAATCAAAACCATTTTATTCTTCGTTTTATAGACTTTGATTTTGACCCGAAAATAATTTCTGATAGACTTGGACTAAAACCTAGTTCGTCAGGACAAAAAGGTGAAGAATATTACATTGGGACTAAAAAAATACCAAGAATCAGAGATTGTAATCATTGGGACATAGAACAAAAGATAATATCTAACGATTTTATTGGTGACTTGCTTGATCTCTTTTTCAAGGAAATTATAATACCAAGAATTGAACTTTTAAAGGAATTAAAAAGTCAGTGTAAAATACTCAGATTAACAATGGTTCAATACTATTACACTGGACATAATCCTGGTTTTACTCTGACTAATGAACAAATTAAAATATTGGCAGACATTAATGCGGAAATTGATATTGATGTCTATTGTTTATGCGAAGACAATTAATAAATGCCGAACCGCTAACACGCTGGAAATAAAGCATGGCTCGTTTACCTCGTCCTGACGCCTTTGTCTACTGTCTTAGTCCCCCTAACGGGTGACACGACACCACGACTAACGCGCCACGACTTCATCCAGCAAACGTTATGGCCCATAGTCGAGTATTGAAAGTTAAGCTTTACCCTGTTTGACTAAAAGTAGTCATAATAGTATATGGAAAGTTTTGATTTGAAAGAAGGATCAAAGTTGATACGGTGATACCGTTGAAAAGTCGCCTTTTCGGACGAGAAGCCGTCCAATCAACTTTGGAGAGAGAAGTTATTCGATTTAAATCAAAAATTAAGTTTGATTTAAACCTTCTCAAACAAAACGGACCTTTTAAGAATGACTACTTTTAGACCTGGCACACGGACACTCCATATAAAATATAATAGAGAATACGTGTAGCCGAAACAGGGTGAAACCAAAAAACGGGATAAATAGCCTAGCAAAGGACAATACCGACAACGGGTTCGCTGTTATTTTTTTTTAATAACAGCCCATAACACAATTCACAACTCAACATTAAAATATCCAAAAAATACAAGTACTTTTAATTTTTAAAAAGATACAATTAAAGAGGACAAGCCGTTTAAATCCATTATTTATATGTATAAAATTCGTTTTTTACTTCTAATTATTAGTTTCATTGTAAATTTTTCGTCTTTATTTTCTCAAACTCTCCCAGGGTGGTGTGAAAAAGTTAACTATGACAAAGAATTTATTGCAAATGAGCATAATCGTACCCAAGGAGTTTCATATCTATTGTCTGATGTTCAAGTAAACCTTGTTAAAGAGGAAGTTTATACACGTCTATCTTTAAAAATAACAGAGGAAAATGGTCTACGTCAGGCGTCATCCCTTGTTATGACTTATGATAGCACCTATCAGGATGCAAAGTTTTTAATGATTAAGATAATAAGAAGTGGAAAAGTTATTAATGTTTTAAAAAATCAAAAGCCTGAATTAATTAGAAGAGAAAGAAGTCTTGAATATGGTTTAATTGATGGAATATTAACCTCCTATATAGAAGTAAATGACTTACGGGTAGGTGATATTTTAGATTATAGTTATGTGGTGAAAGGATTTAATCCAATAATTAAAGGTTTCTATCTATTTAATCAAAATACAAGCTTTACCGTGCCTATTGGTAAGATTCATATTTGTTATATCACAGATGGTTCAAATAATTCAGAATTTCAATTAAAAAATGGAGCTCCAAAACCGCAAATTAAAAAGGGTAACAACTCAATTAGATATATATGGGAAATAAATAATCCAGAAGTAATTTCATTTGAACAAGATATTCCTTCATGGTACAATCCTATTCCATCAATTCTGTTTTCAGCCAAAACTACTTGGGAGTGCTTAGCAAATCAAATTTTAAAATTATTTACCTCGAAAGAAGAATTTAGTGATGAATATAAAGCTTTGTTAGATACCATTATAAATAAATCTCCAGAAAAAGAAAAACAAGCAAGATATGCCATCCAATATGTTCAGAATAATATTCATTATTTAGGAAATGAATATGGTATTTATAGCTATAAACCAAGGCATCCAAATACTATTTTGCAAAAGAAATCAGGTGATTGCAAAGAAAAAAGTTGGTTATTGACATGTTTGTTAAACGATATAGGATATGAAGCGTATCCTGTTTTAGTAAACACAGTCCAAGGACATGTTTTAGATGAACAACCAGTATCGATGGGAGCATTTAATCATTGTGTAAATTGTCTCATTATCGAAGAAGATACAATATTTGTTGATCCAACGATTACAAATCAAGGAGGAGGGATGAAGAATCTCTTTTTTCCAAACTATGAAAATGGATTAATTTTGAAAAGAGGTACATCAGCTCTGACGCCTATACCATTACAAAACCAAGGAACAACAACTATTGATGAGACATTTAGCTCTGATGATTTACAAGGATTGGCATATTTGAATGTAAAAACAGAAATGAGAGGAGGTAATGCTGATTTTCAAAGAGCATTATTAAAAAATATGTCATTTAAAGATATTCAAAGTGAATATTTAAAATTTTACGCAACTCTTTATTTAAAAATAGATACAGTACGTTTGTTATCATTTGAGGATAATATTGAAGATAATATAGTAACATTAGAACAGTCATATTCTATAAAAAACTTCTGGAAAGTTTCAGATACGCTAAAGAATGAAGATGTTACAGCTAATTTTCAGGCTCAAACTATTCAAAACCTATTACGTAGGGAAATATATCCTACAAGAAAAAGCCCTGTAGCTATAGCATACCCTATCGATATTAAGCAAACAACAATAGTAAATTTACCTGCTGATTGGACTGTAGAAAATGAGAATGAAACAATTACAGGAGATGGATATAATTTTATCAGAACTGTAAGTTATGATAACCGAAAGCTTCGCTTAGAATATCACTATGTTACTACACAATCTTATATAGATAAAACTCAATATGCAGATTTTATAGATCAGAATGGGCGCATATTTAATAAACTAAATTATGCATTATGGCATTATGGTTCAACCATCATCGAAAAGAACAAAGAGCGTCCTCATCCCTTTTTTATAGTTTTTATTGTTCTAATAATTGGACTTTGTTCAATGTTTGCATTTCAGGCCTTTAAATATGACCCTATGGTTGATGTCAAGTATGTTAACAACAAACAATCTATTGGAGGTTGGTTGTTAGTACCTGCTATTGGCATAATTGTTTGGACTGCATTTATGCTTGTAGCTTTTTTATTGAAAATTAATTGGGGAATAAATTCCTGGTTATATCCTAGCATATCAAATCATACATCAATAAAATTAGCATCTCGTTTTATTATGCTCTTTGGTATTTTGTTTATGACAATCTTTGGAATGTTAAATTCTATTTTATTGCTATTAAGACGAAGTAGTTTTCCAAAAATGATGATTTATTACTATTTGACATTTGCTTTATTTACATTAGTAGTCAGCACCTTAATATTTGTAATTCAAAAGGAAGGGGCTATATTTTTTATGAACGTATGGCCATTCATTAATTGCGCAATATGGATACCTTATTTTATTAAATCCGAACGTGTTAAAAATACTTTTACGAGAAGATTAAGAATTAATACTATTAAAACACAGGATGAGAGAGTTACTGAAGTCGAGATGTAAGTATTGTTATAAATTTTATACAATTTGAATCTATAATAAAATGCCAGGCCATAACAAACCGCAATAGCGCATAAGGCGTTCGTGGAATTTAGGAAGGTCGCCAACTTCGGCTACCAACGCCAAATCGCAGATTTGGCGTTAAAAAGAAATGTAAAACAAAATATGCACTTTGGCTCCGCACAGTAATTAAACGTTAATCAATTAATTGAAAAATGAAGAATAAATTAAAAAACGTAATTATAGCAGGATTAATGTTCGGACTTCTATTTGGTATCGTTCTAACCTTTCTTTTTGACATTAAATCTTCAGTAATTATTGGTTTTGTAACAGGGCTTTTATTTGGATTAGCTTTACTTCTATTTATGAATTCAAAAGCTGTAAAAAAACAAACAGAAATTGTAATTAATGAAGGCGAAGAAATTATTTATTCTGGAGTTGCTAATCATTTAAAGAACAAAGAAGCTGTTGGCGGTAAACTTTATTTGCAAAAAGACAAACTTCAGTTTCAATCGCACAATTACAATATTCAAAATCACAATCAAAAAATTGACATTAAAGAGATTAAAGAAATTAGTTTCTATAACTCCATTGGAATAATTCCCAATGGACTTGCAATAATTAAAAGAGACGGTAAAACTGAAAAGTTTGTGGTTAATGGCAGACGCATCTGGAAAGAACAAATTGAAAAATTAACTGTGGTAAGCTAAACCTAAACTCTAAGCGATAAAAAACACGAACCGCCACACAATTACTTAAACACCTAACACCCCACTTATGAAAATATTAGTATATGCTATTACAGTAATCCTATTTGCTTCGTGCAGTACCAATTCAAACAAAAGCATCAACAAACCCCCAAAAAACATTGAGCAGCCTGTTTATTCAAAAATGAAGTTAATTACTTTTAATGGAAATAACTTTAATGTTGGATACCCAAATTCATGGACATTGAACCAAAGAGAGATGAGCAACAAATCGTCGGTTGCGCATTTTACAGCTAATTATAAAATTGCGAACAACAGAGCGATTACATTTCAAATAATAAACCTGCTTGATACGGCTTCTCTCAAAACCGGAGTAGAACACCTTATTGCCAGGTACTCGAAAAATCCTGTTTACACTCCACTTAAAACCTTTGAAATAAATAAAAACGTTTTTATTAATACACGCATTAAGTTTACCAATGATGTATCCAGCGAAAGCTATTTTCTAAAAAATGGAGAGAATCTGTTTTGGCTAACTTTTATGGGCGATGTAGCAGATTTAGATAAACACAATAGTGAGTTTCGTGCAATGGTTGAATCGTTTGAGTTAAATAACAGTGTAGATAATCAAGAGCAATAAAAACCTACATCATTCAAGTTAATTCAAATAGATAAGCTTTGGATAAGTAAGATGGTTGGTACAGCCTGTACCCAACAATAATTACAAAACATTAAAACACTATATGAAAGCACACTTTTATTATATAATCCTATCCATTTTAGTACTTACAGGATGTGTTAGCAAATCAAAACGAATAGAGAATCAAGTTATTTTCGCAAAAACATATGGGTATGTAAAGTACTTTCATCCGAGTGATGAAGCTGCGCAACTCGACTGGGATAGTTTTGCAATATATGGCGCTTCTCAAATAGATAAATGCCAATCAGCAAGTGATGTAATTAAGGTGTTGGAAGATCTATTTAACCCCATAGCACCCACCATTCAGTTTTCATCCAATATCTCAGATTTTGATACAAATATACCTGCACCTGATAGCATTGATGGGTTCAGGCAAACATACTGGCAACACAATGGAGTGAGTTTCGGTATGATTAATCAAATACGTAAATACGAAAGCAGGAGAGTAAATAGAGCTAATGACGAACAGAGTAAACAATTATTTGATTATTGTCCAAAATCGAATGAATGCATTATCAAAGAAATTGGTGAAGGTATTTACTGCCAAATTCCTATCGTACTTTATTGCAACGATGATTATACCTTTCCGCAAGCCAATAAGCATAAATTAGAGCAATTGAATGATGAATTACAGTCTCTTAAAAATTCAAAACCCTCTGATTTATATACACGCTTAGGTAATATAGTAAATGTGTATAACGTTTTTCAACACTTTTATCCCTACTTCGATGTGGTTAATGTTAACTGGGAAACTGAATTTAAAAACGCTCTTAATGCGAGTTATTCTGATAAAGATCTATTCGATCATTTAATTACTTTAGAAAAATTCACCGCTTCGTTAAAAGATGGACATATTCATATTTACAACTCACGTATAAAACAATATGCACCACCCATAGCTTGGGATTGGGTTCAGGATCGATTAATAATTACACAAGTAGAAGAAGGTAACGACTCAATTAAAGTAGGTGACGTTGTTACACAAATAGAAGGTAAGAGCCCCGAGCTGTACTTCAACGAAGTGCATTCCAGAATATCTGCAGCTACAAAGGGATATTTGAATTTTATTGCTAATAGTAAAAGCCTCCAAGGAGATTTTCACAGCTATATAAATATTGTAATTGAAGGGAAAAAGTATAGCTTAAAAAGAACCGTTAATTATTATGCATGGTTAGATCGAACCTGTAAAAAACCAAGATATAAGGAAATAGAGAATGGTATTTGGTATCTTAATTTAGATAAAGTTGAAATAGATACTATAGATATGCTTTTACCTAAGTTGGAAGAAAGCAAATCAATAATTTGTGATTTAAGAGGATATCCAAATAAAAGCGGAGGTTTCATTACGAATCTTTTAGCTATAGATGACACAACAAAGTCATGGATGCAAACACCTCAGATAGTTTACCCCGATCAAGATAAAATTATAGGTTATAAAAAGTCTAATTGGATTGGCTCTGCAGTTAAACGAAAACCTTATCTGGGTGATAAAAATGTGATATTTATTATTGATGGAAGGGCTATCAGTTATGCAGAAAGTGTTATGGGCTATGTAAAAAATTATAACCTTGCAACCATAATAGGTCAACCTACAGCCGGCACAAACGGCAGCATTAATTCGTTTAGTTTGCCCGGAGGATACAAAATTAGTTTTACAGGGATGAAAGTTGTAAAACATAATGGCTCACAACTACATGGTATTGGTATATTACCAGATATTTATTTAGAAAAAACAATTAAAGGGGTAAAAGATGATCGAGATGAGTTTTTAGATAAAGCTATTGAATTTGCAAGAAACAAGAGCAAAAGCTAACTCATTAAAAAATCAATACATGCCACTATCAACTCATGCAAAATACAAACCTAAGCTCGTTACGACTTCAAATAGTAAAAATTGTTTATTCTTTTCATTATGCCAACTAATACCTTAGCTTGCCAACACTACCAATATTTGGTATGTTTGTAAAAAATGAGCTATGGATAAGAATACATCAATAACACTAGGAAATCATTTTGACGATTTTGTCAAAAGCAGTATTTCAACTGGGCGATATAAAAATGTAAGTGAAGTAGTTAGAGCTGGATTAAGATTACTGGAACAAGAAGAAAATAAAGTAATTGCATTAAGAAAGGCAATACAAGAGGGATTAAACAGTCCGCTAGTTGAGGATTTTGACTTTGACAACCATTTAAAAGAATTAAAAGCCGATAAAAAGAAAAATGGCTAAAGTTTTATTTAGACAAAGAGCCATTAATGATTTATCAGACATTTGGAGTTACACCGCATTCAAATGGACAGAAAAGCAAGCTGATAAATATTATCAATCCATAAAATCAGTATGTAAAGAAATTGGTATAAATCCGTTTATTGGAAAACCATATTCTGAAATTGGCAGGAATTTATTGGGCATAAAGACAGGCAGACACATTATCTTCTATCAAATTCTATCTGAAAATAAGATTGAAGTCATCAGAATTCTTCATGGCCAAATGGATTTAAAGAAAAGGTTGAATGAATAAACTACACGTTGGCAATAGTGTCCATTAGCGTGCTATTACAGTTTTCCTTTCATCACACAACTATCAAAAAATAATCGATTTACGCAATAACTACGGCTCAAAAAAAAGCCCTGCCAAATAATTGACAGAGCTTTTAGCAATATAAAAAAGAGTAGTATTAAAGCTTTTGAACTTTTTGTGTAACTACACCTGCATCGCTTACAATTCGGATAATATAGGTTCCTTGTTGTAATCGACTTAGGTTAATTTGCTCTAGCGATTGCGATGTACTCAATTGAGTCATCACTTTTCTACCGGCAATGGTATATACCTCAATACGCTGCACATTATTATCAGCCATTTTAATATTTAGAATATCTCTGGTAGGATTTGGATAGATCTTCACTTCCGTATTGTTTTTTCTTATTGATGTAGCATGATCGCTTTCATTCAACTCATCAATACAAACATAACCCGGAGTTAATAATCCATACGCATTATTTCGCGAGCCACTAATACTAAAAGTTAACTTTTGAACAGCACCTAAAACACTTAAATCAACCCATTTCCAGTCTTTTAATACATAGTGATCTTCAGCATTCTCAGAACGATAATCGGCCAAATAAAAATCAATGCTTCCGGTAGATTCTCCTTCGCTATCAAAACCGTTAATCACTAATTTAAACCAATCGCCATCGGTAAAGGCATCACCCGCAAAGGCATCACCATTTTCCATCGAACTTGCCGCATAAGCAGTATTAGTTAAATAGCATCCGGTTAGTTGTTCGCCTTCCTGCGTATTGGTTAGCTCAATTTCGGGATTACCATAAGCTACATAAACAACACCATAGGTTTCGGTATTATTTGCACCGCTTCCAGCAGTCGAATGGAATTGATCATCTAAACCATTGTACGATGTACTGGTTTCGTTACTATAACCAAAATTACCCCACGAATCATACGCTGGAAAGTAATAATTATTGAATTTAAAACTGCCCGAATAAAATTCCGACATTTCCTGCTCTGGATTTCCGGCCCAATGTGATTCACTTTGATTCAATAATCCTTCGAAAGTAGCCGGTAAAGCTACACCTCCGTTTACATTAACAATCATACTTTCAGCAAAAGATGTACCTCTGGCATCAGTAACCATCAATGTATATTCACAACTTGACTGTGGAGCTACCTGTGGTTGTGCTTCTTCGTAGGCATTTTCATCATTAACCGAAGTCCACAAATAACTGTAGGGTTTAACACCTCCCTCGATGGTAGCTGTTAAAGTTGCCATTTCGCCACGATTAATTGTTACATCATACAAAGATGTTAAGTGTAGTTCGGCTGGTACATCGGCGAAGTTATCAAGCATCAGTTCACCCTCTCCGGCTGTTATATAAACCTCAGTAACATCATGCAATGCTTGCATATCAGCATAACTCCATGTTGATGACGCAGGATAGCTTAACTCCGTATCGGAATCGGCACCATTTACACCGCCTTTTACTGTAATAGC
The DNA here is from genome assembly GCF_963668385.1 of uncultured Carboxylicivirga sp. Taxonomy (GTDB): domain Bacteria; phylum Bacteroidota; class Bacteroidia; order Bacteroidales; family Marinilabiliaceae; genus Carboxylicivirga. The sequence continues at coordinate 5,701,468 of NZ_OY764327.1, forward strand.
TGCAGTACTTTTATAAAAGAATCCTTCCAACGTTAATCCCTCTGTAGTATTAGTCAAATTAACAGTTGCCTGCGTATTGGTAGCTATCACACCATATTTAGCAGAACCATCTACGCCCTCACCTTCAGCAACAGTTACATTGGTAAACATGGCTGTTCCATCTTCAAAAACAGCATCGCTGATATAATTCACATCTTCAAAAGTTGCTACTTCTGTTGATTTAAAATCGGTAGTGAATTCCAATGACGCAACCGCATCCATTGTATTACCCAGATTATCTTCGGCTACAATATAAATTACATATTCGGTATTATCGTTTAACTCCTCAACAGAAGTTTTCGACTGTATATCAGCAGCAAAAGTTACATTACCTTTTAAATTATCAGCCAACTCATTGTCCTGTGCATCGGTTCCTGCTTTAACCTGCGCAACTGTTGGAGCATTGTCACCTGCAGGCAGAACCACCCACCAGGCATTACCCGCTTCGTTAAACGACAATAAAAGATCAGCTGAATATGCTGTTATGTCTTCAACTTTTGGATATCCATCGTTAAATACCGGTGCATCAAAATCAGATTCGGTAAACTCATCGGCTCCTATGGTAGGTGTATCGTTACTTCTTTCCTGATCTTCGAAGTCGGTTGTTATATACAATATAGGCAAAGCACTATTAAGGCCTCCCACCTCTTTTACATGCAAATCGCTGTTTGAATAAAATTCAACTGATTCTGAAATAGAATGAGAAGCAGTTGCTTTTTCCTGCCAAGCTGCCAAATCTGCGTACGATACCAAATTGTCGGAATATCCTACACTTGCCAAAGTAGTTCCTGTTGAATAAATATTATTGTAATCGAAAGACAGACCATTCATAAATTCATCTCGCTGAACAGCAATGGCCAAACCACCTGCATTATTAATGAAGATATTATTCTTTAGCTCCAAATTCTCAGGAATTTCGCTTGAGCTTCCATTAATATATAAAGCATTTGAACCTGTAGCTTCGTTGCCCTGCATTACAACCGTATTATAAAACAATTGTGCATTGGTACATTTATCATCCAACAAAATACCGTTTGATGCATTATTGGTTTGAATAAAGGCAATTGCATTGTTATAAATACGTGCTGAAGTTTGAGCTGTTCCACTAACCGGACGACACTCTATACCATATGATTTAAGCGAACGATCGATGGTAATGGTATTATTAGCAATGGTACTTTCACCAATCATACGGTAAGCATCAATGCCAATATATGAACTATACGGAGAGGTATTGTTTACAATGGTATTACCATCAACAAAAGCATCTTCTTCGTTATTGACATAAATACCTTTCGAAAACTGCCCTTCAAAAGTATTACTCAGAATTTGTGCACCTTTCTCTTTAGGCAATGCAACATATCCTGTACCACCAATATAGGCGCCAATTGAACCACCTTTAAAATGACAATTTTTAATAGTTATAAAATCGTTGTTTTGATTGGCAACATCTTCAGCATCATTTTTAATACAAGCAACAGTAATTGCATTCCAGGCTGTACTTATTGTTTCAACCGGAGCATCAAGCACACAACCATCAAAGGTTACATATCGGCTTTGGTTATTAATAAGTACTAAAGCATCGTAAGTTTTTTGCGATGATTTAACGGTAATATCTTTAAACACCACATAATCGGCACCATTGATATATAATACAGCATCGTCGGGTGAATTATAATCTGATGAAGCAGATTCCTCACTCTCTATAATTACATTTTCAGGGGTATTACTCTCTGACACAAACGTAATGAGGTTAGTTGCTGATGTACCCTTAATATGAGGTAATGTAGAGCGTTCGCTATAAGTACCATCCTTAACAGTAATGGTTACCGGTTCTTCTACACCATTTTCTGCCAAAGCACTAAAAGCATCGGTAAAGTTGGCAAAATCATCTTCTGTATCTGAACCAATGGTGTAATTTCCTTTTAACCCGGCTGCAATAACAGCACTTCCATCCGGATTACCTTCAGCAATGTCATGTTCAACGCTATTAACTTCTATTGATGTAAGTTGTGCATCCAAAACATTGTTAACCACAGCATCGGAACTAACATTGTACATCAGCCAAAAATAAACGGTGCCTTCAACAGCTACATCCAGATTACCTTCCACTTTTACAGTTCCGGCTGGAGATTCTTGTAATTCGCCAAATTCAACAGATGAAACAGGATTAAACACCTCATCGGTACCTGAATAAAATAATTGTGCTGAAGCAATATCAGTCGAAGCCGTTGTTCCTTCGGTACTGAATGAAATTGCATTAACATTGGCTGCTGTAGTTTCGCCAGCAAAACTGGCAGCTATCCGAAGTATATTGGCATTCGACTCGCCTCTTAATGCGGTGTTGATGCCTTGTTCTACCGAAGCTCCCTGATACGAATACGGCTGTGGTTCGAATGTATAAACCAAAGCATCGAAACCAGCTTCGGGAGTTGAGTAGGATCCCGATTTAAATACAACTGTTAATTTTCCGTCTTCAGATGTTGATTTTGCAATAATTGGATCTTGAGCAGATGTGATATTATCATCGTCATCTAATTCCATAATTAAAGCATCATCAGTAACTTCGGCTCCGTTATATATTTCAAAATCCTCAGCCCAGGTAATCTGCAATGCAGATATATCTAATCGAACACGCTGTCCTTCTGTTTCAGGAATAAAAGTGACTGTTCCCTCAAAACTTTTACTGTAGTTTTCGTTTAATCCACCATCGTCGTAAAAATTCAATGGGTTTTGGTTAACCACAACCTCATGCGTACCCGCTTCCATTTCATATAAACGCTTAATGGTACGGTTACCATCCGGAACACCGTTGGAAACAATATACTCATCTCCATCAATAGTAATTTTATTAATGGATGCATCTACCACATTATCAACGGTTGCAGATGATGCAATATCGTATACTAACCAAAAATGATTAACACCTTCGTGTAACTCTCCAACATGAGTAATGGTAAATTCTCCGTCAGGTGTTAGTACACTTTCACCCGATTGCGATTCGGTTGTAAAATCGCTACTATAGCCGGTACTATACAAACGTGCTGCAGAAATATCTGCATTATTGGTTGTACCATCGGTATTAAAAGTAAAATCAACTTCCGAAACAGGGTTTGTAGTACCACTTAAATTAAGCTGAACATGAAGAATTTCCTGATCGGTGCTTCCGGCCTTTACAATTTGAGTTGATTGACTAACCTCAACTGATTCATACTCCATATCAGAAGGAATCGCACTGTAGATATTCCCTTTCCAACCTGCTTTTGTTTGAGAAGAATACAAAGCATTTCCCACAAATTTAACAGTAAGCGCACCGTCTGGCGCTGTTGACGTAGTAATACCTATTGGGCCTTCATCGCAATTAGTATCGTCGGCTTGCCAGATAATATCATCGGTTGCTGTTCCCGAACCATTGTAAATAGTAAAGAAAGCTTTTGTACCTGAAACAGAAGCCTGATAAAGCACTTCAAAAGATTCGAAATCCATTTTAACTACTTCTCCCTCAGTTGCAGGTAGAAACGTAACCGTTGACATAGCATTAGGGTTGTAATTGGCCCCTTCTCCACCATCATCAACAAACGACACTGGCGCATAAATTGTTTTGCTATGTGTACCTGACAAAGGCATATAAAACGTATTGTCAATTGTTCTACTTCCTTCTGCTGATGGTGAATCCAAACTATGTGAAGCTCCTGATATTGTTATAGCGTTTACTTCAGCATCCAACACATTGCCTTCGGTGGCTGTATTACTCACATCGTAAACAAGCCAGAAAAAGTTTGAACCTTCAACTAAATCCTGAGAACCTGTAATGATATAATCGCCTGAAGGAGATTCTATTTCACCAAACAGGTTATCATTCGAAAACTCCGCACTACCTGCCGTATAATAGATTTTAGCTTTACTTATATCAGACGCATCTGTTGTTCCGTTTATCGATAAGCTGAATTCATCAGCAGCTAATTTGTTTTCGGTATATTGAGTACTTACTTCTATAAGAGCCATTTCCTGATCAACATCACCGGCCGCCAAGTCCTCAGTATTTATTTGATACATTAACGCAGCATCGAAAACCATATTCTGTGGCGTAATCTCTTTAACCAATGCATCCCAACCAGCTTTAGGTACCCCGGTTTTTACCTGAAAAAAGATGGTAACCGAACCATCGTCAGCCATTGAAGTTATTGGTGGAGGCATATTGGAATATTGTCCAATTAAGTTTGCTTCATCTGCTATTGTTCCATTATATACCTTAAAAATATCGTTGTAGCCAACGCTTGAAGTATTAAAAATGGCAAAACTATTCCATTCTATTTTGACCTTTTTGCCAGTTGTTGCCGGCTTAAAAGTGATGGTTCCTTCAAAACCTTCGGTATAATTTCCATCTTTACCACCATCGTCGTAAAAAGCTACAGAACCATTAACCATATATGTATTGGTTCCACCTTGCATATTAAGAATTTTACTTAATAAACGATTCCCTTCCGGTGCAGCATTATCAGTTGTATGTACCACTGAAGCAACGGTAACACTATTACATTCAGCATCAATAACATTATCGGCAGTTGCTTCTGATGAAATATCGTAAGCCAGCCAAAAGTAATTATTACCTTCGTTTAATTGCTGACTACCAGTAACAGCAAACTCACCATTAGGAGTATTACATTCGCCAAACAAGGTTGCATCACTAAAATCAGAAGAAGATGCACTATAATATAACTTTGCTTTTTCTATATCAGTAACATCAGTTGTTCCATTAGTTGAAAAAGAAAACTGAGAAGCTGACTCCTGAGTTAAAGCTCCCTCTGTTTTTACATTTACCCTAAGTATTTCCATATTACTAGCCCCTATCGATGCTACATCGGTATTGGGTTGTGCTGCATTAATGAATTGCACTTCCATTGGAGAAGGAGCAAACACCTTTATTTCGTCGAGAAATAAGTAATATTTATCTTCTGAAATTGCCTGAAAAGCTATGTAAACATTTTGTCCGGCATAGGCCGATAAATCATAGTTTAACTCCTCCCAAGAAGTTCCGGGCTCTACTTTTAATGCAATTTCTTCGGTAAAATCTTCCTGAGCATAGCCCGTTGTCGATAGTTTAATATTAAACTGATCTTTATAATTCGAACTATAGTTCTTTGTATAAAAAGACAACTTACCATTTTCTTTAATGGTGATTTGAGGTGTTATCAGCCAGTCGTTATGAGCATCGGAATTGTACTTTATACGCGTACATTTACCCGCAAAGCCATCGGATTCTGACTCCCAGGTATTACTACCTCCTTCATTAATAACAGTCCATCCATCCGGCGGAAATACCTCACCTTCGAAGGATTCGTTTAATTGAGCGTTTATCTGCATGAATATTGAAAGCAGAAACGCTAAAACAGAAAATTGTTTCATTTTTAAGTTAAGATTAAATTGAATTATTTTTAATTATTATTGGTTGCTAAAACAAAATGCCCCGGGTATAATTCCCACTTTAAATGTATCGATGGGTTCGGCTTTGGACGAAAACCGATAGATGACACCCTGCTGCACATAATCAATAGCATCGGCTACATACACCTCCGATGTTTTTGGGTCAACATCCAAACCGTAATATCCACCCGAGTAACTTCCTGCATATTCACTTTTTATAAATAGTTCGGGCTCTCTATCCGAATCAACTGCCATGCGATAAATATGCTTATTGATATAATACAAAGTATCTGCTGTTCCATTGATGCAAAGTTCTGATGGAGAGTCTTCGATATTCAGTCGCCATATTTTTTCAACCTGACGAGTTTCGGCATCCATACGTATTAAACCGGGTTCTTCATTACCATATGGATTTCCACTATAACCGCCATCGGTAATGGTCCAAACCTTATCATTTTTATCTATCACCAGCGAAGTAGGTTGTTTCAATACTTCAATAGAATCTACCAGTTGATCGGTATTTGAATCGATAACCAGAATTTTATTATCGTAGCTCCAGCAATTGGCAAAAACAAAGTTCTTGTATTGCACCATCTGCTCTGTAGAGTGCTGATAAAATACCGATGAATTATTATTTACATTAATCTTACCGGTTACTTCAAAAGTGCTGGGATTGATAATACTGATTTGCTTGGCATACAAATCGCTTACATAAGCTTTGGTATCGCTTATAAAATGAATATAACGAGGAGAAACTAATCCTGTAATAGTGGCTACATATTCAAAAGTGCGCGTATCAATAACGAAAATCTTACCACTGTTATTAAGCACAACATATCCGAGTGTATCACGAATAGCCATTGATTGAGCAACATCGCCCAATGGTAATGCATTATTACGATAAAACACATTGTTATACACTTTCATCGAATCAATATCGTAATACGACAACGAAGCATTATCGTACATAAAGTTGCCTTCGTTTACAATAAATAATCCCCTCTCTTTTTTTTCCGGAACAATTCCCCCATTAATAGTATACCAATCATCATCATTGATACAAGACGTAATTGATAAAATGAATACAAGGAATATGATAAACTTTTGAACCATTGCTACAATTTAAGAGTGATCACACATTCGTAATATCTACCAGACATAAAGCGGTTAAGTATGTTGCGATAGGTTTCGTCAAACAGATTATGAATCTTCAGCTCAGTATTGAGACGTACTTTACCTATATTAACTCCATACCCTAAACTCATATGGTTTAAAGGCACCGCATATAATTTATAATACGGGTAATCTAAGCCCTGATTCGAATCATCATCAATAGTTTCCATATTACTACTTAGCAAATAGCGCTCTCCATAATATTGAAATTGATAATTGACAAAGAAGTTTTTATAGCGTCCACCAACCAAAGCGTTAGCCGAATGAAGTGGTATAAACGGCAATTGCATTCCCATAGAAGCATCTTCGTTATTAAGTGGCTCTCCTTCGTTGTTAGTTTTTGTATAGGCATAATTACCCTGAACCTGTAGATTACAATTACCTATTTGTTTCGAGAGACTCAAGTTGACTTCAACTCCACGCGATAGTACATTTTTAAGATTGAAAGCTTCCCAACCACCTTTATTAGATGGCAACCACAATATCCAATTGTTGATGTCGGAATAATAAGCCGACACCTGATAATCAATTTTAACTGAACTACAATTAAGAACCTGATGAACACCCGTTTCTATGGTATGCCCTTCTTCGGGAACCAAACCAGGATTACCTCCGGGAACATAGTATAAATCGTTTAGTGTAGGAGCGTGAAAATTGCGGGCCAAATTACTTCTCCAAACAAAATCAATTCCTTCAAAAGGTATGACACTCACACCTATATTATACACTAAAGGAGATTCTGTTTGCGGAATCCAATCGTTCCTTAATTCCAGCAATAAATTCATCCATTTACCAGGCGTAAAGTAAGCTCCTACAAAACCTGAATATTCGACTCGCTCTTCGTCATAGCCCTTCATTTGAGCCGAATCCAAACAAGTAATATTGTAATAATCGATATCGGCAGAAGCTTTTACATGAAGCTTATCATTGAATGAATATTTTGCTTCTATATTGTTTTGCGAACTCAGCATATCACTTCCTGAGTTAACCGGTTTTTGTTCTCCAAAACCGCTTACATCAATGCGCATTACATAATCGAGCTGCTGATAATCAATACCCGATCGAAAATTCAGCTGTAAATTATTTCCATAGTATTTTGTATCAACTACTCCCTTTATGGTTTTATCATCTTGTTGATTACTTCGTTTTACATCTTCATTACCTTCGTAACTCATCACCATTGGTATCGAACGCGTTCCATCCTGCGCCCATATTTTTGCTGAACTTACCCATGGCTTCTCCCATCGATAATAAAACTCCTGCACAAAACCCAGCTTTGAATAGTCACCATTATCATTTTTAACCTCGGGATATCCGGGCAAATGTTTATTAATAAATGGATAATTATTTTCTGAGCTACTTCGGTACATACGGGTTTTCGATTGTAATTTATCCGAACCCAAATCAACCCGCAACATATTATCGAAAGTTGAAAAACTTCCAATGCCCTGTAGCAACATTGCACTAAAGCGGTTATTCCAGTCGGCGGTATTGTTTAAGCTGATACTTCCCCCCAAAGCTCCGGAGCTTTGCGAAATGGACGCACTGCCATATTTAATGGCCACATCATCGAGAACATAAACCGGTATGGTACTAAAGTCAACCATTCCCAACATAGGTGAATTCATATTCAAACCATTCCAGGTTACCTGTGTATGTGTGGGTGCTGTGCCTCTAAAACTAGCAGTAGATAGAGCTCCTCTTCCCTGGCTTTTAATATAAACAGTTGAATTCTGAGTTAATAAATCTGCTAACGAAGCCGTTGTTTTATTTTGAAGAACCATCGAATCCATTTCGGTAATCTTCATCCCAGCTTCTTCTTGCTTGAAAATATAGTTTGCCTTTACCTCTACTGCTTTAATTAAAACCACAGAATCCAAGCTATTCTGACTATATAAAATCTGAGAAAACAAAACAAACAGTATAGTTAGGCAACAGTTTATTGATCTATTGTTTAACAAGCTTGAAAGTTTGTGTAACATTATCTTGCGATACTTTTATAATATATATTCCGGCTAAAAGATTCTTAATATTAATTACATCCGTTTCGTTGTAAGCATTTACAACTTGTACCAGCTTACCTGTGATATCGTATATATATACATCAGCATTGTTCACACCTTGTATTCTGCAAACATGGGTAGTTGGATTAGGATACACTTTCACATTCAAGTTGTCAGATAGAGAAAGACCGGTTGGTACATCATCTACTATTTTAATATTGAATGATCGGTATATAGCGGCATCCTTTGCCCAGGTACAAGTAATGGTTGTTTCTCCAACACCAATTCCACGCATAACACCATCTAACGAAACCGATGCAATAGCTGAATTATCAGACGACCAAATCAAATTCTGATTATCATTCAAATGCCCTTTCGAAATCACATAACTCTCAAAAGTAAAACTGTAATCTTTATACCATTTATATTGACGAACCACCGGATGTTGCCCAACATTTTTGGGAGTGTTACTTACAATTACATCAGTTACTCCGTTAATTGAAGCATTAGGCTTTACCACAGCAATTCCGGAAACTTCAGTTGATAATTCGCCAATTGCACCCGCATTTTGTGCCACACCTGTATATATGCGAACAAAATCAATTTGATCGAGATAAACTGAGTTTCCATCTTCATCCACAGCCCAGTCAATATCAAAAGCATCGCCTCCACAACCTTCTGTTTCATAAAGTGTATATGGATTATCGGGTATATCCATCGAAACATTTCTTACAATGCTTTTATTATCAACGTAGCCATAATCAAACTCATCATTAACCCACACCGTTCCCTGCGATGTGCGCGACTTTAATAATGTACCATTCAGAGTATAGCTATCCTGATCAATGTTTGGATAGTTTTCGCTCAGAGGATAATGCTGTTGCGGATGAAATGCCTTCATATAAACGACTACTCCGTTATTCCCCTCACTATCGTACCAAGGTACATCTGCTAAAGCATTAGGATTGTCGTAGGTGATGGAATAATTATACTTTGTCGTTGATAAAAAATGGTCGCTTCCCTTAAGCTCATACCATGTATCATCGGGTAAGCCATTTCCATTTTCGTCTTTCATCACCTGAACAATCCCTGGTTCAGAGCTTCCCGAATAAGAATTACCAAAAACGGTAAAATCAACTCCATATGGATTGTCAAGATCATTGATTACCGGTGCATCAAACCCTAAAGTAATTGATCCTCCCCAAAAACCAAGTGATACCATTTTACCAGCTTCCGCTGCTTGGTTTAGAATACCTGTTGCATTTTCAGGTAAACCTGGAGAAGTATTAATAAATTGCCCAGGGGCAGGCGTAAAATCAAAAAGCTTGGTTGCATAACGAACCTGAGCATTAATACACACATGGGTTAGCAAAAAAAAGATAATAGCAATTTGCAGTACTTTCATTCGTTTGTTTTCTTATATTTTAACTCTTCTGTATTGATTGACAGAATTATTAATCTTCGCATACTTTAATATTATATACAGCAAGACATAACAATCCCATTGTGTTTAATTAGTCGGTTAAATAAGACACACTAAACACTCAACATCAAATATTTAATAGATACACCCCTTAAGAAGTAGAATAGAGATATGACCTTCTGAATTCGCAAAGGTTTAAATTGCCTAGAAAAAAAACGTAATTTTGTATCATGATACAGTTATTTAATTGTGTTATATGCATGGATGACAGAAGGTTTTGGCGAACACTGTCATCCCTTTTATTTATATTAATGAAGAGCAAGAGAATATTAACTAGAGATTATTATTAACCTCAAACACATATAGCATAATCAAATACCATTTCTATCAAAATATCAATTGATAAGCCGAAAAAAATTATGATGATGAGAAAACATTACACTGCTCTTGTTTAATTATTAAATCATTCGATTTTGTAGCAGCAATGTATATCAAGAAGTATTTACAAGATACCTGATTAACCACCCGTTCACCGCAGGCTACAAAAATCGTATATCAATTGGCAGGTCTTCTGACTTATCTCACTTCTGATCCCTTCTCAACTGTCAACCGACAGTCAATGGTTTAAAATCTGAAACTGTTTTTGAGACTTACAGCAGCGGGAACTGTTGCCGACTTTCACGGCATTCCCTTTTAATTTGTTGCAATGGATAATCCATTACCAAAACCAATTTGAGTGCAAATGTAAAAGAAAAATATATCTTAAACATAAATTTTAAATAAATATTTAAGTATTTGTAAAACTTAAATCAATAGAGGCTTTCAAAAAAAGTCTATTCTAATTTATCAGGAAAGAAGCAGCGGAACACGCTTCCCTTTTGCAGTATACTTTCCACGCCTATATCGCCTTTATGTGCATCCATAAATTCTTTACAAAGCAACAAACCTAATCCGGTTCCTTCTTCGCTATCAGTTCCGCGCGTTGATATATCTTTATGAACAGTAAACAACATGTTGAGTTTTTCAGAATCCATCCCCACTCCGGTATCAGCAATGCTAATTTCTATTCCATTTTTATCTCCGCCTAAAACAACCGCATTAACTACCACCTCCCCATTTTTACGCGTGTATTTTATTGCATTGGAAACTAAATTACGAATGATGGTCTCCAGCATTTTTTCATCCGCATAAATCTTAAGATATTCAGGAACTTTATTTTTAATGCTTATCTCTTTCTTTGCAGCTGCTTGCATCAGAACCTGCAGCTCTTTATCCACGGCCAACTTCGCTGATAGCATTTGTGGTTCAAATACAATATTCTTACTCTGAGCTCGAGCCCAAATCAACAGATCGTCGAGCAAGTTATGAATATTTTTAATACAGCTATTGATAGTTTTTAAATAGGTATGACGTTCCTTTTCTTCAATAGTCTGATCAGCCAACAATACATCTGAAAGTCCCCAAATAGCGCCAATCGGATTTTTTAAATCGTGAGCGATGATCCCTAAAAAACGATCTTTTGTTGCATTGCTTTTATTGAGTTCATCGTTCTTTTTTTGGATCTCTTCTTTAATAATTAAAGCCTCATCAGCTCTTTTTTTAAGCTCACTGTTACTAACTAAGCTATTTTCATAAAGCACTTTGGTTTTAGCTTCCTCGCATTTTAATAAATAATTTGCCCTAAACAACTTAAAACGAAGCTGATACTGAATACGATTTATAGCAAAGCCTACAAAAGCAATGGGGTATATATCAGCCAATACCAAAAACTCGTTCGAACTTGGTTTACCAATCGTATATAGTGCAACTGAAAAAAGAATAATCGGAATAGAGTATATCAAACTGGTTGTTCTGATGCTTAGCTTTATATCTAACGATATTAAAAAGATAACTAATACGGTACCTGTAACACTAGGGGCCAAAGCAGAGTCATGCAGGTGTATCAATACCCTTGCATACATCATTAATTGTAACGAAAGATATCCTAAAATATATAAGACCTTTTTAAGTTGGCATACATTATTTCGAAAAAAAAGATGAATTAACAAAATAAGGGAAAGTATCGCTAATGAAGGAATACGTGTATATAAACCCATGATATCACGCCTTACAATCCAATCGGAATATGAGTAATATAAAAGTACAGCAATTGCTATACCAATAATTAAGGTCAGATTCTTTTTATAGATATGACCTAAATAATCTTCAAAATCATTTTTTAGCTTACTAGCCTCAATAGTATTATTCATTATTCATTTCCCTTTATCCCTTGGTACTTTTCTGAAAAAAGCCAAATGATATTGCCTAAATACATTTATCTGAAGTATGGTAATTGGGCTGGACAAATATAGAAATGATATACAACTATCAAAAACAAAGCCTTCAAGTATAGTATTTTAAATACACAAAAAAAGGGAGCCCGTTATTGACTCCCTCCTGTTAGAATAGTGTCTAATGTTATTCTGTTACTTCTGTAAAGATGTATTTAGAAACGCCATAATCTTCGCTGGTTACTTCTACTGTTAGCGTACCATCTTCGTTTAAGTAAATTTTATCGCTATTACCTTCAATTAGTTTTCGTTGGGATAATACTAAATCATCATATGATAATGAAGAAAAATTACTTGCCGAAATAGATAAGATAGACTCACCTGTTGTTTCATCCACAATATCTTCAATTTCTTTATCATCTGCAGCAAATGGAGCAGCTACTACTCTACGAATAGTAGCGATATAATATTCTTGAGTGTCATATAAGAAACCTGTCTCGAAACCAGCTATTGCATCCTGAAAGGCAATTAACCTTGCTTCTAACTCTTCTTCTGGTACATTTAAAGCTACATTCACTTTATCTTCACCACCTTCTTCTGTAAACGAAACAACTAATCCAAAATTCTTTGATTGCTCTGCTTTTACTATGGTTGTCAAAGCCAAATATCCGTTATCTGTTTGCGAAGCCGCTAGCATATCATCTGAAGGCTGAAACTCTTTATAAGACCATTCTTTTGAGGTAATCTCATCATAATTTGCCGAAATAGTAGCCAATAATTCTTCCGTTTGTTTTGCTTCTTGTTCTTCCGGAGTCAACTCATCATCACTCGAACAAGATGTAAAAGAAATAGTAGCTCCCAAAAACAAGGCTAATAATAACTTAATGCTTTTCATAATTACTTTTTTAATATAGGTTAATATTCTGTGATATAAATTTTACTTTTCTAATTTTGAAACGAATAGGTTTTGAAACGCTTCTGGCGTTCTTCATTTTCTTTTTTGGCACCATACATACCTGCAATAACATTATCGTTATCCACAGCAACTATGCGAATAGCCAACTTATATTCGCTAATATCTTCCAATGGTATATCGAGTGCTTCTACAGTATATGTACCGTAGTTTTTACCTGCTTCAATTACAACTGTATACTGAAAACGAAAATTCACATCCTCCTCTCCAATGGTTTCTTCATCTACAATTTCAAGCAATACTGATAAATCCTCTTGTAACACATGACTTAATACCAGACTATCTTTAAATACTCCGGCTTGCTCGGTTTGATTATTACCTGCATCAATTCCTATATTTACCGATGCTTGTTCTGAACTTAAACTAACAAATGGATTTCCGTTGTAAGTTTTATCAGCCGTAATATTTTCGTATGGATGCTCGCACGATACCAAACAACACATCATTGCTAAAACTAATACTACATTATTCTTCATCTCTTAATCGATATAGGGGTTAGAATTAGTTTCTTCTTTAGGCACATTCCAAATATATAATGGTGAATTGGGTGATAGCACATTGCCATTGCTTCGTTGTACCACAATATTTAATTGACTCGACAGGCGCTTTAAATCATAAAAGCGTAATCCTTCGGTAAATAATTCTCTTCGGCGTTCTTGCTGTATCTGTGTTAAATCAGGTGCAGTCTGTAACAAACTGGCTCCTCGTTTCTGGCGCAATATATTGATCACACGCAATGCTTCCGAAGGATTGGATTCTAATACCGATTCGGCATAAATTAAATATTGCTCGGCCAAACGGAAGTGTTTATAATTCAGATTTCGGTCAACTACACTATTGCGTTCGTTTACCGGCACAATATATTTGTATGGCATCTGAGAAGAATTGATATAATTCTCATCCTTACGAATATCGCCTTCTTCGAAACTATCAATAAAATATTGACTTAATCGCACACTATTATTCTCATATATCTCATGATAATCAATCAAATCGGCATCATCGGTATCGCTTAAATCATGGGTCATAAATATGACTTCCTTATTCAACGAACCAAACTGATCTTCCCAAAGCATCCAATAATTTTCTTTATCTAATAACTCAGTATTAATAAAATGACCCGAAGCCTCTCTGGCCGTTTCGTAATCTGAAATAAACAATGCTACTCTTGCTTGTAAAGCCCATATAGCTTTCGTACCAAATTCGTAATTCGATGAAGCACTATAATCACTTTCTGATAATAAACTTTCAGCCTGATTTAAATCGGAATAAATTTGCCCATATACTTTCTCTAAAGATGATTTTGGCAAATATTCCAATGTAAGGTGCAGTTTAAGAGGAATACCATCCTCATTACCATTACTACCATCATAGCGTGCTGCATACACTTGAACGGTATTAAATAAACTCCAGGCTCTTACTCCCAATGCCTGTGCGTATATCTGGTCCATTTCATCTTGCTCTTCCTGAGTAGAAACCGGCACAGTGGTATAATTATCGATTAATACATTAGCTCGTGAAATTATCTGATACTGATAAGTCCATATATATGGCTGAGGTTGTGTTTTATAGTCCCAATTATAAATAAGATAATTTGATTCGGCATAACCAGGAATTACACTTTCAAAATCATCGGATGCAAAGTCGGTTGTTTGCATATTCATTACTGATGATGTAAGGGTAAGATACAAGTTATTTAAAGCCATTTGATATGACTCAACATCATTAAAGGCTTGTTCTTGCGATACTACATCTTCAGGGGTAATATCAAGCAACGAACAAGACGAAAACAATCCTAAGCCAATCATTAAAATTGATATATTTCGTATCATAGTTATTTTATTAAAAAGTAACATCTATTCCCAGGGTAAATGATTTCGGCAAAGGTTGACCTACCCCGGTAATTTCAGGATCGATACCTTCGTACCCGGTTATAGTCAATAGATTATTTGCCTGAGCTGTTATCTTTAATGATTCAACACCTTTTAGCTTCAGCTGCTCACCTAAATTGTATCTGACAATAATATTTTTCCATCGTATGTAGGATGCATTTTCGACAAAAAGTGAATTAACGTTTGTGTCAGAAAAAAACTTCGGATAAGGCAATGATTTTTCGTCGCCAGGCTTTAACCAGATATCATCCATAAATCCGGCATATGGCACCTCACCATTTTTAACATTCCTAATCATGCGAGCTTTTAAGCTATTGTAGTTTACTCCTCCCCATGCGTATGTAAATAAGGTTGACACCTCAATATTCTGATAATTAAAAACATTAGTAAAACCTCCTGTTACCGGATGTGTATATGTACCAAAACCGGTCATCTGAGGAGCAACACCTCCTGCTACCAGGTTGTTGTTTTCATCATAATACAGCGGCATACCATTAACAGGATTAACACCAGCCCAATGTTTAACATAGGCTGAGTTGATAGCTTCGCCTACACTAAAATATCCTTCATCCCCTACCTTAATTTCATCTTGCAAATACAAATCAGTTATTTCATTTTGGTTATAAGCAAAATTCAGGCTTGATGTCCAACGAAAATAAGCTGTACGAATAGGTACTGCACTCAATTGCAACTCAACTCCTTGATTTTGTAACTGTCCGATATTACGTAGTAACGATGAATATCCGTTTGATGCCGGTATATCAACTGTTGCCAGCAAGTCATCGGTTTGTTTGATGTATCCTTCAATAGTACCATAGATTCGATGTTTGAGCAAACCAAAATCGAGGGCTACACTCCATTGTTTGGCACGTTCGAATTTGAGATCTGAATTCCAGAATTCTACCAGATTGATAACTCGATTACCCATGTAGGTATTGCTATTAGTGAAATTATAGAATGGTAATCCTAAAGTTTGACGAATACCTCCTGAATTGTAATTTACACCATATGAAGCTCTCAATTTAAACTGATCAACCAAAGTGATATTTGAAAACCATTCTTCTTTTTGAATATTCCATGCTGCACCAACACCCCAAGCTGGAACAAAACGTTTATCTTCAGGAAGAATTGATGATCCATCGTATCGGAACGAACCTGTTAAGTTGTATTTTGAGTTAAAATTATAATTACCTCTTGTATAAAATCCCAACAAAGCATCGCGATATTTAGATGTTGCAATAGTAGCCTGAGGATTAGCTCCTATTTCAGGATCGACTTTTTCAGATATACCAATACTATTAAAGCCAAAGCCCCAGCTTTTGGTATGGATATATTCCGATCCGCCACTTAAGGCAAAAGAATGATCACCAAGATGCTTATTGTAATCAAAGCTAAGGTTAACTCTAGAAATTAGCGATTTGGACTCATTTTTAGCAAAAGCACCTTCTCCTTTAATTTTGCCAGCGGCTTCAACAATACTATTCGCAAGAGTAACGCTATTGTTTTCGCCATCACTATAAGTAATACCACCTTTTGCATTTAGGTTTAAACCTTCGAATACCGTCCAGTTTAAATTGGTATTTAAATCCAACCTCCAGGTAGTTAACTCCGAATATCGATTATTCAATTCATCAAATGGATCTTCGAAATACTGTCCATTAATAGATACAGGATCGCGTGCAATGAAATCAGTAGTAGCTACTGTTTCGTATGGTTGCAAAGTATAAATTAAACTTGCTGGCGAAGTGGCAGATTTGGAGCTTTTACTACGCCCGATAGAAGAGTCGAAACCTATGGCCACGTCATCGTTTAAATTATGATCAAGATTGAAACGTGTAGTAAAACGATTTGCCCACGATCTTTCGTATCCCCCTTCTTCATCATAGTAACTCGTTGATAAATAATAACGAGTATCATCAACCCCACCAGACATGCTTAACTGTAAATCTTTTACCTGAGCAATACGAGATAGTTCTTTTAACCAATTGGTATTAACCGATTCTAATTCGCGATATCGCTTATTTTTGATGTATATCTCCTCTTCAGAGTCGGTTGATGTTGGAGAATAGATGTATCCTAACCCAGATACAATTTCTAATTCTCGCTCTAAAGCCAGCTTCTCAGCAGAGCCCATCAAACTGATTCCGCCTAATCCTGAAATTGGTTTTACAGTATGTTGATATCGCACATTGTATTGGGTTTTTCCAACAATACCTCTTTTAGTCTTAATTTCGATTACACCATTTGCACCCCTTGTACCGTATTCAACCGTTGATAATCCATCTTTCAACACTCGAATATCCACAATATCATCAGGATTAATGGTATTAAAAACATCTGATGAAATAGGTGATCCATTCAAAATATATAAAGGTTCGTTGGCACGGTTAGCTGATTCTAACTCAGCATCATCTTTTGCTCGAATTCCTAAGGAATTATTCCCCCTGATACGGATGGTTGATTTCTCGCCAGGCTCACCAGTTGACTGAATGGCCAAACCAGCCACTTGCCCTTGTAATAACTGATCGAACGATGCAGCAGGTGTTCCGGCTGAAAAAACTTTAGTATCGATTTTTCCAACCGAACCAGTAATGGTTCTTACATCTTTTTGATTTTCACCAAATACAACAACTGCATCTAAATCATGCACCATTGGTTCTAATTGAACATCAATTATTGCTCTGTCCCCCACGGTAATTTCCTGAAGTTCATATCCCAAATACGAAAACTGCAAAACACTTTCGGGTACTAAACCTCCAAAGTGATAATGGCCTTCATAATCGGTTATCACACCTGATGTGGTATTTTTCAGAAAAATACTAACGCCAATTAAGCTCTCTCCTGTTGAAGCATCAGTAACAATTCCCTCTATAGTTCGCCCCACTTGTCCACTAATAGAGATGCTACTAAAACCAACAATTAAGAACAATAATATTTGCTTCATTAATTTCATTCTCTTATTCTTCACCAATTACAATACTATCTAATTCTATAACTCCTCTGGACTTAGAATAAACTCAAGATGCTTTGATTTATCTAAGTATTTTCGAGCCAGTTTGCTTAATTGCTTTGCTGTAACATTGTTAATCTGCTCCTCATAGCTCTCAAGATCTTTTTCATCTTCCCCCCTTGTCCACTGATCTTCCAAAACTCTTCGCCAATAACCATTTGTATTTAACGAACCTTTCCTGTTTTTAAGCCATGCTTTCTTTACCTTGTCAAGATTAGTTTCCTCTATTTGAATTTTCATCTTATCGATTTCGCCAAAAGTTGCTTGCAATAATGTATCAAGGTTAGCTGGAGAACACGTAAAATATATATCCATTCGATAATGCATGTACGGACGCTGCAGTACATTTGATGAGGCAAATGGAGAATAAACACCTCCAATCTCTTCGCGCAATTTTTGATTTAATCGTATTGTCAAAATATCGCTCAACAGCCCCATCTCAATTCTTGCCCTTTGTGTATCTTTATATTTCCCCGTAAAACGAATTAAGGCTTTTGCTTTTTCAACACGATTTTTAGGAAAATCATACCGATGTTCGCCTTTAGGAGGACGTATACCGTAATCCTTATATTTAGTTACAATTTTATTACCAGGTAAACTTCCTAAATACTGGGTTAGTAGAGGCTTAATTGAATCCACATCAAAACTACCCACAATAAAAAAGCGTGATCCGTTGGCTGAACTATAACGCGATGTATAAAAATCAAAGGCTTTATCAAGATCAATCTCATCCAATTCTTCGGGTGTTAATAAGGTTGCTGTACGCGGGCTGTTCTGCATCATTACCTTATTAACTCCATCGGTAAAATACGAATCGGGATTATTTAAAGCATTTTTATTGTACTCTTTTTTGTTTTCTATGAAGTGATGGAATTGATCAACATCTTTACGCGGCTGTGTGTAGGTTAAATATGTTAACTGCATCAATGTCTCAAAATCAGTTTTTGATGAAAAACCAGTTACTCCTTCAGTATATCTGTGAATATAAGGTGCAACATAAACCTGTTTGCCAGAATTAATCCGTTCGAGTTCCAAAGCACTAAAATTGGCTAATCCTCCTTGCGAAACCAATAATGCAGCCATCGAGGCATTATTAAATTGATTGGTTGAAGCCAATGAATAACCACCTTCTCGCATTGACGAGAA
Organism: uncultured Carboxylicivirga sp.; assembly: GCF_963668385.1. Taxonomy (GTDB): domain Bacteria; phylum Bacteroidota; class Bacteroidia; order Bacteroidales; family Marinilabiliaceae; genus Carboxylicivirga. The sequence continues at coordinate 5,720,821 of NZ_OY764327.1, forward strand.
TCTGATTTCATCGCTTTTAAAATTAGTTGGTTTTAAGGCAACGCTTACTCCGTTATCAAACTCTATGGTAGTAATTCCCATCTCCTCCGAGTACGTCTCTTGTTTAATTATTCCTGCTTCAGGAATAGTATCCATCAATGTGTCTGAAACCTCAAATTCTTTATATGGTTCAAGTTTTTCCTCTTTACTATTATTGATAACACTTAATAACTCCTCTTGTGTTGGTGTGATACTATTTTCGGGTGCTGTAACAATAATGATTTGATTCTTCTTCGAAAAATCGATATACTCATTTACTAAATTCTGAATATCAGTTAAAGAGATTTCGTCCAACACTTGTTCAATAAATTGTGCTTTAAATGATAAGCTGGAATTTTCTTCGCCATAAATAATATGGTTTGTAATAGCCTCCATAATATCACCCGATTGCAATTTGTCTTCTTCACTAGCCATGCGTTTATAATCGTTACCAAGAATTTCCTTCTTACGATCTAACTCCGCTTGTGTAAAACCATATTCTTTAATTCGAAGCAATTCGCGCAACAAGCCCTGAGTACCTTCAATAATCTGATCGCTCTTGGTTGTTACAATCGACATGTAACGATCAGTATTTCCTGCTGCACTAGTAGCATACGATTGTGCATACATATAAGGAGCCTCCTTTTGCTGTGCTACATCTGTCAGCCTTTGATTCACCATATATGTATAAATAATATTCTCCACACTTCGCTTAAGATCCTTCAGTGTTTTTTCCTCTCGATGGGGAAACTTATGAATGAGCTTTACCGATGTACTGGTTATTTCTTTATCCTTTATAATTGCAATTTTCGTTGAATCCTGAAGAGGAACGGTGTAGTATTGACGCTCTGGTGCATTCTTGGGATTTTGTATCGATCCGAATATATTATTAATACGTTGCTCAATATCTGCCTGATCAAAGTCGCCTACAACAACTAAGCTGGCTAAATTAGGACGATACCACGATCGATAAAACTTTCGAAGTTCTTCGTCGTTTCCTTTTTTAGTCACCACATCCATTAAACCAATAGGCATGCGCTCCAAGTAACGCGAATTATTATAAAGCAATGGATACATTGCCTCTTTTAAGCGCTGATTTAAACCAATTGTGGTACGCCATTCTTCTAAAATAATATTACGCTCATTATCTATCGCTTGTGTACTAAGCGTTAATCCAGAAAGGATATCGCCAAAAAATAAAAACGCATTGTCTAAAGTTTCTTTCTTGGCATTAGGTAGAGGTAACATATAAACCGTTTCGTCATATCCGGTATAAGCATTTACATCTCCACCAAATTCAACTCCAATACTTTGTAAATAATCAATTAAGGTATATTCCGGAAAATGCTTGCTACCATTAAAAACCATGTGCTCCAGAAAATGAGCAAAACCACGTTGCTCTTCTGTTTCAAGAATAGAACCCGCTTTTATAATCATTCGCATTTGCACTTGGTTCTCAGGCAATGAATTTTTCTGTAAATAGCATGTAAAACCATTATCCAAAGTTTTCTTAACTACTTTGGGATTCATTGGTATTGAACGATCGTAATTTACCTGTGCTTTAGTAAATATACAGAAGTGCCCAACTAACAAAAGACTAATAAGTCGAAATGTAATATTCATGAACTGCAACAATTTGTAAAGCACAAGATTAGTTGCTTTTAGATGGTTTTACAAAGGCATTTAAGTGAAATGAAAAAACAAGGTAGTGAACTTGTAAAATAGATGAGTGAATAAAAAAGATGAAGTGTGTCTTTAAATTCTCAAACTACCTCAATTGCACCCCATCAATAAAAATAACATCTTTACACTCCTGAAACACCCCTTTGCCAACACCCCTCAAGTACAATAAAGACATTCATAAAACACTCTATGCCTTTATTAGTGGTATTGACGCAATAAAACTTCCCCCTTGCTTTTTAAAACTGCATTCCTGCTGCGAGATAAGCATATATCGGGTATTTAAATTATTGAGCCCTTTTCCATTTGTTTCAACCAAAGCTACTTTTGGACGTAGCTCGTTAACAACATAAATTCGATCATCTTTAATGGTAATAGTAATCAGCAGTGGATTAGCCTCTGAAGCCACATTGTGCTTAATACAGTTTTCGACTAAAAGTTGCAGTGATACCGGTAGTACTTTCGTATTTAAATAATCATCCAAATTGGTTATATCCATTTGAATAGATGAATTCATACGGATATTTATTACATCAACATAGGTTTGCGTAAAAGTAAGTTCATCGCGTAAGGTAACCATTATCTCCCCTTCAATCCTTAACTGATAGCGATATAGCTGCGAAAGTTTTTTCAACATCTCGCGAGCTGTTTTATCCTCATTACTAATTAGCGCCTTTACTGTACCCAAGGAATTAAACATAAAATGAGAATTTAATCCCGAACGCAGCAGCTCCAGCTTAATAGATATTGTTTCACTCTTTTGTTTCTCATTTTTAAGCAAAAGATTTAAATTCTCTTGTTCGGCTGATGACCTAAGTAAAAACTCTCGCTTCCAATGTAAAATCCCAAACATTAGAATACCTAATAATATGCCCAAAAACAAAACAAACAGTAAAACCATGTTGCGTTCCTGCTCGGCAATCATATCCTTTATTTCAAATCCGGGAGAGACATTTATCACCACCCATTCGTTTCCCATAAACGACATTGTACGATATTCCTTATAAACAGAAAGCTGTAAATAATCAGACTGATCGAGGTGGAGTGTATCGAACTGATGATAGTTGTAACTTCCATTCGAAAACAAATAGTTGGGTAGTGGATAATCTTTACCAACCATCTCTATTTCGGGATGATAAATACACTGACCGCATTGATTTATCAACACCTGATAAACCGATGTATACACATTATCTTTTATAAACTTCTGGTGCAAGCGATGCAAATCAACTAATATACCTCTTCCGTAAACTGAAGTATTCGACATTCTATCACCCACAAATAAAAACCGCTGATTGACAATACAAGAATGTTGATTATTAATAGAATCTGACTTTAATAACAGAGATAAATCTGGTAAATTAGCAATAACACTATCATCGTAAACCGCTAATAATTCAGTTTGATCCAATACTGCCACTGCCACAATGGTACTATCCATATCCAGGAGCGTTTTTAGAACTATCTGGTTCTTTTCTCCATCATCTGAAATCTGCCATAACTGATCAATCTGAAATAATACTTTCCTATACGAATCGAAATAAGAATCAAGAAATTCTTGATATCCTTTTGTTGTACCATGAATAACTGATAAACTTACCAACTGATATTGCTGATGCATTTTAGCCCGAATCCAATAAGTACCAAACGTAAACATAACCACCAAAACCACCAGAGCAATTACATTTCTTTTATTAAATAGTATTTTATACATCAGCTAATTAACCACTCTTTAAATTCCTTACTACGCGAGTAACTTACAACAATCTCTTCATCTCCCGGTTCGGTCATATCAATAATCAAACGACTTCGGCTAATAGTTTTTATTTCATTGATATGGTTTTTATTAATGTAATAACGGCGATTGGCCCTAAAAAACAAGATGGGATCCAACTCATTCTCTAGTTGCGATAAGGTAGCATCGTAATAATACTTTTTGCCCCCTTTAGTGATGGCAAACAAATATCTGTCATCGGCCATAAAATATACAATTTCGTCGACTGAAACAGGTTTTTGAATATTACCAATGGATAATAACAATCGGTTTAAGTAGCGCGATGTTTTCGAATCGGTCTGATTAACCGACCAATGATTCATAAACTGATTTAAAAGCGGACTATTTAACTGGTTCTGTCTGAATTTATCCAGTACCTTCTCAAGGTCTTCGCTCTCCACTGGTTTAAGCAAATAACCAATACTATTGGTTTCAAAAGCCTTTATGGCATACTGATCGTAAGCAGTGGTGAATACAACTGGTATATTAATATGAAGGGCATTAAAGATAGAGAACGAATTACCATCAGTTAATTCAATATCAGAAAAGATTAAATCACAACTATTCTTACTCAACCAATCAATACTATCAGCTACATTAGTCAATTGCTTGATAACTCTGATTGTAGGATCTAAAGCTATCAACTCTTTGTGCAACGCATCTGCCAGCAAAACCTCATCTTCAATAATAATTACTTCCATCTCCCTGTTTTAATGCCTGAGCTACAAAGATAATCAATTAATACATCCTCTTGGGCACGAACTATTTATTGGACCTCCAAAGCTTTATTAATTCCTTGAAGAATTCGAAATTAGAGTAGAAGTGATTATGCGCATAGCCAGCCAGGCAATTTTTATAAAGTAAACCACATTGCCAGTCAGTCAGTTTTTCTGTTTTACTAAGCTGATAGGTTTTAATATAGTTACAATGGTTTTCATCCTCAATTAAATCGGAGTGATGAAACTCGTGACAACGTGTTGAAATTCCATTATATTCAAGTTGGGCATAACCAAAGCGTTGTAAACGTTTAGTCATTTGTACATCGGTATTATAGATGCCTGTCATCGGAAATTCCTCTCCTTCGAGACTAATAATTTTTTGGGTCAAATACATTAATCCACCACACTCAGCATAAACTGGTAAACCTTTTTGAACCTGCTCATTAACATGTTGTAAAAGCGGAGAATTAGCAGATAACTGCGTTGCAAAAACTTCAGGATATCCACCACCTATATACAAACAATTACAATTATTTGGTAAGCATCTATCAGATAACGGACTAAAATAATGAAGTGTAGCGCCTAGCTCCTGAAGTAGTTCCAGGTTATCGCGATAATAAAATCGAAAAGCTTTATCGTAGGCAACCCCAATATGCAAATCCGATAAATCAATATCCGGTAATTGTAAAGTAGCTGACTTAGTTGGTTCCAATTCCGAAATCTCAAGCAAAGCATTTACATCAATGGTATCAGCCAGATGCTGGGTCAATTGTTGCACTTTAGCTTGTAAATCCTCCACTTCTTCGGCCTGTACCAAACCTAAATGCCTACTTTCGAGCGAAAAATCCTTATTAAAAGGCACATACCCCACACACTTTACACCACATTCTTTTTCGATGATGCCTTTTAAAAAATTATAATACTCTTTACTCGAACAGTGATTGAGAATTACCCCTTTTACACTCGAATTACTTTTATAGTTGACAAAACCTTTTACAATGGCTCCTACCGACTGATAAAGTCCTTTACAATTTACCACCAAAACAACCGGCAGATTCAATTGCTGACTTAACTCATGGGTACTTCCTTGTGATTCCTCTCCTTTACCATCGTACATACCCATTACTCCTTCTATCACAGCAATATCTTTACTTATGCAATGCTTTGAAAACAGATATTGAATAGCCTCGGAGGGCAACATATATGTATCAAGATTGTACGATGGTGTATCGAGTATTTTTTGATGAAATAATGGATCGATATAATCCGGACCAGTCTTAAATGGAGCCACTTGCAAGCCTTTACTTTTCAGCAACGACATTAATCCTATTGACACAGTGGTTTTTCCACATCCGCTATTTGTTCCAGCTAAAACAAAGCCCTTCATCTTATTTGTATTTTAATTCATATTAATTAAGCTTTCATGTTTTGATAGCCAATTAATCTTCTATCAAAAAACATTACCCTTTTGAAAAATGAATTCATGCAGATATCATTTTGCCCTTAATCCCGAAAGCTATTCTTGTTCAGGCAGGTCTTCCGGCTCATCTTATTATTGAAGTCTTCCCAACTACAAATGCAATCAGTGACTATGGTATTTCAATAATTGAACAGACTTACGGCTGCGGGTACAGCTCCGGATTTTTCAAATCTATTGAAGCACCGGATTCCCATATTAAGGTTTCCTCTGAAAGAGAAAATCCACCAAAACGCCCCGAAAGTAATAAAATAATCAAGAATGATGCGAAATAAAACATTAAGACCCTATGGGACATTTGAAATAATGATAATAATCCGCGAAGCCAGATAAGACGACTTCGCGGATTATTCAAATTACGGATTGGTTATTTTAATTTCTTCACCTTTCTGCCAGTCTTTGTACTCTTTGGTGTAATATAAATAAGCACAACTTGCCGGTGCTGTATACATACCTGACACTTCTGCTTTTAAATCAAGATTGATTGTTTTTATAGCTGAAGATGCCATTTCGCGATAATACAACACCAGGTAATTCTGATAAATTTCGTAATAATCAAACACATGCTCCTCCTGCAGCTTTTTCAGTTGCCATGGCTGAACTGATAAGCCAGATGGTATACCAATCATTGCCAATGTCATTGGTAAACCCGATTGGGTTTTGTTAGTCAACTGAACCGACATACGAACAAGATCATTCTTCTTACATTCCACTTTCATCAAATTTGTTTTTAACTGCACTTTACATTTATCGGATGAAACCGGCAAAGCTTGCATCCATTTTGCATTAGCCGTAAACGACAACGGATTTCTCAAACCTTTAAACTCTAATTGAAATGTTTGAACTCCTGATGACAAGTACTGATCAAGGCTATCCAAGACAATTAATTTATCATCAGCACTTATCTGACGAGTCAATACATCTTTATCATTAATTTTAAGAACAAGGCTTCCATTTTCAGGCATCTTATTTACAATGCCAGCATATTGAGTAATAGCTTTCAACGATAGCACTGTTGCCTGAGTTGAGCCAAAACCTCCATAACTTCGGGCTCCCAAAACATAATCTATTAAAGTAAGAAGTTCGGTAAAATGCTCTTCACCGTTTTTCATCAAAGCCATGGCCGATAATGCCGCTACTTCAACCTGAAGTGATTTACCCCATGACCGCACTATTGAATGATCAGCTTTTAAATTATCTGCTCCACCTTTTTGTACTTTCCTGATAATATAATCTATAAGTTGTTTTGCCTTTACTGTATCCTTTTGGTTCAAACATGCATTCGCCATTAATGCAAGTCGGTAAGCATCTTTACTCCTCAAAGCTTCATCATAGGCTTTATTAAATTCAAGTTCGTAGTCATCGGATGGTAAATCCACTTCCGAAAATGCATAAACTAAATAAGCATTGGTTACTTCCTCCGAAGCACCTGAAAAACCGTACTTCCCTTTGTTTATATTAAAACCGCCTTTACCATTTTTTCTACTTAGTAACCAATCAACTGTTCGTTTTAACATTGCGTCGTCCACGCCTTTATAAACCTGTTTCATATCGTAAAACTCCATCAAGCCAAAAGCTGTTAATCCCTCGTGAGGAGGAGTATTACCAAACCATTCAAAACCATTTTTCTTTGTTTCGTAACCAGCCAGTTTTTTGTAACCAGCATCGATATACGACAGTGTTTTTTCACGTAATTCAGAATCAACATTTTCTGTTTCTTCCAGGTATTTTAGAATTAACACGTTTGGATAAGTTGATGCACTAGCCTGCTCGAAACAACCATGTGGCTGACGAATAACCGACTCTATTCCATCCATAACTTCGGCGAGCACATTATTGTAAACAGAGACACTCATATGGGCACTTTGATGTACTGATGAAGACAAATCAAAACTAAATTCGGATTGGATAGCTCTGGCCGAATAAGACATCTCGGCAGGAAATCCTTTACTCACAATATTCGTCTCGGCGACAAATTCGGTTTGATATTGCTTATCTCCAAAACTGAAAGACAAACTGTCTTTTCCTGTTTCTGATCCTACTCTAAACTTCAACCTGACTTCTTTATATGAACCAGAATCAACATTTACTACAACTGGAGGTTGATTGATGAAAGTCCATGATTGAGGGTGCGAAATCTTCAAATCACCTTCAATAGTTTTATCTGTATTATTGGTAATCAACACAGCTACGTCCAATTCATCCTCAAAAGTAAGGTAAGGCGGTACTTTAGCCTCCATTTGTAAAGGCTTACGGGTTGAATAAAATCCTTCAACTCGGCCAACCAAACCATTATTACCAATTCCTTCCACTATGGTTCTGAAAGTAGTTACCTCATCAGAATTGAAAAACTCAACTTCAGCCTTTCCTTTATGATCTGTTGCAACCGTTGGATTCCAATAAACTGTCTCGCGCTTATCAAATCCTTTTACATCTCCACTTTGGTATCGAGGAACATAAAACTCTTTCACTTTATCAAATTGATATCCACCCGAAACATAACGCTGAGCAAGCTTTCGAGAGTACTTTCTTTGCCTGTTATAATTACTATAATTGCCTTTCTTGGTATTAATAAAAATAACTCCATTTGCACCTCGGCACCCGTAAATAGCAGTTGCAGAAGCATTTTTTAATACTTCAATATTCTGAATTTCGCTGGCATTTATTTGATTCACATCTGCAACCGCAACTCCATCAACAATATATAAAGGATTATTATTTGCCGATATAGATGACGTACCTCTTATCATTACTGACGAATTAGAACCAGGTGTACCCGAACTATTAATAACCTGTACGCCCGCCACCTGTCCTTGCAAGCTATAATTTACATCATTATTTACACTTTGTATATCCTCAGAAATAACATATGCTACGGCCCCTGTTACACTTGATTTTCGTTGGGTACCATAACCAACTGTTACTACTTCTTCTAATGCAACTGCATCATCCTCCATCGACCATGAAGCGGACATGCGATTCTGGCGAGATGGATCCAAAACAACTTCTGATTCTTCAAATATCTCCTCATCCATTGCAATCGAATTGTTGACATCACGACTCTCAGCTATCAATGGATCTACTCTCGCTGTTCCAAATATAGTTGGTGTATTGGTTGTTCTCTGAACTTTATTAAATGATGATTGACTAATATTAATGTTAACATACTTGTTTTTACGATCCAACGACTTAGCATAAATCTGTAAATAGTTATAATTATCAAGGCCCGACACGGCAAATCGTCCTCCTTCGTTTGTTGTGATTTTTGAGAATTTTTTGTGCTCATTATCCACCACAATAACTTTTGATTTTACTCCCTGCCCATACGAATTCACAACTTTGCCCGAAACCAAATCGAATCGTTCAGGCTCCATAACTTTGTTCTTTTGAAGTTCGAGTATATCATTCCAAACAAACCTTCGCCAGCCTTGGGTTAGCAACAGATAATCCATCGCTTCAGGTGCTTTCTTTTTATCAGGGTTAAAGTAAAATGAAGGCTCATAAATATCTCCATTTACTTCGGACGATAGCAATAAATACGACAGAATGTTATCCTGTTTATCGTCAGCAAAAGTCACTATCTTATCATCCACAACCGCCAATGAAAAATTACCTTCAACCGGTTGTCCGTTCTTATCCTTTACCACAAGTGACATTTTTACTTTTTCACGAGGGGCATAAATTGTTTTATCAGTGGTAATGCCAATAGTGAGTTTATTTTCAGGAAATACATAAAACAAGCGTTCGACCAGCGGCCTTTCATAATCATCAAATACGGTAATTTGCGCCACTCCAGATAAGTCCTCATTAGCAAGCTTTATATTTTCAGTGATCTTACCCTTAGGCAGTATTCTGCTTTTAGTATATAATATTTCGCCCCTAGCCTGTACTACTATGTGAACTTTTTCCTCAACGTTAGAAAATATTGAAAATACATATTCATCACCCTCTCTTTTATCCAGATGAAGCACAAAACCTTCTGGTTTGGGTTTGGGCAAGAAAAAAGGTTTGCGAATTCCTGCTGGCTTCAATACTATTGCCCGGTAAGTTTCATTCGAATCAGGAACAAAATCGAATGCTCCCATTCCCTGATGAAAACTTTTAAATGTATTGATCAGTTTATCTTTACTATCTCTAATTTCTCCTTCAACATCAGCAGGTTTCCCAAATTCATTCAGCGCTTTAAATGCCATTCGGCAAGGTAACATTTCAATAGCATCACCACCCTCGGGCATAAATTGTAAATCGATAACATTTAACACAATAGGAATTGCTCGTGATATGGATTCGTTCCTTCCCTTATATCCGAAAACTACATTTAAAACCCCATCTGACGAATTTAGTTTATCAGGAAGTACAAACGTAATCTTTGCTTTCCCATCATCATCAGTATTAGTATTATCCTTTTTAATCTCTGTTCCTTTTATTTGAACAGAAAAATTCAATTGCTGATTAGCGACCGACTGATTCTGTAAATCACGTATGCTAATATTGGCAATAACAGTATCACCAGCTCCGTATGCTTCTTTTTCAAAATCAAGAGTAGATAATAAATTTGGTTTGATGATGCTTTGTATCTGTAACTTCTTTTCAAAAACTAACTTATTTCCAAAGTTTTGTATCCAACGAGTGTAAGCTTTCAACTTATATAATCCACCAGAAGCTGTTTCTGCTAATTTAAAATGAGCCTTACTCTGTCCGTTTTTTACCATAAACTTCTGACGTTGCGAAACAGATCCTTTGGGATCAATTAATTCGACATAAAGAACCGTACTGATATTTGAAGGCTGATAAGTGATGCCATCCATTAAATATCCCGAAATCCAAATATCATCTCCCGGTTTATAAAAGGTTTTATCGGTATGTAGATAAGCTTTTTCAACCGGATAATACAGATTGTATTCCACCAATCGTTTTTTCAAAAAACCAACAAATAACTCATCAACATTGGTAAACGAAAGTATTGTGATTAAAAGCGGTAACATAAAAAGTAAGGGTAAATATCTTTTTGTTTTCATAATATACAGGTTTAGGTTTTTCATTAAAATGTTACTTGTAGCGTTAATCCATATCGTCTGATCTGAGGACTATTAAAATAATCGAGTCCCATGGTATTACTGTGTCCCCAAAGTGTATTGGAGCCCAGATTTCCTTTGTATTGAGATATGGTAAACAGATTGTTAGCAACGGCAGTTAGGGATAGTTTCTGGAGACCCCAACGTCTGACAGTATTTACATTGAAATTGTAGGTAAAAAACAACTCTTTCAAAACCAGTCGCGAACCATCCTGAATATAATCTTCAGCCACGCCTTCAACTCCGTACCTAACCCAACGGTTATCGTTAACAAATCCGTCATCAGGCGCAAAGGATACCAGTGTATTGTTTATTGATCCATCCTGCTTTACACCGTCAAAAATATAGTTACGAGTGAGTCGCTCATCTGCTGTTTTTTGCGAAACTCCGTAATAATCCAAAGCAGCCTGTGTTCCGTTCCAAAGGTCGCCACCCAACACTGCATCCAGCGTAAATCCGAATTGAATCCCTCTTACGGAAAAAGTATTAGTAAAACCAGCTAAAAAATCAGGATTAGGATCACCCAAAACTGCAGGAGAATTATCCACCAACGGAAAGCCATCATCTCCTATTACATTTTGCCCTTCAGAGTTTCTCAACCACATGCTTCCAGTTATAACTCCGGGGCTATAATCCTTAATAAAAGCTGTATTTACATCAGCAAAACCTGCAACCGGAACAGCCTGCTCAAAATTTGAATTCGATACTTTTAAATGGATCTGAGCCAACGTTAGATTTGCATTCCACTTGAAAGAATGATTCAATAAACGGGCTGACAAAGTTTCTTCCCACCCTTTTATTTTAATATCTCCCAAATTTTCGAAAGTCAGTTCATCAGAATCTAAAACAGGAAATATACAGTTATTGCGCTGGTTCCAGTAAAACGAGGTTGATGACTGAAGAGCTCCATTCAAAAAACTTGCTTCAATACTAAAATCAAGTTTCGAAACAATTTCAGGCTTAATATTCTTGGCAACACCTATCTCCTGATCTTCGAAATAAGAATTAAAATCAGACACATTGTATTTTAACGAATTATTCAATCCTACATGATAATCAAATACATACTCATTTATTTGTGTCACATAATCCAGCTTCAGCTTGAAGCTCTGAAATACATCTTGTGTATCCCAATAAAATGTTCGATCGAGCCAACTAAACGGGGAAAAACTAATTCCAAAATTCGGACGATAATAAACTTGACCGCTCGTTGAAGATGTGTAAAGATTCATACCAGCTTTTATATGAACGATATCATCATAATATCCCGAATAGTGAACTTCCGGACTGGCTGTAAGAATATTTCGAGTCTGATTAATTTTTTCCGAAATTGGATCATTTAGGATTAGTTCTCTGCTATAGTCATAAAACTCTCCTCTAACAGGCATGCTAAATCGGAATTTATAACCAATTAAATAATTCTCGATATAAGCACTTGCAAAATAGTTAGTCTGTGCTTCGTCTCGAAAATTACTTACTCCACCTTCATTACCTACTGTTCCTATAGGAAAATTCAATACTCTTTTATGATTATAATATTCGCCCGAAAAGTCAGCATTAATATGGCCACGCGACCAATATCTTGTATAATCAAACTTATAAAGAAATGATTGTTGATTATTTCTATCAATACCTTTCTGAACAAATAAATAAGGATTATCTAAATTTCCGGGTGATGCACTTCTTATGGATCCATCCGGATGGTAAATGACGGACTGATTGCTCTGTGCATCTTTCGCTGACAACCCAAAACTGTTATCAAATGAAACTGGAGTGAGATAAGCAGCTGATATAATTCTAGACTTCATAATTCCGTCCCGAAAATTATCTTTTGAATTAAAATAGCTCAAATTAGCCTTAAAATAATCGTTTAAATCCAACTTTACATTGAAGCGATGACTTTGAGTTTCCTCTCCCGGAATTATTCCTGAACTTAATAAATAACGATAACCAACATCCAAATGGGCCGATCCTAAAGTATGATAAGTTGTAAGATTGTATGAATTAATAAAACCTGTTTGGAAAACATCTGCAGGATCATACGCATTTGCCGCCATTCCATTACCATTTGCTTTTGGCACTAATGAACCGTTTATGTCATTTGAATTAGATATACCATCAAATTCGAGATTGTCCAGAGGAGGCCCCCAGGAAAATATTTCTCCAGTTGAAGGCCCTTGATAACTTAACTTACCATCCAAAGGCCTCCCTTGTGTATATTTTGATTGAAGTTCGGGTAAACGTGCAGCTTTTTCAAAAGCAAAATTGGTTTTTAATACAATATCGCCCAATTGGTAAAATTGATCGTTCTGTAGGTTACCATACCTTCGTATCTGCCTCTCGAGCCGATTTGAATTTATATCCATAGCACTCATTGTTACCCGGTTATAACTTTCAATAATACTTGAATCAGCAATATAACTACGATAATACTTAAGCCTGTTAGCAACCTTAGCCGAATCACTTAATGCTTTCTTTTCAGCATCTCGAACAAATCTGGTATCTTCTTTCACATGATTAAACGGAATGATCATTCTGCTCCCTACAGGATTCAAGCCAGTTCGGGTAACAACAGCTTTCTTGGTTTTCATGCCTATAAAACTGAAAACAAGCGTAGATCCCAATGGAGCTTCAATCTGATACTTCCCATCAATATCTGTTATTGTACCTTTGTTAGTTCCCTCAATAGTAACAGACAGTCCAGGTATGGCTTCGCCTTGGTTGTCAGTCATGGTTCCACTGACAAGAATATTTTCTTTTTGAGCATAGATAACGCTTATAGCTAAAAGCAAGTAAATAAGTAGAAATAAAATTCGTTTGATTTGGATAAGTTGCATATAAATCAGGTTTTAGATTAGTTTCATTTGATTATTTACAGTAAGGATGCAACAAGCTGACTGATTCCACAAAAAAACAATAAAAAAACTTCATTCTCCTGAATATCAATAAATACAACTTATTAACAAAACGTAACAATATTCAAACATCTGACGTTTATATGGTTTATTTTTATCTAAATAAACATTCATGAAAAATTTCAAATTCATCCTGCTTACTTTGGTTACATTAGCTGTTTTTAGCTGCAATAAAGATGATGAATCGCCTAACGGTAGCTCAGTTACAATGAACGATAAAAACTTTAGTATTAATACGGCAGCCATACTCGGAGTTTCAATAGATGATTCGGGCCATACCGGAATTACTTTTGCAAGCGGTACCGAAACACAAGGAACCATATTAAGCATTGATGTTGAATCATTCACGAAGGAAACTATTGAAGGTCATTATAGCTATCCTCAAACCAAAGACAGTAAGCTACTTGATAACTGGTTAACTAATTATGTTACCTATGATAATTCAGATATGATCTCTTCAAATTTACAATGGGGTAATTTAACCATTAAACACAATGGCGGAAATAATTATACGGTAGAGATGGATTTAACAATGGAAGATGGAGTTGTTTTTGAAGGAACTTATACTGGTGAGTTTACCGTTATGTTTATGAATTAAGTAATAAATTCCATAAAAAAAGGGAAGCAATTGGCTTCCCTTTTTTGTGACAATATAAAATTATTGAATTGTAACCTCGAAATACATTGGCGATTCTATCACTTCATCTCCTTGACCATATGTTGTAAATTCAACTTCCCAAATCTGACCTTCTTCCAAATCCAACATAAATTTAGATTTAATGATGGTATTAATCTTATCAATAATTTGGTCGCGCGAATTGTATCGCAAATCAAAGTTTGGATAACCTTCTCCAACCATAGTATAATCAGCTCCAACTAATGTATAATTATCGGTTGCATCACTAACTAGCGATTCTTCCAAAACAAAGTTGGGTACCACTTTCCAATAAGAAGAATCGGCTGGTGTTTCGCGAACAAAAGTTACAAAACAAGTCGAGTCAATAGAAGAACCTGCATAATAAACAAATTCCATTGTTACTAATTCTCCCGGATTTCCGTATAAATGGCTTATACATTCAGGCAAATATTTTTCAAAAGGTGCCGAATCTGAGAAGTTGCCATATTTAGCAACAGCCTCATTGGAAGACTTTTCATAATCTTCATCAGCTAATACATATGGAGAATTTTCTCCGTACTCTGCTTCAGTAGCCAATGTTCGGTCTGATATGTAAATAAACCAATCGTCATCTTGTTCCAAGCCATCATCCAGATCATCGCGAAAATCGGCCAACGGATCACAAGATACTACGGCAAACGCAAAAAAGATATATAATAGATTCGTAAGTAATTTCATTTTTCTATTGCTTTAACTGTCTGTTATTAGAAATTTAGTTTTAAACCAAACGACCAGGTACGACCTAAACCGATATACATGGTTGATGCATCCCAGGTAGTTCCATCGTTAGCATCGGCAATGTACCATGTATCCAGAAGGTTACTAATCTGGCCAAATGCAGAAGCATTCAACTTACCCATTTTAAATCGATAAACCGCATTTAGATCTACCAATCCAAAGTTTGGCATCTGCCAGGCTTGAACACCTTCCATATCTTCACTCGTTCTATCCTCTGGCGAGAAGTTGGCATAGTTTTTAGCAAAGAAGTTGTAATCAGCTCCTACACTTAAACCATCCAACACTTCGTATTTAGCACCTAAAGCAGCGGTAATCTGAGCTGCATTACCCACTTTCAAATCTTTGGTATACAAATCGTACTGCCCTAATACATTTTGATCCTGATCAACAAAAGTAGCATTCACATTATCAGCCCATCTCCAATCACCAACAGATCCCATACCCGTAACAGTTAATTTGTTGGTCGGACGCCATTCGAAATCTACTTCAACACCCATATGCACTGCATTCAAACCAAGAATATTAGCAAATCCTGCAACCTCACCATTATCATACATAGTGCGAACCATTGATTTATCCATCCAGTAGGTGTAATAAGCATTGGCATTGGCAGCAAATGTTTTTGTGCGCAATCCATAACCTAACTCTGCACTGAAGATTCCTTCATTTTTAGCATCATCATTTATTTCATTGGTATGATTCATGAACACTGCATTCATTAATGGAGGACGTTGGAAATACCCAGTATTGAAAAATACATTGTTCTTCTCATCAATATTGAAGTTAACACCTGTTTTCAAGCTAATAGTTTGACTATGAACCCAAGGTGAAATATGATCGCCATAAGCATAGTTACCATAATCGATACGACGATACGATACATTAGCAGCAGCCAGGTTAGCAAAAGCAGATAAACGCCCCTCACTGTACTCAAGCTGTCCAAAAACAGATTCCCAAAGTACTTCTCCGTCATTGTCGTATCCTACCTTATCACCTACACGAGCTACATGGTTTGTTGAAACACCATGCACATCACGGGTAACAACCGTATATTCACCTCCAACAAGGTCTGAAATTTCCTGGTAATGCTGTCCATAATAATAGCGTCCATCAACACCTCCAATGAATTTAAGCTTATTGTTGATATCCCAATCTAAAGTAGAAACACCTCCATACCAATTATGATGATTAGTTGATGCCACCATATAAGTAGATGACTCTCTGTTCGCAGCATTTTCGCGATACAACCGATCAAAATCAATTAAGCTACGGCTATCACCAATTCGGTAATCATTGAAGTTACGATCATCACCAAAACCTGCAATACCTCCTCCCCGTCCGAATGATGCATAAACAACCGTTTTCAGGTTTAAATCATCATTGATATTCCAAAAATGATTTAACGACAATTGAGGTTTACTATAATAGTTGGTTCTTCCATTATATTCGCTGCCATTGAGGTAACCCCAATCTGAGTTATGCTTACGTCCGTATTTGTTCCACTCATCCAAAGACATCATCGTACGTCGCTGACCATGTTCCTGATTAGCACCGAATGCATTGAATGAAACAGTATGTTTATTATTAATAATTTTTGAAACGTTAGCAAAGTAGCTCCAACCTTCAAACTGAAGACCATCGGCCCAGCCTTTACCCTCCGTATGCGAACCAGAGAAAGTAAATGCCCATCCATTATCGCTCAAACCGGTTGATGCAGTAAAAGCCATTTTTTCGTAACCATCGTTACCTATTCCGTAATAGATATTTCCACCTGCTTCGCTATCGGTTGTAGTGGTTAAAATATTGATGGTACCTCCGGCAGAAGGAACAGCTAATTTTGATGCTCCCATTCCACGCTGAACCTGCATGGTACGTGTTACATCCGACAGACCAGACCAGTTACTCCAGTATACCTTGCCATTTTCCATATCGTTAACAGGTACACCGTTAATCATCACTGCAATATTATCGGTATCAAAACCTCGTAGGGTAATACGAGAGTCTCCAAAACCACCACCATCATTGGTTGCATACACACCGGGCGTGGCCTTTAATACTTGAGGAAATTCCTGAGCCCCCAGTTTTTCTTCAATTGTTTTTGGCTGTATAGTCGACACCGCCACAGGTGTTTTACGATCAACCGCAAAGTTGGCAATAACCTTTACCTCATCTAGGCCTACCTCATCGGCCCCCAACTTAATAACACCTAAATCGATTTCACCACCATCAACAGTTATATTCTGCTCAAGGGTGTTATAGCCAATATAACTAAAAACAAGTACTTTTTCGCCTTCTTTAACATCTAAACTAAAAGTACCATCAAAAGAAGTTACTGTTCCATTAGTTGTTTCTTTTTCAACTATTGAAGCTCCAATCAACTCTTCTCCTGTTGCTTTGTCAACAAGTACACCTCTAACCAAAGTTTGTGCACTGAGGGCCAAAGGCAAAAGCCCTAAACATACAATCAAAATGAATCTGAAAAACCGGATTCTCATCTCTTACAAATTTTGTTTTAATTAATTTGATATCATTAGAGACCTATATGGTCGCAAACCTCCATGCCAAGTTTATGCCAAGAATGACGTAAAAAACCTAAGTATTGTTAATTGGAATATTATTGAATTGTTTCGATAAAGTTTTTTAAACACTCCTTATTATAATATAACGTCTATGTATTAAGTATTGATATTGTTCAGGATAGAACCATTCATCGAATCCATAAAGAAGTTAGACGTATATAGTATTTATTTATATATTAACTTAATGTTAGCTATTAGCATTTCTTAGACTGAATAGATGAAAATATATAGACACTATTTTGTTTATATTAACATACACTTACACATTAAGACCTAAGACAAATTTGTCCTAACACTTAGAAGTTACATGTAAAAAATCAGCATATTTAGAAGAAGATTCTAACAATTAGACAGCTTAATCGTTACAATAAAAATCAGTAACTTATGTGAGCAAATCAGATGTTTAAATTTAGAGTGAAACATATCCGAACCAATCTGGCGATAACCATTGGTGCCTTTGTATTTGTAACCATACTTGTTTTAGGATGGGTTCAATATTACTCTGTTAGTCAATCAATAATGGACGATGCTTACACAAACCGATTAATTACAACTCTACGTTCTCACCAAAGCTCAATTCAGTCATTATTAGAGAAAGCCATTGAAACTTCAGAAATATTAGCTGATGATCCAAGCCTTACAAATTGGTTTACATCATCAGACAATAATGATCACATAAAACAAATTGCACTCGAGAGATTAAGTAAACTCCATAACGATTTTGGATATTACACAGTATTTGCTGTGAATATTAAAAACCATGAATATTGGAGAGAAAATAATAATTTACTAGATGTAATCTCTGAAAATGATCCTGATGATTCATGGTTTTTTGAAACAATTAAAAAGAAGCATAAAAGCACCTTAAATTTCGATTTTAACAAAGAATTAAAAGAAACCATCTTATTTGTAAATGTTATAATGGGTGATATCGAAAATCCCATCGGCATAGCTGGTGTAGGAATTGATCCGTCTATGCTTGTAGAAGAATTTAATAAAACTAAAACCTCTCAAAACACACGTTTATGGCTTATTGATGACGAAGGTAAAATTATCATGTCGGAAGACACAAAAGAAATCAATTATTCTTTAAACACAATTATCGATAATATATCATTAGACGCCATTATAAATTCATCTTACTCATCATACATTCAGCATTTAAAAATAAAAAATGAAAGATATGAACTTGCATCTCTAGTAGTTGGGAATACTAATTACAGAATGGTAATGATGATTCCTCAGAAGGAACTGCTTTCAATTCTCGACATTATACGCCTCAATACTATATGGCTAAGCTTAATTATCCTTGCCTTGACACTTATTTTAGTTACATTCGTTTCAAACCGAATTACAAACCCATTAATCAGGTTAAGTTCGTTCGCTAACAAACTATGGGACAATCAGCTCCATATTAAAATTGATCCAGATTTAATAGACCGAAAGGATGAAATTGGTCATCTTGCTCATAGTTTTGAAAGTATGCAACAACAACTTACAGAAGTAATTGATCGATTAAATAAAACTAACAAGAAACTTAATATTGAACAATCGCAACTTCGAAATACCAATCAACAATTAGAACAAGCTCTAGAAAAAGTTTCCGAAAGCGAAAGACTAACTAAATCTTTTTTAGCCAATATTAGTCACGAGGTTCGAACACCTATGAATAGTATCATGGGCTTTGGACAACTTCTGGAAGTTGAAGACTTAGGTAGTACTGTATTAAATTCATATGCCAACATTATTGTACGAAACAGCCAGCAGTTATTATCCATACTTAATAACTTAATTGAAGTATCGAAAATGGACTCCGGCATGACTAAACCACATTTAATTTCGATATCGGCCAAACAATTGGTTAGTGATATTTATGATTTATTTACCTATGCGTCCAGTAAAGAAACCACTATTATTAACCAAAGTACTGGCATAACCGAAGATATTGTTTTTGAAAGTGATCAACTACTAATACGACAAGTATTAAATAATTTACTTTCGAATGCCATCAAATATACTCGTGCAGGGACAATTACAATTGGTTTTAAAACTAACAAAGAAAGCATTGTATTTTATGTATCCGATACTGGTATTGGCATCAGCGAAGAAGATATCAAATCAATATTTGAACCATTTTGGCAAGTGGATCAAACAACAACCATTAATGAAGGTGCCGGTTTAGGTTTGGCCATCTCCAAACGAATAGCCGACATCCTTAATGGTCAATTATGGGCAGAGAGTAAACCCAATAAAGGTTCGACTTTTTACGTCTCTCTCCCATTGTAATATGCTTACTTTATACTAAATCCATCATCAATCATGCGGTTACTGTATTGCTGAAGAAATCCCTTACAATCTCGTTCGATATCGTTTACATTAACCTGATCAACGATATTATTAGTCATCATTCGATCATCAGCTATATCGTACACAGCTTTTAATTTATTTCCATCAAAATGTATGATAGTATCATTTTCAAGGAACTGGTAAGTTCCTGAACGATAACCTATGGCATAACGCTGTACTTTATTATCAAATATATTGTTACCAAATGAAACAAATGGCTTATTATAACCAATATAACTCAATACTGATGGCATAATATCAATTTGTTGAGCTATTCTATTATCCATACCTTTCAAAGTACTATCACCCGGAGCAAAGAAAATCATTGGAATCGAATACACATCAATATCGTTTCGTGACGACTCAAAGCTTGATACCGAACTATGATCAGCAGTTAATACAAACAGTGTATTATTGTACCAATCCATTGTTTTTGCTTTTTCAAAAAACTTACGAAGAGCCATATCGGTATATCCCACACACTGATGAACAGGTAAATCACCTTTGGGAAAAACCCCTTCATAAGCTTCTGGCACTTTAAATGGATGATGCGATGATAAAGAAAACAAACTCGTAAAGAATGGTTGTTTCATCTGATCCATTTCATTGGCAAAAAACTGAAAAAACGGTTCATCCCAAATACCCCACATTCCATCATAATCATCATCATTGTCATACTCCGTTTTACCAACATACTCATCAAAACCGGCCATTTTTGCAAATGCATCAAAACCCATTGAACCATTGGCTGCCCCATGAAAGAAAGCGGAAGTATACCCATCTTTTTTCAACAATGTTGGCAATCCATTTATACGATTAGTTGAATATTCAGATACAATATATGGTAACTCAAGCGAAGGAAGTGATGCTATTATAGAAGGCATGGCATCGATTGATTTAAAACCATTAGCATAAGCATGCTCAATGCAGTACGATTGACTAATTAACGAATCTAAAAATGGCGTATATCCCTTATAATTACCATTATCAAGATTTTTATTAAGAGCCCCAACATACTCCCTGTTAAAACTTTCGAGTATGAAGATTACCACATTCTTCTTCTTTTTATCAAATGACTTCGCATCATACTTATACTCTGGATTATAAATACTTAACAATTCATCCTTATCGAAATATTTTCTTCTTTCAATGCCCCTTTTTCCCCAAGTACGAATTACACAAAAAGGAGTATTTAATACCAGATTCATTTGTTCTGCTTTCTCAACATACCTACCGGCATTATTCATTGTCATTGGGCGCGTAGAATGACGATAACCACCACGAATAGCAACAACACTAAAACCAGTAAAAATAACCAATGCAACTAAAGCTGTTGGATACACAAACCACCTACGGCTAAATTCAATTGGGCGTGGTTTTACTTTTGAATAAAACTTTGATAACAACCAAACCGATGCAACAAACAAAACTGCTATATACCAATAATCAATCAGGAACTGCCCCCACAAACGCCCCATATTATCTTCATTTTTAAGAATATCAAAGACATTATAAGTCGTACGTTTCAGAATAAATCGGTAATAAATAATATCAGTTGAAGCCAAAGCCAAACCAATACTATTTACAATCATAAATAACCACTTCAAGAAGCCCTGATAGCCTTTCTTAAATTTAAATGGGAAAGGGAGAATATAAAATACTACATACAAAGCATTTAAATATAAAATGGCTGCCAGATCAAAAATCATCCCTCCTTTTAAAATCTTGAAAAAACCCGACACTGTTACCGGTGGAAAATATTCAGTATTAAATGCCCAAAATATTAATCTAAATGCAGTATAAAACACCATTAAATACAATAATCGCATGATCAACACCAGGTATTCGTTGCGTTCTACTGTTTTATCTAAAAAAGGTATATTCAATTTTTTCATTGGGTTGCTTCTTTATTCACAATGTAAACTCTTCGTTTATTCAGAGTTATTTATTAAAAAACATGACCAACAAAACTACAAACTTTACAATTAATTAGTTCTTAATTAAGATTAAATAACTTTTTTTTATGTCTCAAACTTCAATTGACATGAATAAAAAACGTTTATCAAAAAACACTCTTCTTTAAACATGAATAAAGATTAAGTGTTATGCTGTAAAAAAAAGACTATGAAAAACAATTTGATTTTTGCTTTACTCCTCTTACTTACAATGTGTAAATCTAATGAAGAACTCCCTACCGTTGCTGAAGTTAATTTGGAAAGATACATGGGCACATGGTATGAGATAGCACGTCTTCCTAATAGTTTTGAGAAAGGATTAGAATGCGTCACTGCCACCTATTCCATTAAAGATGATGGCTTTATAAAAGTAGTTAATAAAGGATTCAGTGAATCTGATCATTCAAAAACAGAAGAGGCCATAGGCAAAGCAAAAATACCAGATACCAATTACCCTGGGCAATTAAAAGTGAGTTTTTTCGGCCCCTTTTACGGAAATTATTATATCATTGATTTAGATCCCAATTACCAATATGTTTTAATTGGCGAACCTTCGCGTAAATATCTTTGGATTTTATCACGAACTCCAGAATTAAATTCAAGTATATACAATTCTCTAATCAGTAAAGCTCAAGAATTAGGTTTCGCAACAAATAAAATTTCCATCACTAATCAAGAATGTAATCAATAACTAAACATTACAGATATTTATCATGCTCGAGCATACGTTTTGAGTCCTCTCCTGTACCAATTAAAATAGATAACCAACGGGTATTCTCATTTTGCTCGAGTAATATTTTTAATGTTATTGTTAAAGGTACAGATAAAAACATTCCTACAGGACCTAAGATAAAGCCCCATATAATTAACGACATAAATACAACGAGTGTAGAAAGTCCCAATCCTTTACCCATTACACGGGGCTCAACAACATTGCCCATTACAGTATTTACAATTAGATATCCTACAGCAGTCCAAACCATTCCTCCAACTCCCAATTGCACCAAAGCAAGTAATATAGTAGGTACAGCAGCTATTATAGATCCTATACTTGGAATATAATTCAACATAAAGGCAATTACTCCCCATAAAATAGCATAATCTACTCCAAAAATCCATAACCAAAACCAAATAAACAGGCCAGTTAAAATACTTATCACTGTTTTAATTGATAAATAATGACGGATACTGTTTCCTATTTCGTTTAAATGAGAAAGTGATGTCCCATAGTGCTTTTGAACAACAACAGCTTTATTAATAAATGATTTTGCTTCGAGCAAAATAAAAATAGTTATTAGCATGATTACAAATGAATCAGACATTAATCGACCAATTTCGCCAACTGCGTTAGTAGTAAAACTTATGATCTTGCCAGGATCAATTAAATCAATTAGTTCCGTTGAATCAATGTCAGCTCCATAGGAATTAAGACTATCTATTAGAGAGGTAAATATTTCACGAAGATTCTCTTCGTATTTAGGTACAGCTTTCATGAAATTATTAATTGACCTACCAATAATTCCTCCAAGAAGCAACATAATCATAGCAACCGCCAACAGTACTGTGGTTATTGCTAACCCATAAGGTAGTTTTCGTTTTTCGAGCCAACTAATTGGCTGCATACAAATTACACTTATAAATACAGCTAACACAAATGGAAGTATTACCGATTTAGCAGCCATAATACCAGCTACAATCACAATTATAGAGGCAATAATTACCGACAACGAAGTGTTGGTTTTACTCATAGATTCAGATTATATTAGACGCCACAATATAACCAAATATGGCTTGAAACAACACATTAGTTTTAGATTATACTTAAAGTAAAGGCTATTATTTTGAAGTATTTTTCTTCATCGACTGGATTTCATCTAATAAACAATCGATTTTTGATTCAAGACTTACCACTTTTTCTTCCAAAGCATCATTATTATCACTAACCATTGAATCAACAAAAATGGATGTTATTAAGGATAAACCAAGAATTCCGCCTAAAAAAACCATTACAACAAAATACACGTACGTAAAAAAAGATTCAACTGGTCCATAATGCTCAATAAGTTCCTCGGGTATTTCGAACCACCCTTCAATGGTAAAAACTTTAAATGTTGAATAAAGAGATTTCATTGGACTGGAAAACATATCTGAACCACTGGGCCCAAAAATATAATGAGACAGAATACCCGTTACAAACACAAAAATGATAAATCCTAAAAGAACAAAAACGGAGGCTTTCATCGCTCGTTTTACATCGCTCATTAAAGTATTTACATTAGGTACAAAATGAAAGAAGCGAAATGATTTAAATACACGTAGGATACGAAACACTAATAAATAACTTACATCAAAAGATTCAACTTTAAAAATATATGTAATAAGAGCTGGCAATGATAAAAGAACCAAAATGAAGTCAAAACGGTTCCAACCCGACTTAAAATAAGTAACAACTCCCCATTCTGATAATTTTACTGCTGCTTCAACGAGAAACAACGCTGTTATAAAATTATCGAGAAACATAAGGTACCAAATACCGTGATTATGATCTTGATAACCTTCGGCAAAAAGAAAAAACACATTAATAATGATCAGTGTTAGAATAAACCGATCCTTAAGAAAAAGCCTTTTGAACATCTTTACTTTATTTTAAAGCACTTCAACAAAATGAATGCCTAAATATAAATAAGATGCCCAAAAGGCTTTTTTATTATTCATAATATCTCACAGAGTACTATATCTAGTATACCCTACGGTCTATTATACAGATACATCAAACTGAGTTACGACTCGCATTAATATTACCAAACAATGAGCGAATCACCATTTTTTCGTATTTATCTTTAAAATCATCATCTCCTTGCTGACGTTTATCATCAACCTGCATTAATGCATGTTGCTGGATAGTCAATAATGGTAAAACAATGCGCTCGCGCAAGCTAATACTCATTCGACTACGTGCATGATCTTCTAAGAACTCGCTATAACCCGACAATTTAAGCACCAGTTTCTTGGTTAGTTCAAACTCATCGTGAATCAATTTCCAGAAACCACCAAACTTAGGATCTTCAGACATATACTGAGTTAATGCAAAATTAGATTTACTCATACTTTGCATGCTATTTGCTACCAGAGCCTTAAAAAACACTGATGAATGATACAAATTAGCACAAGCTTCCCAGTTTCCGGCATCGAGTTGCTCTTTTAGTGCAGTACCCAAACCATAAAATCCTGGAACATTTAACTTCAACTGACTCCATGCCCCCACAAATGGAATGGCTCTTAAGTCTTCGAAGTTTAATTTTGTATCCTTTCCTCGTTTAGACGGACGACTTCCTATATTGGCTAGTCCATAATATTTAAGTGTACTTCGTTCTTCGAGGAATGGCATAAACAAGTCGTGCTCTTTTAATGATTGATATTTATCAAAACTGGTTGATGACAAAGCCTCAAATAAAGTACGTTGCTGATCATCCAACTCTGCATCTTTATGGTTAAAAAGATTGTTTTCCATACCGGCAGACAGCAAGTGACCAAGGTTATTGACAGCCGCCTGCTGAATACCATAATGCGAACTGATTGTTTGGCCTTGCACAGTCATTTGAATCTGTTTGTTCTCCACTTTTTTACCCATTGCTGAGTAAAATAAATGGGAATTACCTCCACCTCGAGCCGGAGGTCCACCTCGTCCGTCGAAGAACATTACTTCAACATCGGCATTTCGCGAAACAGCCGTAATATCTTCTTTAGCACGATAAATCGACCAGTTAGCAGTTAGATAGCCACCATCTTTAGTACCGTCAGAGAAGCCAAGCATTACGGTTTGTTGCTTTCCTCTTCGCTTTAAATGAGCTTTATAAATTGGATGATTGTATATGGTGGTCATGGAGGTACCTGCTCCTTCCAGGTCATCAATTGTTTCGAACAATGGAACAACATCAACCGAAACTTCATCACTCTTCCATCCACACATTTTGGCCATTGCCAATACTCGAGCCATATCAAGAGGTCCACGACAATTACTAATAATATATCGATGCGCTCCCAACTCTCCGTTTTGCTCTTGAATTGATTTCATCACACCAAATGATCGAAGTGTATCCTGAACAACCGGATCTTCCATTCCTTCTATTTCAACATTTGCATTTAACGAAAGTAGAACGTCAAGCTTTTGCTGAGGCTCCATTGCTTCAAAACCGGCAGGAAGCAATCCTGGATTCTTTTCAACCAAAGCATCAAATGCTTTATGTATAATTCTACTGTCCTGACGCACATCGATGCTGGCAAAATAAAATCCGAATAAATTAATTTTACGACGGAACGATTTTAATTGCTCCAGAAATAAACCATCGTGTTGATCTACCAAAATAGATTCAATCTCATCTAATCGTCCAATTAAATAATTAAGATCGATATTTTTTTCTCCACTCGAGTTTGATAATTCATCGGTAAACAGAACATCTAACTCATTCATCAATTCATAAATTCCCGGAAAACTTAAGCGACGTTTAAGTAATTTAAAATCTTCGTAATAACATCCGGTAACCGCAGCTCTTAATCGCTTAGCCACTTTAATGGTAGTATCTACTGTAACAAATGGATTGCCATCTCTATCTCCACCAGGCCAGAATCCCATGGCAATCAGCTTACCCATTTGTTTATCATCTGCCAGCGTTTTTGAAACATTATCCATTATTTCGCCAATAGCCGGATAAAAGATATTACTCAAATACCAAATTAAAGCATGGGCTTCGTCGTAAGCTGTTGGCTTTTGCTTTCGAAAAAAAGCCGTTTTTCCCAGTTGTTGCAATAGATCGCGAACGTAAGCAACATCACCTTTTTTAATGGCCTCCATCAAATCGGTTGAAATAGCTAAAACCTTACCCGGATAAAACTGTGTAGGGTGAGCCGTTAAAACAACCCTGATAGCGAAAGACTCGAGCACCTTCTCCAATTGCTCTTCGAGATTTTTTCGCTGAACCTTATCTTTGATTCGCTCCCAATGTTTACCTATTCGATGTATTTTCTTATAGGCTGCTTCTTCGAGTGCATCAATTAACACAATCTGTCGCTCTACGTACTGTATCACTTTAAACAGAAACTTAACCTGATCTTCTTCAGAAAATCCGGGTTTATGCTCTGCAAAAAAATTCTTAATAATTGTAGCGGGTGACAAACCCTCTGCCAAACCCTTTTGACATGCATCTTGCAACAAAGGCAAAAGCAGTCCGGTTTGCTGAACGGCATCTAAAGGAAGAGTCAAAAACAGACTATTATAAAGCTGATACTTCAGCTCAACTTCCTCTCGAAAGGCCTTTTCGATCTGGTCACTCATAATAGTTAATTTACTTTATTAAATTCGATGCAAAATAATAAGATGTTCGTTAGATTCCTCGATTATTGAAAAATTTCTTTATTTAAATATTAAAATTTATTCATATACTATTGTATTCTGAATTCAAAAGCCTAATTGACTTAATCTTTCATTATCAACAACTATATCCGTTACAAGTTCTATTAACCCATTCTATATAGTTTTATTAATTTAACTATATATTTTTCTACATAACAACTTATAGCATTCCTTTACCTTAAAACCAATCCAAGTATAATACAATCATTATCAAAGTATTTTACTTCCTAACATTAATAATACATTTCACTTACACCCTCAATATATTAACAATAATTTAAATCGTTTTAAAAATAGATCTTAGCTATATTACAAATCAAGATGTTAAATAGAAAACTCACTTATTTTATAGAATGATTAAAACAATAAGTTTAATTATTCAATTATTTTTTTCATCTTTACTGTGGAAACCTGCTATTTAAAAATAGAACTAAATCCAAAACTAGAGCAATTAATATCCAATAAATGATTTTAGTCATACAGAATTACTGTATATGCTAATTAACATACGCAATTTACTTATATTTAATCAACCTAAAAAAACACTTAAAATGTCTAAACTGGGAAACGACTTTCATCAAACAATTGAAGAGATTAAATTCGAAGACTATTTAAAATCATTAATCGAAGTAACAGAACCTTATTATTCGCTAGAAAATTTAACAATTGAAAGTGGAGAGGTACTTAAAGCCAAAGTTAAAAAGCAGCTATTTTGCGAACATGAGGTAAAAGGAATGTCATACTCCGAAGCTGGACGACATTTAGCTATATTAGGATCACTTGCTTTAGCAAACTCCAATCCGGTTAAAGAAAAACACTACTACCTGGCAACAAAAGCATATGTAGTAAGAACCCATCAGGATGCCTACAACGATGTTCAACACATTGGTTTTATGAAAACCGTTTCATTCAACAGAAAGAAAGGGGTTGCCGAAGGATACCTCACAACTGAAGATGGCACCCAAGTCTATACCATCAAAGTAGAATACCAGGTATTAACCAATGCTCTTTTTCAACGAATGTTTAAACAACACATTCAAGAAACTACTCACACCGAAGGCTATAATCCATACAAAGAAACAATTGCTTTATATAACCTTATTACATCAAAAGAAGAGTGCTCAGCTACATTAGGCGTAATTGATAAAAAAATATGTGTAGGCCATTTTGATGATTACCCTGCCTTACCAGTTGCTCGTATAGCTCAAGTACTAACTTCTATTGCTAATATTCAAAATCAACAAATTAACAAATCATCACAACCAATTAAAATTAAAAGAGTTATACTTTATGCCGACTCTTTTTTGTTTGCTGGTGAAACAATGTCGGTCAAAAGTCAGTATGAAGAACGTAATGCAGAATCATCTGATGACATAATAATAGATACTTTTGCATACAAGAATAACAATACTAATCATTCAGCCAGACTAACATGTTGGATCTAATTTCATTCTATGAAGGATTAAATAAATATGAACTCTATTTGATCCTATTGCTTTTAAGTTCTATTGTTTACACAATTGTAATGCATTTTATAGGAAAGGAATCTGTTATTTGGAAGATTTCAATAACCTTTATGCCACCTATTTTAATAACGGCGTACACTTCATTTGCTTTTGCATTAACATTGAATTATCTGTTATTCATACCGGCGTTAGGAAGTATTTTTGCTGCTTTCCTCATGCTGTTAAGAATAATCAAAAAGCCGTTTGGAGAAGTTGAAGAAATTATTCATAACTTTTCGAAAGGTGACTTAAAAGTTAACATAGATGATAAATTATTGAATGATAAAACCGAATTAGGAAAAATATCCCGTAGTATTCGTGAGGTTTCAGATTCATTAACTGCAATCATTAACGATATCCAAAATGTATCTAACGAGGTAGTATCGCAAAGTACCCAGTTACAAACTACTACCCAAACGCTTACTAATGGAACCAGTACTCAGGCAGCAGCTACAGAAGAAATAAGTAGCTCGATTGAAGAAGTTTTGGCTATTATCTCTTCAAGTGGAGAGAATGCTATAAATGCCAAACGCATTTCGAATACAGCAGTACAGCAAATTAATGATAACCTAAAAATATCGGAACAAACAAAAGAGTCGATCAATAATATTTTAACCAATGTAACCAAGATTAACTCTTTAAGTGAGCAAACAAAGATTTTATCATTAAATGCATCTGTTGAAGCTGCCAGAGCCGGTGAACACGGCAGGGGGTTTTCGGTAGTAGCCAACGAAGTACAAAACCTGGCACAAAACAGCAAACATTTTTCTACTATAATACAAGACCTATCATCTGCTGCTTTAGAAATTGGTATCAAAGCATCAAAATCGTTACATAACATGGCTCCTGAGATTTTAAATACAGCCAATTTGGTAGACGAAATTAATGCCGGAGCATTAGAACAAAAACATTCAATGAATCAGATTTCAATTTCGTTAACAGAGCTAAATAACGTAACACAAGAAAACAGTGCTAATAGTGAGGAAATGTCTGCCAGTGCTGATCAATTAATGAATCAGTCTAAGAAATTAAACGAACTGATATCTTTCTTTAAAACCAACTAAAAAAAACAAAGAGTAGCTTGCTGCTAAATATATAATCAAAGGAGGTGACCATTTGGCCACCTCCTTTTGTATAAAAACATGTCTAATATCCTATATTAATCTGTTACTCTACTAAATCTTAATGATTTTAAAATCCAGTTTGGAAGCGGTTTTTCCGGATCTCTTTTTTGAAGATCAAGATACCAACCAACCTTTTCGATAATAGGCAATTTATGCGTTTCAACAAACTCAATGGGCGTTCCATCCGGATCGGAAATGTAAGTAAAATGACCGGCTGCCGATCCCATATCAAAGCTATTGGCACTATTAACTGTAAATGGATATCCCAGTTTTTCGCACTCCTGCTGCAATAAATTCATGCCAACCACATCGAAACACAAATGAATATATCCCAATTCTCCCCAAATACGATTTTCAAAAATCTTTCGAGGCTCGCGTTCAAGTGTTTGTACCAGCTCAATTTGAGTAGGGCCCAATAAGCGGCTAAAAGGTCCTTTTCGGGTTTTATGTTTCAACAACACCCTTCTGCATTTTTGTGCGCCACCTGGCAAAAAATCAAAATCGCTAAACACGTTGGTTTCATCATAAACCACCTCAGAGTACTCCAATATATTGCAATAAACCTCTTTTGCTTTATCAATATCCGAAACCCCAATTACAACACCAGCAACTCCTCCCGTCACCGACTTTTGCTTCATAAAATAATCCGACTCCTCAACTACTTCAAATATATTATTATGCGGATCTTTTAAATAATAATGTTGGTTTCCCTGTGGATCAGTCAATAATTCACTCATTGAATCGATATCCAAACTTTTATGATATGCAAAAGATCGTTTTATATCTCTTGATTTCATCTTACATATATATATACCAGTATCGCCCAACTGAACATCAAATACAGGAGCCTTAGGTTCTATACTTGTGTGTTGCCATATTTCAAAGCCTCCTCCGCCTTCCATATTTAAGGCAAGAGCAGCATATCTATCACAATGTTTACCATCAGTATAATGCACCATCAGTTTTGCAGTGGCTGTATCTTCGAAAAGATTAATATCCATTCCAAATACTTTTCTATACCATCTCCAGGCATGCTTGGCATCAATCAACCCAATACCAACCTGCTGAATTCCAACAATTAATTTATTTTCCATCCTACTAGTTTTTTATTTTTGATACAATGCGGTGGTATAGAAAAGGTAGCCATCTTCTGATGTATACCATAAGTAATTCTGTTCCCCCTACCAATGCTTCTTTTTTGCGCTTTCGAATAGCTTTAACAATTCTTCGGGCACATTTATCAGCATCCATACCATTAGCCTGGCCCGCATCTAGTTGATTATATGATGTACCATTCTCAGTTAAGGCATTTAACGAAACATTGGTATTAATTCGCCCTGGTGAAATAATAGTAACATCAATATTCGAATCATTTAACTCGGCTCTTAACGACTCGAAATACCCTTGTACCGCATGTTTAGCCGCCGAGTAAGTCGTACGCATGGTAAAACCAAATTTACCTGAGATACTACTTATAACAACAATTTGTCCGGTATTCAGATTAATCATGCGAGGCAACACCAGCTTAGTTAAAGCTACCGGACTAAAAAAGTTCAACTCCATTAAACGCCTTTCATTTTCAAAAGGAGTATTAACAGCTAACGATCGCTGACTTTGTCCTGCATTATTAATTAAAACATCAATGCGTCCGGTTTTAGCAATTACCGAATTAACCAAATCTTTTAACTTATCAGTTTGTGATAAATCGAATGGTGCCAAATAACATTCAGATGTATATTGAATACATATATTTCGAACTTCTTGAAGCTTATCTCTATCGCGAGCTGTTAAAACCAATAATGCTCCCTCTTTAGCGAACGAAATTGCCAAGGCCCTGCCAATACCAGACGAAGCTCCGGTAATCCAGACAATATTGTTTTTAAATGATCTCATTTCTTTCTAATTAAAAACTCATTTCGGTTCTGAATCTAATACCACTCACATCGGTAAATCCCGAACCTTCATATTTGTTTGTTAATTGATGAACGTATTCAACCCTTAACACTTTAAAAATATTAGTTACACCAAAACCAATTTCGGCATAAGGGGCGAACATATCATTTTTATAATAATCTGGCAAATCAAAAACACTTTTATAGCCACTTTCCAACTTACCGTAATGAACTTTTAACGACACTATTTCGCGAAGTTTCAAATGTTTTATTAACGGTAGGCGGTTAAGCAACACCCCTCCTCCATTTAAATGAGCATGCAAATTGGTATAAAGATTATGCGCAAACGATGCATGATGCAACAGGTTGAAACGATACTTGGCATATCCATACGACATAGAACCCACAGGCTGATCTAACAATTCGTAAGGAGCATCTCCCCATAGATAACCAGCATTAAGCATATAATTTATAAACACTGCTCCCTGAGTAATACGTCCATATATAGCTCCATGCAAATGCGAATACATTCCATAGGATTCTTTACTATCAGGTACACTTACCTTACCAACATCCCAACTTAAATTAATAACCGGAATTCGGTTAATATAGTAAACCCGATCGAGAAAATACCGATCGAAATGCTGACCAAACGAAAAACGACAATTAACCAACACTCCGTAATTATAATACTTTTGATAATCTACACCATCGTTTACAAATCGAACAACCGGCGTATTCCAATTCTGCGAGAAGTAAGGAGTTGCTTCCAGGTGCGTATCTTTATCCGGAAAATTATATTCGAAACCCAAATTAACATTCTGTTCTTCTTTTAAATACGGATTTCGTTCCCAGGTAGTAAGGGCTGCAATAAAATTACCATTTCCCTTATTGTTCGGATTATTCTTTATAAAACGATGAAACTTACTATTCGAAATCAAATTATAATCATCGGAATAGCTAGCTTTTAGCACAATTCGATCATCCTCTTTTGTTGGTTGATAACCTACATTCAATCCATACTTTAGCTCTTTACTTTTGGTACCCATTCCAACAAAACCACCTACATAAAAACGTTCCCACATTTCCTGACTGGTACGCAAAGGTATGGTAAGCCTTGTGCCTTCGATGGTATTGGTGCTATAAATATCGAATACTGGCCCCACATCAATTTTACCCATATTCAAATAGCTCGACATAGCTGCTCCTCCAACCAAATCGATTCCCTTCACAACCTTCTGCTCTTTCAGTTTATCAACACTGGCATAGGCTTTATCGTTAATACCCGACGAAACAAATTCAGGTTGCTTATTCCAATCTTTAGGCGCTATCTGGCTTAATCTGTCTGATGTGGTATAATGAGTACTTTTATTTATCAACCAATTACCCTTTGTTACATTGTCGGCTCGCTCGGAACTATACACCGAAATAGAATCCTTATTCATGGACAGCGCCAAGTTAATATTCAGGTTTTGCTCATCGAAAAACAACGAACCATTGGGCATCTCTTTATAAGTTACTTCGCCACTAAAACCATTCACAAAATTAAGGTTAGCATCCTTTGAGATATAAGCAGTTATATTAAGCAAAGCAAAAGTACTGTCAACCACAGTAAACCCACCTGAAAACAAGGGATTAAACTTGTTTTTAGGGGCATAAGTGTAGTGATATTGTTTTACGTCATCCACAACAGTACTATCGTTCAGATAAAGATTATAGTACAACGGTGCCAGATTACTAATGGGCGAAATAAATCCGCGATCCATAATATAGATCTGATCGTTATAGAAATCCATATCCACCACCACACTATTTAAAATAAATGTTTCGATGGCATTATTAAGCTTGGGAAAGATACCCTGCTTATTTAAATAAACATTTTCGCCCTTACTATTTCTTACTTCATTGGCACTTTCGGCAATATAAATGGGTGAAAACCGAAGATCCTGATCATCTATATCAAAAGTAACCTCATCGAGATTACCAATAAAGTTTTTAATATTCGATGCCGTATCAACTGCCAATAAAACAGTAGTGTTTTCAATTGTTTTATAATCGGCTATTCTGGCAATTTTATCTTTATTTTCTTTTTTATGCTCTTGTATTTTTTTGAAAATTACTTTGGCCCTGGGAGTTTCCGGTTTAATGGTTACTTCATTTAACTCAGTAACTTTCTTTTTTAAAAGCACAGTCATATTAACATTACTCGCTTTTTTTAAAACAACCTCTGTTGGATAATACCCAACCGACGAAACCAAA
Organism: uncultured Carboxylicivirga sp.; assembly: GCF_963668385.1. GTDB lineage: Bacteria > Bacteroidota > Bacteroidia > Bacteroidales > Marinilabiliaceae > Carboxylicivirga. Next base: position 5,754,963 of record NZ_OY764327.1, read on the forward strand.
AGCGTATCGTTACCCGGTTCCGAAAACTCGTAATAGCCATTCTCATCCGTCAAAGAACCTTGTAACGTATTTTTAAAAACCACATTACAGAACATAATAGGCTCTTTGGTAGAACTATCTTTTACATAGCCCGACACCTTTTGAGCCCATATGCCCACACTTTGAAAAAGCAGAAATATGAAAATAAATACTTGCTTAATAGTCATCAGACGATGTTATTTCTTTAGTAACCAATAGAGTCCTTTCACTCCTATCTTGATATCATCGAGCTTTAACAAAACCAATATTTTTTCGATGTATGCCAATGTTCCCCATCCTATAGCAAGAAAATAGAACCATGGAAAAAATCCCCACACAAACAATACAAAGAAGAAAATACCTTGCATATAACCAGCCGATACTGCTGAGTATAAATGAAGTCCCGGGATCTTACCAAATCGGGCAAACGAAACAATATAGCTAATCACAAAGAAAAACAAGAACAAGAACAACAACCAGCTATATGGTTCAATGTCTTGCCATTTAAATACAAATAAACCCAATAAAGCCACTACATAAGTACAAATATCGGCTAAGTTATCCAGTGCTGCTCCAAAATGAGATTGCAACTTAAAGAAACGAGCAATATTACCATCCAGAATATCACTTACCAAACTAATACATAACAACACCACATACAGACTTTCGTTATGCGTTAATGCCATATAAAGAATAACAGGTGACACAAGCAAACGATACAGGCTTAAAAAGTTGGGAACATTAATAATGTTTTCTCCCTTTATTAAATATTTCATGAAATTATTTTTTTGAATTAGATTGTTCTTAATAACTAGCTGGCTTTTGAATGAACAGCTCTTTTACGTTGCTCAGAAACCGAAATGAAGTAATTCATCATTTCAAAGAGGCTATCCTTATCAACCTCCTGCCCTTCTTCTTCAATTATTGAATCAAGTGCCGCAGTACTAAAAACAAGGTTGGTATCGGTATAGCTATTGGTAAACGACATACCTATTGAGATGATTCTTTCCAAAGAAGTCATTTCTTCCTGAGCCAATTCCTGCTGAGGAATCACTTCCATCTCAAGCATTTTATTCAGAGCTTCGAGTATATACTTGTTTTTGGTCGATTGCTTGGCAACAAAATTCATAATCACAGGTAACTCAGCCTTTCCTGGTGTTTGCATTAAATAATACACAATGGTATTAATCGGAATTAAATTCTGCGACGATTCCTCATCAACTTTCACTCTGACCGTACTGTTAGGATAACGTCCGGCCAAACTATGAACCCTCTTGGTAAAATCGAAAATACCATAATCGGTAAGCGTAATGCCTTTTTGACTATCGCCAATTACCTGCGACAACCGGATGATGTGAGCATTTAATTCACGCGTTTCGATGTATTTCTTAATCACATTTTCGGCATATCGTTTCGATTGCTCATAGTAATTACGAAATTCTTCTATCTCGGCATTATCGTAAAAACGCTCCTCAAATACACCCGAATGCTTTCCGCATGAATAAGCTGTACTAATAAAGAAAAAGCGAGAATCTTTATTGGAATGATTTAAGAAAACATTAATTGAGTTTTCTAAACCATGAATGTTAGTATTAAATATTTCTTCGCGCGATTTGAAGTCGAACTTTAAGCTGGCAGCAAAATGATAATAATCAACAGGCACTTCAAAAACCTCATTCAACAACTCTTTTGTCATACCAAAATCAGCATCAAGCAACGAGTAATCATATACCTTCAATCCCGATACTTTCACAATATCTTTACCATTAATTTCGGATAAAGCACTCATCACCCTATCTTCGGCCGAGCCTTTTTTACTTCCTCGCGCCAGCGCTATTACTTCATAATCATCTTTAATTAACTCATTAATAAAGTGCGAAGCAACATAGCCATTGGCCCCGTTTACAACAATTCTCTTTTTTGTTTTAATTTGATTTATTTTCATTTCAATGTTTTTTACAAGAACAGGACTAAGATTAATACTACACTTAAGGGAATTGAAAGATTATCTGATCCACGATAGCTAAACAACTCACCCAAAGTACTTATCACTGCAATAGAAAATGCAAGTACAAACGCCTTTACATCGAACAGGTAACGATGATAATACAAGGCAATTAGGCTAATTACAAAGCTAAAAATCAGAAAGCCCAGGGAACCAACAATTGATTTATCGCTGTTGAATCCCCAATAACGGTATCGTCGGTTATATTTTTCGAAATTCATACCTAATATTGCAGCCATAGGGTCGCAAATGGCCAAAATAAGCATAGGCAGAATATAGAGGAACTTATTATCCATTACATCTGATATCAGAAACGTAATGTAAATGGATGCTGGTAAAAGATAGCTTCCAATGGATTTACGTTGAATATCATGAATGGAATTCAATTGTTTTATATGCTGAGTGGCAAATAGAAATATAAAAAAAACAGATGCCAAACCCAGTACATACCAATGCGAGTCAAAAATATAAGGAAGTGGAATAGTAGCTAAAGTTGCCGCAAAATGGGCAAACTTTCGCGTTATTTCTCCCTTTACTTTTAAATGTCGATAGTTAATTTCATTAAATCCTAGTAATAGGCCAATGCCTACCAGATAGGTAAAGGCCAAAGCAATTGTATTTGTCATTTGGGTCGATCTTTTCCTTACTATAAAATAAACAGGTTGATATATATTATTACCCAGGCTCCACCGGCAATTAAGCTATCAAAACGATCGAGAAAGCCGCCGTGTCCCGGAATCAGGTTGTTATAATCTTTAACGTGATATTTACGTTTGTAAAACGATGCCCCCAAATCGCCCCAAAACGAAAAGAATAATAAGCCAATGGTGAGTATGATTAAATGCACCATATTATACGGAACCAATGGTTTGAGCAAAAAAGCACTACCAAAGGCAATTAATCCCCCTCCCACTACTCCTCCAAGTGTTTTATTCGGACTGATTGTTGGCATTATTTTAGTAGCACCCCATAACTGACCGGTTATCTGACTAAAACTATCGAAGATGGAAAGTATTAAAAAGGCAAACAGAATCTCTTCTTTTGAAATGCCACTAAACTGGTAAAGGCCTACCGCCAATAAAGCATAAATAATAACCGAAGTAAAGAAAAAGCCTTTTTGCTGATAGCGACTTTTTACAAACAAACGAATCAGCTCGATGCAACCTACACCTACTATTAAAAGTGTTAAGTACCTGAAATAGGTAGAATCAACCACAATACTAAAAAACAACAGGTTGATAATAACAAAATACGATGCAAATTTGGTATAGCTCGCTTTTGCAACTTCAGGCTCTTTATGGCGATTGATAAAATAAAAAGCCAATGCACCTAGCACAAAATAACTGAGTATGATGATGTATATAGTCTTAATCATTTTTATTTGAGTATCATTATAAAACCTATGGCAGCAATAACTGCGGCATAGATATATTTGGTTCTTTTTTCATTTTTATCAATGCTGGATTTCTTTAGTATAAATGGGCCAACCAGCGCCCCCAGTGCCGAACCCGAGGTTAAAAAATACACCAACGTTAAATCAATTTGGCTATAGCTGAGATGAGCTCCTATGGCAACCACTGCATTTAATAACACAATCAGTAGCGAAGTGCCAATTACCTTTTTTAAAGAGATATTCAGCGTAAATAATCCAGCTAATACCGGAGCTGTTCCACTGGTTCCGAATAATCCGGTAATCATTCCGGCCATCACTCCCAAAGCTCCACCTTTCACGCTTCTATTTTTATCCTCCACCTGAGCTGTTTGCCGCTTGTTTTTTATCATCATATTAATGGCCATTGCCACCAAATACAATCCAAAGCCTGCTTTTATCATTTCGGAGTTTATTCTGCTGGCAATGGCTGTTCCCACTAATGCGCCGAATATTCCGGTATAAATAAAAAGACTCCCCTCTTTAAAATCGACATTGCCTTGCTTGTAATGCACCAGCGTACCTACAAAGCAAATGGGCAATGTTGCCACCAACGAGGTAATAATTGCTGTATGTGCAGGAGTTGCATAAACCAATGTAAGCAAAGGCAAAAAGAAGAATCCACCTCCACCACCCAGCATGGTACCAAACAAACCCACAATAAATCCTACCAATGGAAGCAAATAATAAAGGGGCTCTATATCGGAAAAAACAAACATGCTTATAAGGTGGCCTGAATTACAAAATCGCCTGGTTCAACATGATTTAAAACTGCCATGTCTCTTACCTTTAGTTCTGATGACTTTCCCGACTTTAAATTCTTCACTTTTATCTCTTCGGGATAATAGAATGTTTTGCTCGAATTCTCAATCTTCTTATAATCGGCAAATTCAGTTTCGATCAACAACTCATTCCTTTTATCGTATTTATCGATATGGAGAATTAATTTATCATCACTAGAGATATAAATAATTTCGTAATCGGTATCGTTGCTATTCTCAATCTTTATTTTCTGACAAGCAACTCCATGGTAGTTATCTTTCTCTAACATGGTAAAGCTTAACTCCGATGTTACCATAGCCCTAAACTGCTCAATGGGAATTTCGCTATCCATAATGCGCATGTTATGCTGATTGGCTCTAATCTTTTGTACTTTACCGGTTGCCGGCATGTATATCTCAATTAAGCCTCTTTTATCGGGATAATCGGTTGCCAAAATTTTGGTTCCCTTTACCTTTTCGGGTCCGGTAAATTCAACCATCACCTTTTTTAGGTTGTTAAACTTGCCATACACCACATCTAATTGTTTGCTTTTGCTTTGCCCTTTACTATTGGTGGTAAGCAAATCGACCGACATGCGTATGTTATTTAAAACCAACTTTTGCCTCGATGATTCAAATAAAGTACGCGCCTCGTTATCGTTGGCATATACACTCCCCGAGAGCCAGCAGATAACATTTATAAAGAGTAATATCTTATTCATTTTTTTCATAGAAATATTCTTTCACACTTTTTTTGTGCTAATTTTTAATATGGAAGGCACCAACAACAGTGCGCTTATTAAACAAGATGATATAGAAACCACTACCAAAACACCAAAGAACCTCAACGGACCAAAGTTGGATATCATTAGTATTGAAAAACCAATGATGACCGAAAAGGCGTTAAATACAATTCCTCGGCCTGTTGTTTCTAATGTGGTTTTTATGGCTGTTTCAACATGGTTCGATGCTGTAAATTCTTCTTTGTATCGCCAGATAAAATGAATAGTATAATCCACCCCAACCCCAATCATAATGGACGATAACAAAGCGGTAATAATATCTAAGGGAATATGCGTATATCCCATTAATCCAAACAAAAACAAACAGGATAGTATAAGCGGTAAACTACCAATCAAGCCCACTTTAACGGACTTAAAAATGATGCCCAGTAAAATAAAGATGATGATTAATGCAATTACCAACGAGGATATTTGCCCGTTAATAACCATATCGGCAATTTGTATTTTTGATAAGCCGGGGCCGGCAATGCAAACCACGTTAGCATCGTTTTGGGTTATGGTTTGCAATGCATTTAAAATGTTTTTCATGGTACGATTACTACCATCTTTCATACTTACCAAAATGCGTGCATGCTCGTAGTTAAAATCAATTAACTGGCCCACATGCTCATCGTATCCACCAAACGATAGCAAAGTAAGAAACTGTTCAGCCTCAGCCTCGGACGACGGTAATTTATTGTATCCCTCTTCGTTGGGCATAAACAAGCCTTTGCTCAGCTCTTTTAAAAAGGTATTAGGCGATATAATATGCCCCACATTATCCACTTTTTTTATTTCAGCTTCGTAAGTTTCCATTCGGTTTAACACTTCGGGCGAAAGAACATCACCTTCGAACAAAATGGATATGTATTGCGATCCGCCAAACTTGTTATTGACAATATCAATGCTTTGACTAATTTTTGAATCGCCCAGAAAATAACCTTCTATATTGGTATCAACTTTAATCAGAAATAATCCACCAACACTAATCAGACTAACGGCTATAAAAATTCCAATCACTCTGCGCGGAAACCGATTTACCCATTGCGTAAACACATGCAATACTTTATCGAGTATTGATGCTTTTGCCACAGAGCTTTGACTTTTTGATTTTTTAATGGATGAGAAAGAAAGAATGGCAGGCACAAGCAACAAGCTAAGGAATAAGGCCAACCCAATTCCGAATGACGCCAACAAACCCAACTGAGCTGCCGGTGGCATTTCGTGCGATAACAAACCCAGCATACCACCTATAGTAGTTAATGCAGTAAGTATAATGGGGCGCTTTAGCTCGAGGTATAATGCAACCACCAACTCCATTGAAGAATGATAGGTATTTTTCTTACATTTTTCCTGATATAAATTAATGAGATGAATGCTATAATCGTTGGCAATAGCTATCATCATTATGGGTAATAAAATAGAAACAATAGATATTTGCCAGCCCAGCAACGCCATTAAACCAAAGGTAAAAACGATGGAAAGAATCACAATCAGAAACGGAAGCACCACCCCTTTCCAATCTTTAAACGACAAAAACAGCACAATCAGCATCAACAGCAAACCTCCGGGCAAGAGTAACTGCAAATCGCTTTTTATATAACCTTTTATCGATTGACGTATATACGACAAACCACCTATATATATGGTATCGGATGATTGAGACTCATCAATCACATTTTCGATGCCCGAAATAATCACCTTATCGGCAACCTCATCGCTTTTAGAAACCACAATGGCCATCGACGAAAAATCGGAGGCCACCAGTCGTTGCCCCATTCTGTTATTGGCAATCCTTTGTTTTAACTCATCAATCCCTTGTTTCGTATCGGGTATTTCGTCTACCAAAGGCTCAAAACTGGTAACTCCATCATCAAGCACTAATTCAAAGGCATCCATCACCGACACACAACCATCTACTCCATCTACATCTTTTAGTTTATCGCTCAAATTTTGCAGATGATCGAAACTACCCTGGTTTAAAATTCCTTTTTCGTTCTGAAGTACCACAACAATTTTTTCGCTGCCTCCAAATATGCTGTCGATCTTTTGCAAATTAGCTCTATTGCCTACATTGCTGGGTATATAGTCTGAAAAATCGGTATTAATAGTTAATCGGGGGTATAAAGACAGCGATGCCAATGCTCCTAATGTAATGATTACGATTAACGTAATCCTGTATCGTTCAATTATTCGTCTCACTTCTAGTCCTGCCTTTATATATTTAATTCAACGCTTGCTGTTTGTAGCATCTTTTAAGAAGACACAAAATTATGAAGAGTACAATCAAGCGTTTCGGTTTTATGAACAAAACGGATGAAGAGGTGCGTAAATGTGTATTTTTCACGATTGAAATGTTAAGGATTTCTTAATACAGACGTAATCCTCTTTTTTAATTAGTTTCTTTAAAAACAATATATTAACCTTTGCATTGTAGTTTATTAAGCTTGGCAACAGCCAATACGCAGTATGGTAATCGAGTTAAAATAGCGCACTATTTATTGAAGAAATAACTGTTTGGTAGCAATGAGAAAAGAACGGGTATCATACCAAAGCCGGGCATTGGGGATTTTCGGTACAGTAATGGAAGAGCAGCGGATGGTTGCTTTAGTCAGTAGTGAGTAGTCAGTAGCAAGACAATTAGGCATCAGGTAAATCGCTAACAGCTATAGGCTAACACCTCCAACACTGCCGCAGATAAAGCAGCGAATCAAACCAGTTTTGTGAGTGCGGCAGGCTTTTGATTCTTTAAATCCCCGGGTTCATTCGCTCCTTCGACACACTTCGACAGGCTCAGTGCTGCTCAGGAAGCTCAATCACCCGGGGCTATTCATATTGAACTCCTCCGGAGTTTTTCCAACGTCTACCAATACAAAAGTTCCAAAAAGCTATTGATTTCTGTAGGTTTCATAGCACCGATCTTAGAAACAAGAAGCAATGCCGCCTGAGCCTGTCGAAGGCGCACTATGAACTTTTTTCGGACTCCGGACTTTGCACTTCGGACTGCCATAGTCAGTAGTCTGTAGCAAGACAATTAAGCATCATTTAAATCGCTAACAGCTAACAGCTAATAGCTATAGGCTTAACATTATGCACTCGTTTCCGTCCTCCGTCCTCCGTCTTCGGTCTCTTTTAACCAGTACAAAGTAGCAAGACAATTAAGCATCAGGTAAATCGCTAACAGATATAGGCTAACTCCTCCAACACTGCCGCAGATAAAGCAGCGAATCAAACCAGTTTTGTGAGTGCGGCAGGCTTTTTTTTCTTTAAATCCCCGGGTTCATTCGCTCCTTCGACACACTTCGACAGGCTCAGTGCTGCTCAGGAAGCTCAATCACCCGGGGCTATTCATATTGAACTCCTCCGGAGTTTTTCCAACGTCTACCAATACAAAAGTTCCAAAAAGCTATTGATTTCTGTAGGTTTCATAGCACCGATCTTAGAAACAAGAAGCAATGCCGCCTGAGCCTGTCAAAGGCACACTATGCACTTATTACTATGAACTTTTTTCGGACTCCAGACTTTGCACTTCGGACTGCCATAGTCAGTAGTGAGTACAAAGTATCAAGACAATTCACCCCATATAAATCGCTAATGGCTAACAGCTAATAGCTATAGGCTTAACATCATGCACTCGTTTCAGTCCTCCGTCTTCCGTCTCTTCCCCCCCCTTGCACACCTGTGCAACAACAACTTTTTTTGCTGGCAAGGCATGCGCATTTGCGCAAGGCTTCAAAACACTCCTAAAAGTGACGTAAACAAATCATCAAGCCTCCAAATGAACTCGGGGGAAGGCTTGAAGGTTTGATCAAACCACTTTTTTAACTGCAGGCAAGGCTTAAACAAATGCGCAAGGCACTTTTTGTTTAGAGTTGAAGCCTTGAAGCAATCTTCACGCCTTCACCTGAACAAAAGCTGAGCTTGCACAAGTGTGCGAGGCTGTAGTTTTTGCCCATCAACAGTTCAATAAAACATGATAACATATTTAAATCACAAAAACACTTTCATTCAAATATAAAATAACGTCTTATGTGCAACATCTACCTTTACTAATTCGATCAATATCATTTTAAACATCAATTATCATGCAAATTAAGAGCACACACCTACTTATATAACTTACAATACAATTGTATAATAATTTGCACATAATATTTTTTTAGCTATTTTAGTAAACATATTTAATCTCTTTAATAACATTTCACACTTAAATCCTAAAAACAATGGAAAAAATCCACAGCAACACCCGCACAACCGACACCGACAATGTTTGCAGCGGTATTATTGATTTGTATCAGAAAAATCCAAAATTAAGTGAACATCCGCACATGGTAACAATTATCAAAAACCTCAATAATGTTTCAATAAATCTGAACGAAGCCATTAAGAGAAGTAAGTCTAAATCGATTTTAGAAGAAAAAGACAACGATAGAGACACTAAGTATCGTAATTTTTACCACCTTATTTCGGGCAATACACATCACCCCGATACAGCTATCAGCGAACCGGCCTTGCAAATACAGGTTATACTCGACAAATACGGCCTTGAGATTACAAGTGAAAGTTATGCCTCGGAGTCATCCATGTTTAACTCTTTTATCAACGATATGAAATCGGATGAAATGCAGCAAGCTCTTCAAGCCATTTCGGGAGGAGTGGCCAGTTTCGAAGCCTTTGAACAATCGCAAAATAATTTCAACACTACCTTTATCGAGCATAAAGAAGACAAAGCGAATGAAGGTACTTACGAAAATGCTTCTACCTTAAAACGCGAAGCTATTAAAATAATAAACTACCAACTTATTGGTTATTTACAGACTTTACAAGAGATTGATGAAGAAAATTTTGGTGACTTTGCCCGAAAAGTGGATCAGATTATAACGGATAGTAACAGTAAGGTTAAGCGCAGGATAAGCATTAAAAAAGACGATATCGTGGAATAATTTCTTTTTCATTATTTGAAATAATAAATCAAGCCTCACCCGTGCAAATCAACACACAGGTGAGGCTTTTAATTTGGAAAAAGGATTTTTCTATTTTATAGCTTATTCAATAATGCTGTAATCAGCTGCACTTACTTCCTGATCATCCGGGTTCTTAATATCAAATACCACTTTATGCAATTGTCCTTCGGTAAACTTAAACTTACCAAGGTGTTCATATTCTTCATTCACCGGCATTCCTTCATCGCGTCCAATATCGAAAGTTTCGTGACCGGTATAAGCGCCATAAACCGTTGCGGTTATGTCCATTTCTCCTACCTTTTCATCATTTATAAAAAATTCAACAGCAGAAGGCCCGTTAAGCTTCTGCTCTTTCATGGTGTGCTTTAATGTAATCTTGATATCTCCATAAGGGATCTTTACATTACCATCGAAATCGTGCCAGTATAACCCGAGGGTGGAGTAGCTGTAACGAAGTTTACCATCTTTAATAAACAGCGCCTGTCCGCCAATATGTTCACCTACTGCATATATAACCCCTTGTGTGGTTTTGTCGGCTGTTATGTAAGCATTTACCTCATAATTGGTGGATTTGATCTCAGGGCCGGCCAATTCGGGAACCCGGTAAACATTGGGTGTCAATTCCCAGTGTTTCTTAGCCGCTTGTTGCGCATTCGATTCCGGCTGAAGCATTTTGCCCAGAGAACCACCCACTGGATACACATTATACTTCTCTGCCTCTTCCCAGAACAGTTTTTCCAACTCTTTTACTTTTTCAGGATATTGATCGGCCACATTTACTTGCTGTATGGGGTCTTCATCGATATTGTACAATTCCCATTCCGTATTCAGCGGATCAAAATTAGCCATCGCTGCCGGATCAACCGACCAGGGAATTCGATAAGGTTTTCCGCAAAGTGTCCAACCTTCGTGATACAAGCCTACAAATCCGAGCATTTCAAAATACTGAGTGGGATGATTGGTTTTTGCATCGGCATTGTTCCAGGCATAGGTTAGTGATTTTCCGGGATATGGTTTCTTTTTTTGACCGTTGACATAATCAGGTTCCGGCACGCCGGTCACTTCAAGTATGGTGGGTACCAGGTCGGTTATATTCTGAAACTGACGGCGCCACTCGCCTTTGGCCTTGATTGCTTTGGGATAACGTATGGCTGTTGCCGACATGGTTCCTCCAAAATGTGAAGCCATTTGTTTGGTCCACTGGAACGGAGTTGATGACGCATAGGCCCACGCCACGGAATAGTGGTTGTTCATGTGTGGGCCTCCCCATTCTTCCAAGCCACCATATTCTTCAAGCTTTTCCAACTGTTGGTCCATGGTAAGCGGAGGAAATCCATTCTGCATTAATAGTTCGGAGAAAGTTCCTGTGGGGGTTCCTTCTGCCGTACATCCATTATCGGCGGTTAAATAAACAACAAGTGTATTATCCAGTTCGCCCATTTCTTCCAGATGGCTTATAACCCTTCCCACATGAAAATCGACATGCTCTAAAAAGGCTGCATTTACTTCCATTTGGCGAGACAGGTATTTTTTACCTTCTTCGCTAAATGAATCCCATTCCGGAATGGTTTCGGGCCAATCAACCATTACAGCATCTTCAGGTACCATGCCCATTTTTTTCTGACGCTCCAATTGCTGCGCTCTATACACATGCCAGCCCTCATCAAACTGACCTTTGTACTTATCGCGCCATTCTTCAGGCACCTGAATGGGGCCATGTACAGCACCGGGTGTATAATACATAAAGAAAGGATTATCTCTCAAACCTTTCCAGTTATCGAGCCACCTAATAGCCTGATCGGCCATGCCATGCGATATGTGGAATATTGATCCATCGGCATTGGTTTTTGGCGTTTCAATGGCTGTTGTATTTTCATAAAGCAAAGGATGAAACTGGTTGGTTTCACCTCCCAAAAAGCCCCAGAAATACTCAAACCCCCATACACCTGTCGGCCAACTCTCAAAGGGACCGGCCGGAGATGCTTCTTCCATAGGCGTATTGTGCCATTTACCAAAAGCTGCTGTGGCATAGCCATTTTCGGTTAAAATTTTGGCAATGGAAGGGGTTGTATAATCAATTTGTGAATTGTATCCCGGATATCCGGTGGCGAACTCGGAAATGATCCCTGTTCCTATCTGGTGGATATTATAACCGGTAAGCAGAGAGCCTCGGGTTGGAGAACAAACGGCTGCAACAGACATGTGTGAATAGCGTATTCCTTCATCACCAATGCGGTCAAATGTTGGTGTTTTCATAACGCCTCCAAAAGATGTTGCATTGGAATAACCGGCATCATCGAGCATAACAACCAGTACATTGGGTGCACCTTTGGGCGCTTTAGGCTGTCCAATAAAATCGGGCTTGGAGTCTGCCAGGGTTTTCCCCTGTACGCCTTTCCATTCCTTGTTTGGATAGGGAATAGCGTTGCCGGCATCTTGCATCGCGCTCTTTTGAACCTGTGTGCATGATACAATGGCGAGCATCAGTATGAATCCTGTGCCTACTAAAAATTTGTTTTTCATGTTAGTTAAATTGGTTAATCTGATTTTTTCAAAGGTTAGCACTGCTATTTAAACTATAACCGAAATCACTCAATACATACATATTGATGGACTTTATGCCTGCCAACTTGTACGATTCATTCAAATTTAACCAATACAAACCACTAAAACATGAACAACACTGTCAGGTTTTACACCTACATAGCTCTCTATATAAGGGATACAGAAATATTTAGGAAATTTTCAACTACCTTTAATTACACAGCACTTTATTACCTTGATATAATCCCAGGGTACTTTCCAGAATCTCCATTGCTAAAGCTACCATTGATTCAACCGAAAGATTATTAACATCAAGGCGTGTATACCATGCGTCGGTAAGTGTGTGGTAAAACTGTATTATCTCTCTGTCTGATTTATCAGAATAAAACTGCTCTTTAATTAATGGAAGTAGAATAATCAAAGATCGCTCATTACTACCCCTGTACAGTTCACAAAACTGCTTTATGTGGCAATTCTTCAATAGCTGATAATGAAACAACAATGCATCTTTATATTTAAACATCACTTTGTACAAATCAGGAATGAGCACCTTTACATTGTTACTGATGTCGTTATGGTATACTTCTATGATACTCTTATGATGCTTAACAAGCTCCGCTAACAAATGCTCTTTATCGTCGAAATGATAATAAAGGGTTGCCCGGGGTAACTTTGCTTTAGCAGCTAATGCATTTAAACTAAAATCAGGACCGTTACAGGCAAATTCTTTATAGGCAGTAGTAAGCCATTTTTGATATTTCTTACTTTTTGTTTTCATCATTTAGGGGATAGATGATATAGCTTTGGTTACAAAGTCTAAAATAATTAGATTATAGTTTAAAATCATTATTTATTAGAAGTATCAAACAATTAGTTTTTATCACATCTGTCCTAGATAATAAAATAGAGTCCTACTGTAAGATGCATTTTAGATAGGCCTCAACCAGTGAACCAAAAAACAAGGTTAGTTTGATGATTAAAAATCGTTTTTGTTTGAACGTAGTGATTTTAAACGATTTCAATCAAATAGCCGTAGTTTTTTGAGAGAAGTGGGTGCAGCCTTGATTTTCTTTGCTTCGTTTCTTGTATCAAGATAAGAAATGAAGTCGGGTTTGGGCGAAGCGCCAATAAACTCAAAATGTTTAGGACAGCTCTGAGTTTTTATATAACCATCCAGGCATAAAAGCTCCTGATATTAATATTAGTTCATAAAAAACAGATTCGCCCCACCTGATATTTTAGGAGCAAATCTGTTTTAGAGTTTAGTCTTAATGTATAAGTTTATCTTTTCACTTCCGGAAATGGCAATCCACTGGCCAAAGAAACTCTAAGCTCACTTATCACATACATTTCAACCTGCTGAAACTGCAGTGCCACCACCGGACCTACCGACTTACTCACCTTTTTTACATAGCTTGCCAACAACTTATCGTTTTGCTTTATTAATGTTGCCATTTCTTTCAATAATGAGGCAGCTTTTTCATTGGTTAGGCTTGCCAACTCATCGCCATAAGACTCAAGTAACTCAAAACGCTTTTGCCCCAGCTCTTTTCTTTTCCCTTCATATTCGTCATAAATAGTCCAGAAGGCGGTTTGTTTGGCTTCGTCGGGCTTTACCACTTCGGCTATCAGGGCTTTTTTCTCCATTCCAAAAATAGACTGGATATAATCTACTTCTGCTTTACTTGTTTGCGCTTTCAGGCCCGAAACAGCCAAAGTCAACACTAATAAAATTAATAGCTTTTTCATTTTTCTATTGTTTAAGGTAAATAATTTAGACTGCTGTAATTTATTTTTTCTGAATTGCCGGCATAGCATACAAAGGATTCAAAGCGTTGGGTTCCGGCCAGTATATTCTAGTCTGCAATGAAAATAATCCATCATTGGCAGGTAACCAATTTGATTCTTTACCCTCCCCCGGATTCTCTTTTTGAATATAAATATCCAACGACCCATCGGAATTGTATTGTAAACCTTTGGTAGCACTGCCAATTATATAGCGGTTAATTTCATTTTCAATCAACAATTGCTCAGGCAGTTTATACATGGTTAACGACCAGAAAGATTTCGCCGGCGGAAGTTCATCTTCGTCAAAATGCAGGATATAATTATGCTTTGAACCATCCAGTTCATCACCATCAGCATCAAAAGTCGATTCGGGATAAAAAGCCTCTTCCAAATCATTGCCCCACAAACCAAAGTAAGCAGCAGAGGCTCTGGTCAGATATTTACCTTCCATGGCTTTTCGAGTTCCAAAAGCTCCGGCCACCAATTGCCATTGATTTTTTCGTTCTCCCAAACTTGCTGATGCTTTCATAAACTTTTTTATTCCTGACACAATTCCCTCTTGCACCGCCTTAATAATCTCCGGATCGTAGTCTTCCGGATTATATGGTTCTCCGGGTTTAACACCAATTTTAGCAAAACGTTCAAACATATCCTTTTCTGATGGATGAATCTTACCCATTGCCATTAAGGCATTGAAGTATCCTATAAAATTTTCGTCATTAGCCTTCTGCGGATTGTAGGGTGGAAGATTCAATAACGGTGATGCCATTATCTGCATATCCTGCCCTATATATTGCCCCAATGATTCAACCTGATAACCATTCATCACCGCCTGCGCCTGCTCGATATCATCAGAGCCAAACACCTGTGTACGTCCTAAAGCAAGCAAATAGTTTCCTTCCGATGGTATGACCTTATCAATACCCTCAGGCACCTCTCCTTCCCAATCCGGACCGGTAAACATATATTTGCCGGCACCATTGCCCGTTTTTCGCGAGCCTACATAATCGATATTGTAAGTATACATATCAATTATCTGAAAGGAATAATATCTTCCATCGGTAATCTCGGGGACTGATAATATCTGTGGCTGCACAGACAGATCGAACCAAACAGCCGAGTAAAATGTATCGTTATTAGGCCTGACTATAATAGTATCCTGCGGACTATTTAATGTACTGTTATTAACTAAAATATTAAAAGCAGCGTTATAAGCACCTGACTCGGGATACATAGCCATGGCAAACATCATTTTATAATGCTCCAGCATGGGGTATGCATAAATATAGGCTTCTTCGGCTATTAGTTTGGCCTCATCAGGGGTTAAGGCTTTGGGTTTTGAATTGCACGCACTTGCAATAAAAACCGTTACTGTCAGGATTAATGTTAGTGTTTTTTTCATCATATAATAATTAGTTGGTTTTAATTAATGGAGGATTTACCCACTTACCAGATAAAATTTCAGGTTTAGGCAAATACAATCGCATCACAACTGAAAATGGTCCTTTGGGCGCAGGCAGCCAGTTGGATTCTTTTTCTTTGCCCGGAGATTCATTTTGAAAATAGAGGGTAAGCCCTCCGTCTTCGTCAAAAACAAAATCGTCCATCATGGGTGAATTAAGCAAATAACGATTAAGCGGATTTTCCACAAGAAGGCTCGCCGGAAGCTCATACATAGTTAAAGACCAAAAGGCATCAACAGGAGGTAATTGTCCCGGTTCAAAACGAAGGGTGTACTTGTTGGCGCCGTTAAGGGGTTTATTTTCCGAATCGACATAATAGCCCGGGTAAATCGCTTCTTCGGCACTCGCTCCCCATATTCCCATCACAGCAGCTGCCATTCTGTAGCTGTAGTTGTTGTTGAGATGTTGTCTGGTGCCAAATATTTCTGCCGATCCTATTTCACCAGCTTCTCCTTGAGATTTTATTACTGCAAAATCTGCCCAGGAATCTGCAATGCCTTGTTTGATGGCTTTTTGAATCTCAGGTGAAAATTTATCCCAGTTAAATTCCTGACCAGCGCCAATACCAAGCTTGGCAAAGCGTTTCATTAATTCTTTTTCTGAAGGATGGGTAGGACAGAATTGCAAGAGAAAGTTCAACTGCTCAAATACCTTTGGAGACTCTTTGATCTCTTCCCGTGTCAAAGGTTCTATAAAATGAATATCCGGAGCTATTTGCGGTGCGGGTAGATCAAGAAAAGTAGACAGCGGTTGAAGATTATAACCCGACTGAATTTGCTTCACATTTTCAAGATCATCAGGATTAAAAAGTTGCGTTCTGTACACTGCCAGCACCCATTCAGTTTCGGATTGAATCAGCTTATCGATGCCAGCAGGCATTTTTCCTTTCCATTCCGGACCAGCAATAAGAAAAAGGCCTCCATTATTGCCCACAGTTCGGGTGCCGATAAATGCAAAGTTATGGGTGTACAGATCAATAAGCTGCACACTAAAATAACGCCCTACTTCAATTTCAGGAACAGTAAGTACCATGGGTTCTGAACGCAGATCCAAGGAAGCAAAACTATACGGCGTATCGGAATTTGCTGTCTGCACTGCACGGTCTTCATGGGTATATACCCTGGCCATATTGATCACCTTATTCCAGGGACCTTTGTAGTCTGTACTGTTTTCATCAACAAAGTAATTGTAAAGACCTCGATAGTGGTCAACCATTGGATTGGCATAAGTATAAGCTTCTTGGGCAATTTGTTTAGCTTCTTCGGGTGTTAATGAATCATTGCTAAACTTACACCCTGTCAACAATACTGATACCATTAAGGTAAGTAGGAAAAGGTTTTTCATTTTATAAGATTTGAATTTGATTATTGCTATCAATCACAGCATGAGCATGTACTAATCAAAAGTACTGATAACGAAAAGAAGAAACTTAGACAGGGGTGTCAGGTTTTGCGGAGAATACAATAGAATTTGGCTAAATCAAAGACTCTTAGCTTTGGGATGATTGTATAAACCCAAGGTATGCTCCATAATTTCCGTGGCCAGATTACACATATACTCAACAGTGCAATTCTTAAAGTTAATCCTTGCATACCAGGCATCTGTTAGCGTATTAAAAAATTCAATAAGATCAACATTTGCCTTTTCCGAATTAAAATATTTACGAATAAAAGGAAGTAAAATATCGATTGAACAGGTATTTATTCTCGTATAAACATTCTGAAAAGCTTCAACATGATTATTTCGAAGCAATTGCTGGTGAAACCTGACATTTAATTCATGACGAAACATAACTTCATACAAATCAGGGATTAATTCAGATACTTCTCTTTTTAGTTCATTACTAAATTGCTCAGCAACTTTGCCATGATAAACCAATAACTCTTCTATAAGGTGCTCTTTATTATTAAAATGATAATAAAAAGTGGCACGCGAGAGACCAGCTTTACCGGAAAGAGCTTTTAAACTAAAGTCTGGTCCATAATAAGCAAATTCGTAATAAGCTGCCTCCAACCATCTTTGTAAGGTTGGGTTATGTTTTTTCATACCTAATCATCAGATATTTCAATTATTACATCAAACTAATGTAAGAAAATAAGATTAACTACACATACACACACGGCGTTAAAGTATCTTTTATTAAAAGATTTAATTTTGGTATAATTACTCAGAATACAACACACACTAACTACTAACTTGACACATACACTCGTTTCACTATCTCGTCAAAAACCTTCCTTAATAATCAATACACTATTGATTTTTACAAGAAACATTCAGAACTTACTTTACAATAATGAGAGACAGGGAAACAATCTATCTTATGAGGGTTGAAAACTAAACACACATTTAACAGTAATAATTTAAAAAATATAATAATATTTAGTCATTTAAAAGTTTATTATCTGTCTAACAAAAGCAACCTTTCCTAACCAACATATGTATATTATTACATATTAAATCAACCTACCAAAACCATTTTAAAATTCATATTTAGCAACTATTATAACTCTGATTTCATTAGTGTTATATAATAAACTTAATTATATGAAGATGAAAAATGTTGTTTTGATATTTTTAATATCTATTATTCCTATGCACATCATAGCACAGGAAAATGCAAAAGCTGATTTATCTCTTGGTGTAGATTTATACAGTAGATATGTTTGGCGGGGCCTATTATTCTCCGATGCACCTAATATTCAGCCTTACATTTCGGTTTCTAAAAGTGGTTTTTCACTTACGGCATGGGGATCATATGCCACTTCAAAGAACTACGCCGAAGTAGATATATTTTTGTCATATACTATCAAAGGTTTAACAATTGGGGTTAGTGATTATTACTACGAAATAGAATCAGATTTAGGCTTACATGATTATTGGGATTGGGAACAATCCACAACCTTTCATCTGGGGGAAGCCTATCTGGCCTATGGCCTTCCTGTAGAAAAATTTCCTTTACAAATTACAGCCAGCATGTTGATTTACGGATACGATTTAAATACCGAAGGAGATCAGAATTATTCCACCTATTTTGAATTAATGTATCCTTTTTCGTTTAATGATTATGACCTTTCATTTACCCTTGGAGCAACACCAAGTAAAGGATTCTACACAAGTTATAATGGAGCGGTTATCAACCTTGCTATGGGAGCATCGAAGAACATCAACGTAACAGAAAAGTTCTCAATCCCTTTAAACATATCATTTATATATAATCCATCCGCTGATGATATATTCTTAGTGGCAGGGTTCTCTTTTTAAAATATAAGCAAATTCATAACATTTTAATGATAAATAAAATGGAATCAAAAAACTTTGTACCACTAAGACGAAAGTTAGGAATAGCCATTGTTATTGGATTATTTGTAACAGTTGCTTCAATTATTAGCTATAGCGCATATGTTACCCGCCAGGAAGCAATTAGCTCGGCACAAGAACAAGCTCTGGCTATAGCTAAAGATTTCTCATCAAAAACACAAATAGTGGTTGAAGAAGCCATGGATATCTCTCGTTCGTTAGCCTATATTTACTCAGTATCGGGCGATGAAGAGATGAAAGGGAGCATTACTCGTAATCAAGCCATAGCTCTATCTGAAAAAGTTTTATACTCAAATAAACACTTTTTGGGGCTTACCATGGCTTTTGAACCCAATGCCTTTGACGATAAAGATGATAAATATCGAAACACAGAAGGCCATGATGCTACTGGTCGTTTTATGTCATATTTAACCAAAGGAGGAAACAACAAGGCGGTTGTGGATGTATTAATCGATTATGAAACAAAAGAAAAAGGACCATGGTATTGGGAACCTAAAGAACGCATGAAAGACTATTTAACCGAACCTGTTGTTTACCCAGTTCAGGGAGTAGATGTAACAATGGTATCCTGCATGACTCCTATCATTAACAATGGTATTTTTCTGGGAGTAACAGGTATTGACTACCCCATTGATTTTATGCAAGAAATGGTAGGAGCAGAAAACTATTACAATGGACAATATCAGTTAAGTATTGTATCAAACGAAGGTGTTTTTGCCGCAAATAAAAACAATCCCGATTGGATAATGAAAAGTATTGAAACACTCTATCCTGACACCTATGAAAATCAACTGAATCAGATTAAAAATGGAGAAATTGTTATAAATAGTGATGCTGATAGTTTGCATGTATATGTACCTCTTCAAATTGCTAATACGGGCATTAACTGGCAGGTTAGGTTTTCGGTTGATCGCGATTTAATTATGAAAAGGGCTAATGAATTAATGAGAGGACAAATCATGATTGGCATCATACTTTTATTAGTATCGCTATTTGGTACAATATGGTATGTTTCAAGGTTAATCAAACCAGTGAGTGGCATGGTAAAAATTGCTAACTCAATAGCAAAAGGCGACTTAACTGATTCTTCTCAGATGGATGCCAGCAACGATGAAATAGGTATGCTTGTTAATGCTTTCCGGGAAATGCAGGAAAATTTAAAAGAAATTGTAATGGGTACAGTAGAAAGTGCTGAACAAATTGCATCGGCAAGTGCCCAATTAAGTTCAACAAGTATTAGCCTATCCCAGGGAGCTTCAGAACAAGCCTCTTCATTGGAAGAAATATCATCAACAATGGAAGAAATTGCCAGCAATGTTACCAACAACACCAACAATGCTTCCATAACCAATGATTACGCAAAAAAATCAGCCAAAGAAATACAACTAGTTAATACTGCATCGAAGCAAAGTATGGATGCCGTCAATAAAATAGCCGAAAAAATTACCGTAATCAATGATATTGCAATGCAAACAAATATTTTATCATTGAATGCTGCTGTTGAAGCTGCCAGAGCTGGAGAAGCAGGTAAAGGTTTTGCTGTTGTTGCCATTGAAGTTAGAAAGCTAGCTGAAGTATCGAAAAAATCAGCAGATGATATTGTAAAAGAAACTGGAACTAGCGTAACTGTTACAAGCGACACCGAAAAAAGACTAACAGCAATTATACCCGAAATAGAAAAAACAGCAGAGTTAATTGAAGAAATAGCTGTTGCCAGTAAAGAACAGAACTCAGGTGTTGATCAGGTTAATTTAGCGATACAAGAATTAAATAATGTAACACAACAAAACACCTCAGTTTCAGAACAGGTTGCAGCCAGTGCCGAACAACTTAGTGCGCAAGCCAAAAATCTAAAAACAAAAATTAGCTTTTTTAAAATATAACCGACAAATTAATAACAGAAGAGGCAATTCACATTTAAGTTGCCTCTTTTTTATATCACAACCCTTCATTCAAAAACTATTTAAGCTTATTGGGTAATCGAAAATTAAAGAAAGTAAGTGCACGCCAAAACCATTCCAGCGGGCCATATTTATAATTTTTAAACCATATCTGACAGAACCACATCTGAAACACCCAAAACAGTATCGCATACAAAAAGCTAAGCGTATCGCCCAAATACTGATATAATGCTAAACCATAGCCATAAAACAAGGGGACACCAACTAATGGTTGCATCACATAACTGGTTAAGCTCATTCGGCCATATTGCGATAATGCAGTAAAGATACCTGCAGATCGAAATCGATAATACAACAACATAAATCCACCAATCCACATTGATAATATCGACAGATTACTAAAAATTCCAGCCAACTCGGTAATTAACGATTTCTGAGTATCATTACTCCCAATAAGCGTTGGTAAATAATGACTAATTAGTTGAAAAACAGATAAACAAGCAAAGCCAAGCCCTAATAAGCGCCAAAGCAGAGGCTTGTTATTCTCCGATTTTTCAAAAAAACCAATTCGGCCTAAAATCATTCCAATAACAAATAAACCAAACAATTGATACACTCTGGCTGATGCAATCGTCCATTTTACAATCATTATAAATGCAATGCCCGAATTATGCCGTAACACATCACCAAACGATCCACTGCAAAAGGTTTGAAAAGCAGTACCCCAGTCGCCCCAATCACGCTGAATGATAAATTCAGGATTTACGAAACTATAAATCAATTCATAAAATCGGGTAACATGCAAAAGCAATATGGCCGCTACGGCAACCAGAAATTTTGTGGGCACCTTATAGAAGAAAATCAACGGCAGCCCCATCAAGGCATATATGCGTAAAATATCGCCTACATAAATTAACGAATGTATATACCCAAGAGCAAGCAGTATAATTAAACGCCAAACAAAACGTCCTCTAAAGTCAATACCTCTTCGCTCCTGCCCCCTCATTTGAATAAAAAAGCTAAAGCCAAACAATACCGAGAAAATTGCATATGATTTTCCGGCAAATAAAAAGAAGATAACATCGCGCAATACTTTATCGACACCACCAAGAATTTCGGGATTAAACTGAGGCGGCCAATAAAAATCGAAATGCTCCAACGAATGCAGTAAAAGAATACCTGTCAAGGCTAAACCTCTTAGGGCATCAACCACAACTATACGTGGTTTTGAAATGGGATTTGTTAGCGTTTTATTCATTTTATCAGGATTAAACACCTCAAAAATAAATAAAAACACACATTACAAATGATGCAATTAGTTCAAAAAATGGTTCATATGTTACCAAACATGAAAGTAAAATTAATGCACAAGCAAAACTTCTTACCTTTTCTTAATCGTTCGTAAAAAGAAAGAGGACTGCCAAACGGCAGCCCTCTTTTCAGTGTAATCAGTTGTGTTGATTATCTGATTTTAGATCCTTTTTGAGCAAAGAAAATCAAATACAAATAGTAAACAAACAATGCACTAACCGCAGCAATAACTCCGGCAGCAGTTTGAACACCACCCATAATAGGCATTAAAATAGCAGCTCCAATAACTGAAGTAGCAATAATACCCGAAGCCACATCGGCATGTGGTCCTAAATCTTCTAAAGCCAAGCTATAGATTACCGGCCACATAATTGAGTGGAATAAACCAGTACCTAAGAACAACCACATAGCAATGTTACCATCCATTACAATGGCACCTGTTAACATAGCTGCTCCACCAATAGCACAAGCGGTAAGAATAGTACCAGCTTTATATTTTTGCAAAACAAAAATACCTAATACACGACCTACCATTAGACCTCCCCAGTAATATTTCAACATATCAGTGGTTGAAGTAGAAATAGTAGCTCCTGCATTATCAGCAAAATCAGCAAAGAAACTAGGAATACCTATTTCGATACCCATATAAACAAAGATGGCTAATGAACCTAACCAAACGTGAGTATATTTAAATGCACTTGATTTATGCTTAGTACCTCCTTCTGCTTCTGCTTTTTCCTGCTCTTCTTTAATATTAGGAAGTTTAAGGAAAAACATGATAATTAAGATAACAGCAGTTGCTACACCAATACCCACAAATGGCCATTGAACAATCTCCTGAATCTTAGAATTTGATAAAGTTTCGCCTTCACCCAACTTAGGCGTTACTAATAAGATAGAAACAAAGATAGGTGCAATTACAGTAGCTACTGAGTTTAACGCATTAGTTAGAGTTAAACGACTTGCTGAACTTTCTTTAGGGCCTAAAGCTACCACGTAAGGAGCAGCTGCAACCTGAAGAATTACAACACCAATAGCAAAAATGGATACTGCACTTAGGAACCCATAGTAACCAAACCCTACGCCAGGAATACTGGCAAAGAAACCTAAGGCGATTAATCCTAATCCTGTAAAGATTGAAAAACGATAACCAATTTTATTAATTAAGAAACCTACAGGCACTGATAGTACATAGGCTCCGTAAAAGAATGTATTTGGTAATTGTTTCTGAACATCGTTCAAACCAAAGGCATCTTTCAAGAATTCGATGGTTGAATTATTCATTGTAGTAATAAAGCCAAACAAGAAAAAAAGCGAGGCCATTACTATCAATGGAAATAAATATTTATTCTTACTCATGATTATGATTTTTAAGTTTATTAGTTTTTAGGCAGTAGTCTGTAGTATTAATACAGACTACCCAGAAATTAAATAGTATCGTTGTTATAAATACCCATCAAATTTCTATCATCTAAAACTAATGATCTGATCTATTTATTGGATTGAAAATTTATAAACACAAGTATGTTTGTAGACCTCACCCGGCTTTAATACAGCATTTGGGTAATTTTCTTTATTAGGTGAATCAGGGAAAATTTGCGTTTCCATAGCTACACCAGCCCATTTCTCAATAGGATTACCCAATTTACCAGTTTCAGAACTATCAAAGTGTCCTCCTGTGTAAATCTGAATTCCAGGTTGATCAGTAAATACTTCCATGCAACGTCCTGTTTCCTCATCCGATAAACGAGCAGCTAAACGTAACATTCCATCATAGCCATCAATTACGAAGTTATGATCGATACCATTTACCATATTTACTTGTTCATCATCAGTATTAACAGCTTCTCCAATAGCTTTGGTATCCACAAAATCCATTGGTGTACCTTTTACTTCAGCAATTTCGCCAGTAACAGTTCCAATCTCAGCTGATAGCGGAGTATATTTCGAAGCGTTTAATTCCAATAATTGGTTTTCAACAGTACCCTTTCCTGCTCCTTTTAAGTTAAAATAAGCATGACTGGTAAGGTTGATGATAGTTGCTTTTGATGTTTCAGCAGCATATTCAATAACCAATTCGTTTTCATCAGTTAATCCGTAAACCACTTCAACTTTCAACTCGCCAGGATATCCTTGATCTCCATCAGGACTAACCAAGGTTAATTTATAAGCCTGAGCAAAACGATCTTCTTCGTATGGAGTTACATCCCACACACGGTTATTGAAACCATCAACTCCACCATGAAGGTGATTAGGAGCATTGTTGCAATCCAACTGATAATCTACACCATCGAGGCTGAACTGACCTTTAACAATACGGTTCGAGAAACGTCCGCAAAGAGCTCCGAAATATCCGTCGCCTGCCAACGCTTCTTCAACGCTTTGATATCCGATAACCACATCATCAAGATTACCATCTTTATCAGGAACAGTGATTCCCACCAACTGTCCACCACGACCAATAAATGTAACCTCTACATTATTGGCATTTTTTAATTTAAAAACATCAGATGCTTTTGTCATGATTCGATTTTTTAGTTTTGATTATAATTCAACTCTAACCGAACCTTTTGGACGGATAAATAATTTATGACATTTACCTTCGCCGTAAACGTGCTCTAATGTTTTTACATAAGTATCAACCAAGTCTTGAGGAACGAAAGCCTGGATAGTACCACCGAATCCACCCCCGTGAACACGCCATGCTCCTTTTCCTTTCAATACCATTTCGCTTAATGCCAAACCTAATGATACCACTTGCTCATCTTTGTGAACGATATCATAAATATTTTGATTGTACATGTATGAGCTATATCCCGACTCGATTACCATTTTAAGGAAAGCATCAAAATCGTTGTTTTCCAAAGCAGCAACCTGATCTGCCACACGTTGGTTATCTCCCTGGAAGTGATAAGCACGTAAGATAGCACGATCACCAGTTTTTGTGCGGATTTCAGGAATTTTCTCAACGATTTCTTCCAATGTTGTTTGACGAAGAACTTCTTTACCTAATTCTTTGGCTACTGATTTCATTTCAGTTGGTAACGAAGCATATTCTTCTTGTGAAGCAGGATCATCATGACCACCACCCACATCGGTAATCACCAAAGCATAGTTAGTTGCAACAAAATCGAAATCCAATGCTTTTACAATAGGTTTCGACGGATCTTCGAAATCGATAGTAATCAAACCACCAACAGAACAAGCTGTTTGATCCATCAAACCACAAGGTTTTCCGAAGAAATTATTTTCAGCCCATTGACCTACAATTGCATTTTCAACAGCATCTAATTTTCCATCGTTAAATAAGTGGCTGATAATAGCGCCAATCAACACCTCGAAAGAAGCTGATGAACTCAAGCCAGAACCAGCAGGCACACGACCTTCGATACAAGCATCAAAACCACCAATTGTATATCCAAGCTCTTTTAAACGAGCACTGATACCTTTAACAATTGATCCTGAGGTATAAAATTGAGATTCGTCTATAGAAAGATCAGATAAGTCAACCTGAAATTGAGGATAACCTTCTGATTTAATTGTAATGATATCGGTACCATTAGCTGCAGCAACAGCAATGTTATCAAGGTTAACAGCACCTGCTAATACACGTCCGTAGTTATGATCGGTGTGATTACCACCAATTTCGGTACGTCCTGGTGATGAAAACAACATAACGTCGTCTTTACCAAAAGTTTCCTGAAAAGTAGCCATTAAAGCCTCATAGCGCTCAGCCTGAGTTTTTAATACAGCACCTTCAGTACCATATAATTCTTTAAAGGAAGCGTTATCGCCACCATTAATTTTACCAATAAGTTCGTTAATTTTTGACATAACTTTATTTTGAATTTAGTCGTTGATTATTTTGATTTATAATGTACGGTTGGCAAAGCACGCAAACGTTCTGCGGCTTGCTCAGCTGTAATATCGCGTTGAGCGTTGGCCATCATTTCGTATCCAACCATAAACTTCTTAACACTAGCAGAACGTAACAATGGAGGATAAAAGTGCATATGAAGATGCCATTCGGGATGATCTTCTCCATCAGTTGGTGCTTGGTGTATACCTGCCGAATAAGGGAAAGATACTTCAAAAAGATTATCATACATCACTGTAAGTTTCTTATAAACATCAGCTAAAGCTAGTTTTTCGTCTTCGGTAAGATCAGTTAGTTTAGCTACAGCTCTTTTGCTCACAATCATGGCTTCAAAAGGCCATGTTGCCCAAAAAGGAACCAATGCTACGAAATGATCGTTTTCAACCAATAGACGCTCTTTGTCTTTCAATTCCTCCTCAACATAGTCGCCTAACAGAGTTGTTCCGTTAGCATCAAAGTACTCTTTTTGCTTTTGTTGTTCTTTAGCAGGCTCAACTGGCACAGAGAATTGTCCCCAAATTTGGCCGTGAGGGTGAGGATTACTACATCCCATAATATCACCTTTGTTCTCAAAAATCTGAACATAGTTGATGTAATCAAGCTTACCAATTTCTTCGTATTCTTTTGTCCACAAGTCAACTACTTTTTTAATTCCTTCCACATCCATTTCAGGAATCGTTAAATCGTGACGTGGCGAAAAACAGATTACTTTACAGAAGCCTCTCTCGCTTACTGCTTTAAATAAACCTTTTTTCTCAAATTCGCCTTGAGGAATATCTGGTACTAAAGCGCTAAAATCGTTTTGAAATACGAAAGTATCTTTGTAATCAGGGTTTTTAAAGCCACCGGCTCTTTCGTTACCCGGGCACAAATAACATTTTTCGTCGTATTGAGGACGCTCGTCAACAGCAGGTTTTTCAACCTTACCTTGCCAAGGTCTTTTTGTACGATGTGGCGACACCAATACCCATTCTCCATTTAGAGGATTGTATCGACGATGCGAGTGCTCTGTAAATTGAAAAGTATCCATTTTATATGATTTATTGTTATTTATAATTTTATTGCATTGCGAAAAATCGGTTCTACGACACTACTTTCTCCTATCCCTTTGAATCTAAAGTAATAAGCACCTCTTTTTGATTCCGACATATCTTTTTCTTCCAATTGTTCTAACATTTTTAACGAGAGAACTTTCTTTCGAAAATTACCTGGATCAAACTCTTTTTGAAAAATAGCTGTATATAAATTACGAAGTTGTGTAATGGTAAATTTCTCTGGTAATAATTGACGACCAATCAGATTATAGGTAGCCTTCAAACGAAGTTTTTCAAAAGCTATTTTAAACATCTCGTCGTGGTCAAAAATTAAAGGAGGAACCTCATCAATGGCAAACCATTTAGCTCCAAATTTCTCTATTAATTGATTCGAATGTTTTTCAATCCGGATTAAAGCATTAAATAGTACTGTTAATACACTGCCTCCAGGATCGCGTTCAGGCTTTGAAAAAACATGCACCTGCTCCAAATATATATCGGTTAAACCAGTAATATATTGCAAAACTCTTAAGGCTGCCGTTTCCGCCGATTCATCTTCTTGCAACCATCCTCCAATTAACGACCATTCGCCTTGCGCAGGCGGAATTATTCGCTTAAACAGCAATAATTTCAATTGATCTTGCTCATAGCCAAAAATAACACAGTCGACTGATACAAATCGCTTTATCTTTTGATATTGGCTATAAAGTGGTTGCTGATTTTCCATGTGTCAAATATAAAAGTAAAAATTACTTTTAAAAATATTTTAAACGTATTTTTTACTTTTATTACATAAAATCAGCTCACATTTTTACAATAAAGTATTCTACTAATTCAACCCCACCACACATTCTTAATGAACAACATCATCATAACTAAAACCTTTACTTTATAGATAGTTGTTTGTATCTTACAATAAGAAACCAAAGCAACTCTTTTAATGAAAGCTAATTATTACTCCAAATATGGCTCTCATGAAGTTCTCGAAGTCAGAGACATTCCAACACCTGTACCCAAGAAGAATGAACTGTTGATAAGAATTTACGCCACAACGGTAAACCGAACTGACACAGCAATGCTAGAGGCAAAATTATGGATAATGCGTATTCTTAATGGAATAAATAAGCCATACAATCCAATTTTAGGCACTGATTTTTCGGGTGTGGTTGAAGCAGTTGGTACAAGAGTTAAATCCTATAAAGTGGGCGACAAAGTTTTTGGTTTTGATGAATTGGGACTTAGCTCCCAAGCCCAATACATGTGTGTGTCGGAACACAAACCAATATCTTTAATTAACAAAAACACATCATTTGCCGAGGCTGCAGCCCTTTGTGAAGGAGCACATTATGCTTATCATTTCATCGACAAAATAGAAATTAAGCCTGGTGATAAAGTACTGGTTAATGGAGGTACTGGTGCTATTGGTTCTGCTGTTATCCAACTACTGGTACATTATGGAGGTATCATAACTGCCACCTGTAAAAAACAACACTTTAATTTGGTAAAAGAATTAGGAGCTCACGAAGTAATCGACTATGAGAATGAAAATTTTATAGAATCAACAAAAACATATAACTATATATTCGATACTATTGGGAGTACAACTTTTAATGATTGTAAAAAGATTTTAGAG
Source organism: uncultured Carboxylicivirga sp. (assembly GCF_963668385.1). Lineage (GTDB taxonomy): Bacteria > Bacteroidota > Bacteroidia > Bacteroidales > Marinilabiliaceae > Carboxylicivirga. The sequence goes on from NZ_OY764327.1 coordinate 5,783,794, forward strand.
CCAGACGGGACCTACATTTCATCAAATCCTAAAACATATTACAAAAACATTTTCTTAGCCTTATTTAGCGAGTATACAAATGGTAAAAAAATTAAATTCCCGTTTCCAAACAATCCACATGCCACCATTAACTTAATCAGTCATTTATCAAAACAAGGTGTATTTAAACCATTAATAGATAAAATTTATCCTTTCGAAGATATTAAAGATGCCTACCAATATGTATTAAGTGGTGAAAAAATAGGAAATGTTATTATATCATATACCGAATAAGGAATAATTATAATTAATAAAAATTAAATATCGCTTTTAAAATTTGATAGATTCCAATTACATTTGTTAACAACTATACCGAAAACATTACAACCAAATTTATACCCAACCTATGACCAACAAGGTTTACATATTTATTTTTTCATTACTCCTATTTTCAAAAAACATTACAAGTCAGAATACAGATAATAGTTTCACATACAATTACTCACTAAAAGAACTATCTGAACTCAAAATAATTACAGGATCAATCAAAGAAGAGAAGCGAAAATCAGCTCCATCTAATATCACCATCATCACATCACAAATGATTGAAGAACGGGGGTACAAAACACTTGTTGACATTTGCCAGGATATTCCAGGTTTTGATTTTATGATGTATAATGATGGGGGTGGCGAATATCCAACCTTTAGTATGAACAGAGGAATGGGTGATGTTGGAAATCCCGAAATACTTGTAATGGTTGATGGTATAATTCAAAACAGTATCAGTTTTAACTGGTCGATGCTTTGGACATATGAAAACATGCTGATTGATATTGATAGAATTGAAATTATACAAGGACCGGGATCGGTAATGTACGGTGCACAGGCATTTTCAGGAATTATCCATATTATAACCAAGAAAAAATTTAATGGAATTCATGCTAATGCCGGGTATGGTAGCTACGCAACTCGATCTTTAGAATTATATGCAGGTACGAAATTATCTACAAATACCAATTTTTCAATTGCGGTTCACAATTATTCGTCTGATGGCGATAATGGAATAGACAGATATGACCCAGGAACATATTTTAAAGATAATCAGCATCCTTCTATAATTGTACATGATTACAATGCTAATGGAGAATATATTTCTCACATAAATAATTCTAAAGGTGGAACATGGATCAAAGATGGTTTTAATACACAAACCAATAATTTTGCAGTTCGGTCAAAGCTGAATTATAAGAATACCGAATTTGGTTTTTATTTTACTGATTATAAACGGCCTTATGGTTCTGCTGTTGTTGCATACGAGTATGATTTAACCGATAAAGAAAACACCAATCACTATCGAAATTATCATACTTATGCCAGCAACAAAACAGAATTAAACAATAAACTTACGTTACAATCTGATTTGGTATATAGGGTAACCAATATTATTCCTGATGGAGGATTCAAATATCTTTATCAATTTCCTGATTTACGAAAAAGTTACGCAGGATACAGTAATCAGACTTATTTAGAAGAAAAACTATTATTCAATATCAACTCTAAAAACGATCTTTCTTTCGGATTTAAAGCCAGTATTAACAATGCAAATAATAGAACAGTATCGTTGGGCGAATATTCCACCAAAAAATACTCAACAGATTGGTCGTGGGATATAGCCTACGACGGTGGAGGCTTAAATCGAACAAAAGATTATCCTAATTATTGGGTAAAAGAAATAGCCTTATATGCACTTTGGGATTATCAGTTAAATGAACATCTTTCAAGCTCCGCAGGAATACGCTATGATTACAATTCGGATTATGGTAGCATATTAAATCCTCGCTTTGCTCTCGATTTTAATCCATCTCCCATTTGGGGCGCTAAATTTATGTATGGACGAGCTTTTAGACAGCCTTCTATTTTTGAACTTTTTAGCGAATTCAGAGGAAACCCTAATTTAGGACCTCAAAACATAAATACCGCAGAACTTGAACTCACCAGCCTATTATTAAACGATCAACTATCAATTAAATTCAACTTTTATTATTCAATCATTAATAATTTAATCGGAAAAGTTGATGACAATACAATGCCGGCCGGAGAACGATACGAAAACATAGGAAAGAAAGAAATTGGTGGTTTTTCTGCTTTTGCCTACTATCAGCTTTCTAAAGCTATTCGGTTTTATTCGAACTATAACTTTATAACAGGCATTAACAACACTACTGAAACCTACTATGATATTGACCGCACTGCCAAACACAAAATAAATGCTGGCTGCAACATCAAACTTTTAAATAATAAACTCACAAGTGATTTTAGAATCAACTATGTAAGTAAACGGAAAGCCCCCGAAACTAATATGTGGATTCAACTATATGAGGATGGCTATGCTCCATCGTACACAAAAGCAAACTGGGTTATTTCGTACCAGATAGTACCCGAATTAATGGGACAACTTACTTTTAACAATTTGTTTAACACTCAATACTATGGAGTTGGACACGAATCTGGTTCGGGATTTATTGATGAATATAATTATCAAAACAATGTAAATCCAGATGGAATTATACCAGCTTACCACCCTCAACCGGGAAGAACAATTTCCTTAGGAATTGTATATAAACTAAACCATTAAGCTTGAAAAAATGAGAGCATCCATCCTATTACTACTTTGTTTTACATGGCTAAATTCGTCAGCCCAGATTGACAGATCAGAAGTATTGGGCGCTTATATCTTTAATTTTGCCAAACTATCAACCTCTCCTCAACAAAATCAATACAATTCCTATAATTTATTTGTGGTCACCAATAATGCTGACATAATTGAGGAATTTAAACAAATGAAAGCACATGTTCGAATTCATGACAAACCCATCAATCTAACAATTTCAGGCACTGGCAAAAACGATTTTAGTAAAGCCTGCCTTGTTTTTATTGCGTCGGATATGATGGAACAATACCAAAGTATTTTCAATAAAACAGCGAATACAGAAGCGCTTCTTATAAGCGAAAATTTTGATGATAAGAAGAGCATTTTACTCAATTTATACGAAGCTGCCGACAATACCATGAAGTTTGAAATGAATAAAGGCAATATACACAAACGTAACATCACTATAAACGATGAAATATTGCTGATGGGTGGTACTATCGTAGATCTATCTGAACTTTATGTTGAAGCTCAACAGGAACTAAAAAGCTCGGATATAAAGATGGATGAATTTGAAGATAGTGTTAAAGTACTTTCTCAGGTTATCGGGCAAAGCCAGAATGAGATAAGCCATCAACAATATGAACTTGAAGAGCAGAAAGAAATTATAGCAAAACAAAGCACTGAAAAAAAACAGTTAACATCTGATATACATAAACAAAAGCAACAATTAACTTCCATTTTAGATGCCTACAAACAAAATGAAGATAAAATGCTACTTTATAACGACAGTTTACTTCGAGCACTTACTTTATTACAATCTTATCAGCAAAAAATTAATACGAACAATAAAATCCTTCAACTGCAACAACAAGAAATAGAATCAAATAGAGCTATTCTTAATCAGAAAGACAAAACTATAAAAACACAACGATTAATTGTATTTGCTTTTATCATTGGTATTACTACCAATTTAATATTAGTATTTCTGCTTCTTAAAAGTTTAAAGGATAAGAAAAAGAGAAATAAACAACTAAAGAATCAAAAACAAGAACTAGCAAAACAAAATGAGGTACTAATGAAAAACAGTAACCTCATCGAATCCATGATGGATGAAATAAGCGAATCGAACGAGGAGCTAACTGCTACACTTGAAGAAAACAAACGGATACAACACAAACTTGTTCAATCCGAGAAAATGGCTTCACTTGGTGTGCTTTCTGCTGGAATTGCCCATGAAATAAACAATCCAATAAACTTTGTATACGCTGGCATCAATAGCTTACTGCGCGATTTTGAAGACATTAAACCTGTTATTGACGAGGTAAGTTTATTGAATATCGACAGCGATAATCTGAAAGAAAAAATAGAACTCATTAAACAGCTAAAAGAAGAAAATTATTTCGACGAAGCCATGGAAGCCATTCCTGAAATAATTAATGACATTAAACTTGGGGCAGATCGAACAGCCGAGATTGTAAAAGGACTTCGAAATTTTACACATATGGATACCGATCATCAAGAAACTCTCAATATTAACGAAGGACTCGATACATCCTTATTACTATTGAAGAACAAATACAAAAATCATATTGAAATTGTTAAAAACTACAGCAAGTCTCTTCCCGATCTGTTATGCTTTCCAGGTAAAATTAATCAAGCCTTTTTAAACATACTTGCGAATGCTGTGGATGCTATTGAAGAGAAAGGTAAAATAACAATCACTACTAATAAAGAAGACGATTATATTGAAATTTCCATAAAAGACAATGGACCGGGCATACCTGAAGAGATTCAAAGTAAAATATTTGATCCTTTTTTTACTACAAAATCAGTTGGAGAAGGAACCGGACTCGGCCTGGCCATAACATATGGAATAATTAGAGAACACAACGGAACTATAAATGTAATTTCAAATTCTAACGATGGAAGCGAATTTATAATTAAGCTACCTATCAATCATTTACCTTAAAACATTAAATCATGAGATACAAAATTTTATACGTGGATGATGAACATAGTAACTTAAGAATTTTTAAAGATACTTTTCGACGTGATTTTGAAGTCTTTATTGTTGATTCAGGTTCAAAAGCACTTGAATTAATTAACAATACGATGGTTGATTTAGTCATCACTGATCAGAGAATGCCCGAGATGACCGGAGTCGAATTATTAAGAGAAATAACCTTACGATTTGATGATTTGCCATCCAACCGACTTATCCTATCTGGTTATGCTGAAGATTCGGAAATTCAGGAAGCCTTTAACAACTACCATCTATCAAAATTCATTTCTAAACCCTGGGATTATAAAAACTTAAAAGAGGTAATTATTCACTCAATCGAAGAAAATTAGAGCCCCATCTTTATGAATATTATTTAATTATTATATTTAACCCTCCAAACTATGACTCTCGTTGACACAACCATGGAAAAATACAATATACTATATGTTGATGACGAACCCAGTAATCTAAGAATTTTCAAAGATACTTTTCGCCGAAATTTTAACGTTCATATTGCTACATCGGCCAAAGAAGGAATTGAAATATTAGATAAAAACAACATCGATTTAATCATCAGCGATCAGCGTATGCCCGAAATGACAGGCGTTGAACTATTGAAGTATTCTTTCCAAAAATATCCGAAAACAAACCGAATATTATTAACCGGTTATTCCGATATTAAAGCCATTGAAGATGCAATTAATCAGGCTCGTATTTTTCAGTATGTTCAAAAACCCTGGAGCGAAAGAAGCCTTCTTGAAATCATAAGCGATGCTTTACGTGTTCAAGAGTTAGAAGAAGAAAACGAACGCCAGAGAAAAGCTCTGAAAATTGCAAAAGAAAAAGCTGAGCAAAGCGACAAACTTAAAACTGAGTTTATTTACAATTTAACTCACGAGGTTAGAACACCAATGAATGGAATAATTGGCTTTGCCTCATTACTCGAAAACGACGATTTACCATTGGAAGATAGAAAACACTATCTTTCAATTATTCAAAATAGTACTACTCAACTCTTACGCATAATTGATGACATTTTAGAAATATCGCAATTGGTAACAAAGCAAGTTAAAGTTGAGTTGAAAGAATTTAGTTTACATGAGTTACTCACTGAGCTAGCATCGCTATTTCAGATTAAAACCAACGAATTAAATCTAAATCTTACTTATAATAACAATATCGAAGGACGTAATTGTACTATCATGTGCGATAGAGCACGCCTTTACACTATCATAAGTAACCTACTCGACAATGCAATTAAGTTTACATCAAAAGGTGGTATTGAACTTTTTTGTGAGAGACATGAAAATCTTGTGAAAATATTTATCAGGGATACCGGCATTGGAATTAATCCCGAAAATATTGAATCGATATTCAAACGTTTTTCGCAAGAGGCTAAAGAAATTACAAACAAAAGTGGTGGTTTAGGCTTGGGATTGTCCATAGCTCAGGAGAATGCCCGATTAATTAACGGCAATATTACTGTTGAATCTAAATTAGGAGAAGGATCAACATTTTGCTTAACATTAAATCAACCAACACAAGAATAGACTATTAAATCAATACGCTTTCATTTTAAGGTTTAAAAGAGTAGCACCTTATAAAGGTAAAATTTGAGACCACTTTATTTGTAAGTTATTTTCAACAACCAATTGTATTTATCAATGTCGTTAATATAGCTCTACTTTCTCATGCCTCAAACAAGTTAAAACTCAACATTAGAATCAGTTGCTAATAACGATACTGGAGGTATACTTTTACATTTTAAATACAGAAATATTATCGTAACTTCAACGTATTAATTTTCTGCATACATTTGTAGTAAACCTCAATATATTTTTAAATGAGTTCAAATCAATTTTCTAATCTTAATTCTTCCAACCCCTGGCTGGAAAAATTATTCAAAAACATTAAAACAGTTATTGCAATAGCTATTGTAGCTATTTTGGTAACTTCAGCTTTTTTTCAGGTCGGTCCTGAAGAAGTAGGCGTTATTGTACGTTTTGGTAAATATCAGCGTACTGTTGATCCGGGTTTAAATTATAAAATACCATTTGCCGAAACAGTGTATAAAGTTCCGGTTGAACGTCAACAAAAACTGGAATTTGGTTTCAGAACCACCAACCCTGGAGTAAGAACCGAATACACCCGAAGAGGAGCAATGGATGAGTCGCTAATGTTAACCGGAGACTTAAACCTGGCTGATGTAGAATGGGTTATTCAATACCGTATTGATAATGCATACAATTATCTGTTCAAAGTACGAAATCCTCAAACCACTTTACGCGACATTTCAGAAGCAGCCATGCGTCAGATTGTTGGAGATCGAACTGTTAACGAGGTTCTAACAGTTGGACGTACCGAAATAAGCAGTAAACTGCAGGAATTAATGCAACAGATTTGTCGCGAATATTCGCTTGGGGTAAAAATAGAGCAGGTCGTTTTACAGGATGTGAATCCACCAGAACCTGTAAAAGCAGCCTTTAACGCAGTTAATGAGGCTCAACAAGAGAAAGAAACACTAATTAACCAGGCTAAAGCTGAATACAACAAAGTAATACCTAAAGCAGCCGGACAAGCAAAAGAAACCATTCAAATGGCCGAAGGTTATGCATCGGAGCGTGTAAACAATGCCAAAGGTGATGTTGCCCGTTTCAATGAGCTGTATAAAGAGTATGTAAAAGCACCAGAAGTAACAAAAAAACGTATTTACCTCGAAACAATGGAATCTGTGATTCCTAAATTAGGCGAAAAAATCATCACAGATCAGAAGGGCAACAGCGTTTTACCATTACTTCAAATGCAATTATCACAACAAAACAACACTAAAAATGGCCAATAAAAAAATAATCATATCTCTAGTACTGGGAGTAATTGTTGTATTTTTACTTTCTACTAGTACATACGTAGTAAACGAAGCCGAACAAGTTGTAGTGACTCAGTTTGGTAAACCTGTAGGACAACCGATTGTTACACCTGGTATCAAATTTAAAATTCCCTTTATTCAAACCACTCACTTTTTCGATAAGAGATATTTGGAATGGGATGGCGACCCTAATCAAGTGCCAACAAAAGATAAAAAATTCATTTTTGTAGATACCTATGCTCGTTGGCAAATTGTAGATCCGTTGCAATTTTTCAAACGATTAACCAACGAACGTGGTGCCATCTCACGCATTGATGACATTTTAGACGGCGAAACCCGTAATTACATTGCCAAGCATAATATTGAAGAAGCTGTGCGTTCAAGTAACCGCACTCCGGTTTCATCGGGTGTAATTGGCGAACTTATTGGTGATAGCCTGGCAACCATCAATGTAGGTAGAGATAAAATTCAGGAGATGATACAAAAAGCGGCTAACGAACAAGCTGAGGATTTAGGTATCGCTATTCTGGATTTCCGCTTTAAACGCATCAACTACGTGCAAGAAGTACAATCTCAGGTATACGAAAGAATGAAAAGTGAGCGTAACCGTATTGCAGATAAATTTAGATCAGAAGGACAAGGTGAAGCTTCTAACATAAATGGTGAAAAAGAACGTGAGCTTCGAAGGATTGTATCGGAAGCATATAAAACCGCCGAAGAGATTAAAGGACGTGCAGATGGTGAAGCAGCCCGCATTTATGCAGAAGCTTATGACAAATCAGCCTCTTCGCGTGAATTATATGGTTTTATGAAATCGATGGAAGCATATCAGAAAACATTTGATAATAAAACTCATATCATTCTATCAACCGATAGCGAGTTTTATAAATATTTAAAATCGATGAGATAGAAAGTTATTAGGTTTTATAATCTAGTATCTAGCATTTTAATAAAAACAACGAGAAAGCAGAATCAAATTATTGATTCTGCTTTCTCGTTTATATCTATATCAAATATTTTACTTTTTGCGCTTCATCAAGATACTTACTACAACCGACACGCCCATCAAATAAGGATAAAACAAAAACTGCATTATTTCAAAAGGAGTAACAGCCATAGATGCCAAACCAACAGCAGCTAATATTTGAGCTCCATAAGGCAAAGCACCTTGCACAAAGCACGAAGCAGTATCCATTAAACTAGCAGAACGCTTTGGTTCAATATTAAATTTTGTTGCAATGTTTTTAACGATGGATCCTCCCATCAGAATAGCAATGGTATTATTGGCTGTAAAAACATTTACAATTGAGGTAACAGCCACAATGGTAAACTCTGCTCCTCGCCTGCCTTTGGCACGTTTTTCAATCGTATTCAGTAAAAATTCAATACCTCCGTTAACACGCACAATTTCAACCAAGCCGCCGACTAACAGCGATATCACTACAATTTCGGCCATACCTAACATTCCGTTACTGGTTGCTGATAAAATTTGCCATATATCCATTACTTTATCGTTTAATGGTAAAGCAATGCCAACAATTGCTGATAGAATAATACCCCCTAATAAAACAATAAATACATTGACCCCTATCAAGGCAAAAACCAAAACGGCCAAATAAGGAATAATTCGCAGCCAATCACCACTTAACAATTGTACTTGCTGGTGTCCCCCTTCTCCTCCTAAAATCAAATAAAGCCCAACAGAAATAATAGCCGCTGGTAAAACCAGATTTATATTCATCTTAAATTTATCGCGCATACTACTGCCTTGTGTACGGGCTGCGGCAATGGTAGTATCTGAAATCATTGATAAATTATCGCCAAACATGGCGCCACCAATAACTGCTCCCAATGCTAAAGCCGGGGAGAACTTTGCAGTTTCAGCTAATTCAAGAGCAACCGGAGAAAGAGCCACAACCGTTCCTACCGAAGTACCAACTGACAATGCGATAAAACTACCTATCACAAACAATCCGGCTAACAAAACCTTGCCTGGTAAAATACTTAGTCCAATTCTAACAGTTGCATCCACTGCCCCAACTTCGCGAGCCAATCCGGCGAATCCTCCTGCCATTAGAAATATTAGGCACATCATCATAATGCCAGAGTGCCCCATCCCCTTAGTAAACACCTCCATTTTTTGAGCTATCTTTTTACCCGGAGCCATCATAACAGCAACTATTGCTGCAACAAAGAAGGAAATAAGAATGGGCATCTTATAGAAATCGCCCGTTATAATTCCCGGAACCAAATAAATAATAAGAAATATACCAACAGGCAATAAGGCCTTGTAACCAGTCATTTTCATAATAAGAACGTCTATTTTAAGCTGCAAAAAAACAAAAATAAAAGAGAACTGCACAAGAGTGAAAAATCACTTAATATATTTTAGTGTTTTTTTAGACTAATGATAATCAATGAAAAAAGAACAGCGTTGAATAACTAAATTGAAGTATGATTAATTAAAAAAGGGTAAAGTACAAGACTCTACCCTTCTTGAGCCAATGACGAGAATTGAACTCGTGACCTCTTCCTTACCAAGGAAGCGCTCTACCCCTGAGCTACATCGGCAAAATTTGAGCGAAAAACGGGACTCGAACCCGCGACCCCGACCTTGGCAAGGTCGTGCTCTACCAACTGAGCTATTTTCGCAATAGTTACTATTTCTTTCAACAGCGGTGCAAAAGTATATTTTTTTTCATTATTGCCAAATACTTTTTTATTTTTTTCAACTATAAATACAGGACCAGACTCCTTTATAAACACTAAATCTACTTGACTACAGCAAGTTGATTATTTACCTTTAATAATCTCAACGGGTAATTTAACATGACATTTAAGAGTAATAAAATCACCTTCATTTATATCGCATTATTATTAGCTATACCTGCTACAGGTCAAAAGAGAAATTGGGCAATTGAATTTATGCCAGGTATCAGCATTACCTCTCCAATGCCTTTAAAAGTTGATCAACAAGGTTATGAAAGGATGAAAATAACAGCCAAATACAAAACAGAACCATTCTCATCTCCCATTTACTACTCCTACCGCTTAAGCACCTTCAAAAATAATAAGGGATGGGGCATTGAGTTAAATCATCTCAAAGTGTTTTTATCAAATACCAACAATGTTATTCAACAATTGAGTGTATCACATGGGTACAATCAGGTTTATATCAACCATTACATTAGTAAGGATAAATATATGTGGATATTAGGAGCTGGTGCCGTAATCGCTCATCCCGAAAGTAAAATAAGAGATCAGATTTACAATGATAAAGGAGGCTTATTTAATGATGGTTATTACCTATCTGGCATCACGAGCCAATTAGCTATTCAATATGCTCTTATCGACACAAAACATTTTAGTCTCCCCGTGGAAGCAAAAATCAGTGCTGCCTATTCAAAAATCCCAATCACAAATGGGAACGCATCCATTCCTATTGTTGCCTTTCATTTATTAATGGGACCTTGTTTTAAATGGTAATAATCTATTATAAATTACCAGTAGAACCATTAAAGTTAAAGCTATAACCATCATTTTTAATTCCTAATTATTACTTTTGCAACACTAACAGAAACTATCATGAATAAGGGTAAAGAGATTATACTTTTAAATATTTCGGGCGAAGATAAACCCGGACTAACGGCGGCATTAACGAATATTTTATCGAACTACGACGTAAATATTCTGGATATTGGCCAGGCTGTCATTCACGACGATTTAGGTCTGGGAATACTATTTGAAGTTCCAGCAACCAATGAGTCCTCCCCTATTTTAAAAGATCTTCTTTTTAAATCGTACGAATTAGGTATCAATATCAAATTCACCCCTATTTCTGAAGAGAGATACAACGAATGGGTTGGCCATCAAGGAAAAGAACGATTTATTATTACCTTGTTATCGCGTAAATTAAAAGCATCGCAACTCTCAAAAGTTACTGATGTTATTTCAGCTCAAGGTTTAAACATTGATTACATAACCCGTCTAAGTGGTCGTGTAATGTTAAATAAGAACACTGAAAACGAAAAATCGGTAGTTGAATTTTCGGTCCGCGGAACTCCAAAGAATGCACAAGGCATGAAACAGGAATTCATGGCCATTTCAAAAGAGCATGGAATTGATATTGCTTTTCAGGCTGATAATATTTTCCGTCGTAACCGTCGTTTGGTATGTTTCGATATGGATTCAACCCTTATTCAAACCGAAGTTATTGACGAATTAGCAATTAAAGCAGGTGTTGGCGATAAAGTGATTGCCATTACAGAAGCAGCTATGCGCGGCGAAATTGACTTTAACGAAAGTTTTAAGCAAAGAGTATCTCTTTTAAAAGGCTTAGACGAGTCGGTAATGAAAAATATTGCCGAAAATCTACCTATTACCGAAGGTGCTGAACGCTTGTTTAAAACACTAAAAAAATATGGTTATCGCACTGCTATTTTATCTGGTGGTTTCAATTATTTTGGAAACTACCTTAAAAGCAAGTTCGATATTGACTATGTTTTTGCCAACGAACTTGAAATTTTAGACGGAAAACTAACTGGCCGCCATGTTGGAGAAATTGTTAATGGAGAGAAAAAAGCTGAATTGTTAAAACTTTTAGCTTTTAAAGAAGATATTCATCTTGATCAGGTAATTGCCGTTGGCGATGGATCAAACGATTTACCAATGTTAAAAGAAGCAGGTTTAGGCATTGCTTTTCATGCCAAACCAAAAGTTAAAGCATCAGCTAAAAACCATATCTCAACCATTGGATTGGATGCTATCTTATATTTATTAGGTTTCAGAGATCGCGAAATCAATATGTAAAAAACACAGGTGTTTACCATATTAACATAGTGTGATATGCGTAAACACCTCTATCACATCAAAGCAACACCATTTAACAATTTCGATCAACTATATATGGTAGATATTGTTATTTTTGCGCCCAAAATTATCGATCCGGAATGAGTATGGGCATTTTTCACAGAGCAGAATTAATACTTGGTAAAGAGAAGATGCAAAACATTGCATCTAAAAAAGTAATCTTATTTGGAATAGGCGGAGTTGGAAGTTGGTGTGCCGAAAGTCTAATCCGAACAGGTGTTATGGACCTAACCATTGTTGATAGCGATCGGGTGACAGCAAGTAATATAAACCGTCAACTAATGGCTACATCTTCAACTGTTGGCGAAGTAAAAACCGAAGCTCTAAAAAGCCGTTTACTCGATATTAATCCGAATGCTACTATAACATCTTTACAAAAGATTTACAGTCGTGAAACTTCGGCAGATTTTAATTTGAACGAGTACGATGTTATTATTGATGCAATTGATAGTTTAGGAAGCAAAGTGCACTTAATAAGAAAAGCTACCGAAACAGATGCTTTGTTTGTATCCTCTATGGGTGCCGCTTTAAAAGTTGATCCTACAAGAGTTCGAGTAGATGAGTTTTGGAATGTTCAAGGATGCCCGCTTGCTCGTAAAATCCGAAAACTGATTCGTAAAGTAGGGAAACCATCACGTTCATTTCTTTGCGTTTACAGTGATGAAGTAATGGAAAACATAGGAACTGAAGAAAGCTCTGAAACCGAAATTCAACCTGTAATTAAAGACACAACTGGCCCTGGCGATCCTGATTTAGTTAATCACGACTGGTCAGATAAAAAAGCAGTTATTAATGGATCGTTAGCTCATATCACTGCTATTTTTGGTTTTACTTTAGCTGGTTTAATCATTCAAGAACTCACAAAATAGTCAGAAGCTACCAAGAAAATATTCAAAAACTTATCTTTATGGTTTGAAAAAACATAAAAGATGAAGTTTAAGTACCTGTTAATCCTATCCTCAATATTATTCCACCTCACTTCATGTAACCTAATACCTGAAAAATGGCCCGAAGATGGAGTGAGTTATCCTTTAGCGAAAGAAAGAGCTGATCGGGTTCAGAAATTGGATTATAATTTAAAAATGGATATACCAGCCAATTCTGTTGAATCGATCATTGCCCAATCTATCATTCAATTTTCGTTAACGGACAAAACAGATGATCTATTTTTGGATTTTAAAGCAGATAGCGCACAGGTACATCAAATCATTATTAATAATGATACACTTATTCCTCGAATTGTAAATGAACACATTAAACTTCCTAAAACTTCGTTAGAAAAAGAGAACAAGGTTGTTATTGATTTTACCATGGGCGATGGCCCACTCAATCGAAACAAGAACTACTTCTACTCCCTTTTCGTTCCTGACAGAGCTCGTACTGCAATTCCATGTTTTGATCAGCCTGATATAAAAGGAACATTTGCCGTTACCATGACTCTGCCTCAAAACTGGGAAGGTATTGCCAATGGTCCTCAGGTAATGACTCAAGCCTTAAGTAATAATAGAAAAACAATTGAATTCTTAAAATCAAAACCCATCAGTACTTATTTATGGGCCTTTGCTGCCGGAGAATTTAACCACGTTACCACAACCTGGCATGGTAAAACAATAGGCCTTTACCATATGGTTAAAGACACTTCAAAGGTTAATCGAAACCTTCCGATTATATTTTCACAAACTAAAAAATCGCTTGATTGGTTAGAAAATTATACCAATTATGACTATCCATACGAACATTATAATTTGGTAGCTATTCCATCTTTTCAGTTTGGAGGAATGGAACATCCGGGAGCGACTTATTATCGTTCAGATCGCATTTTCTTAGATGAAAACCCTACTAAAAATGACGAAATCAGTCGAGCTAATGTAATTGCTCACGAAACGGCCCATATGTGGTTTGGCGATTTAGTCACCATGAAATGGTTTGAAGAAGTGTGGTTAAAAGAGGTATTTGCCAATTTTATGGCTGATAAAATTACTCAACCATGGTTCGCTGATATCAACCACAAATTACAATTCCTACTTGCACATTTCCCTTCTTCTTATGCTGTTGACCGAACCGAAGGAACCAACTCCATCAATCAAAAATTACATAACCTGAAGAATGCCGGAACATTATATGGTAATATTATATATCATAAATCGCCCATTGTGATGGCACAGCTCGAAAGCATGGTTGGACCCGAGAAGCTGCAAACCGGTATTCAAGAATACATCCATAACTTTGCCTTTGGTAATGCAACCTGGGATGATTTAATTGCTTGCATTGATAAGTTAACCGAAAACGACTTAACTGTGTGGAGTAACAATTGGGTTAACAAACCAGGAAGACCTATAATTACAATGATTCCCCCAAACGACGACAACGATTCATGGACTTTAAAACAGTTTCCTGAACATCCTCAATTAAATACACCTTCTACTTACTGGCCGCAACAAGTAAGCTCAATAATAAATAATACAGAAACAAAACTGGACTATTTTGATGCAGTTATGCCTATTAATAAAGGCATTGCCTATCCAAACACTTTATTTTTTAGCGATGATAAAGGGTATGGATTATTCAGGATGAATGGACAACAAATTTCGTATTGGCTAAAACATACTTCCGATATAGAAGATCCATTACTAAGAGGTCGTTCAACTATTAATCTGTTCGAAAACTTTTGGGATGGAAGTATTAAGCCTAATCAATACATCAACTTTTTGTTACAAAACATAGATAAAGAGACTGAACCATTACTTGTAAACCTATATGCCAACCAATTAAAAAATGTATTCTGGAATACCATACATCAAGATTCGTGGCCAAAAGTAAGTAAGAACATTGCAAACACCATCACAAACAAAGCCCAAACATCCAATAATTTAGCCATCAAAAAAACACTATTCAGCTTATGGATTGATGTTGCTTTAGACACCGAATCATATGAGCAAATGGCGCTGTTATGTAATCGGTCGAATCTTTTCTACGGTGTTTCATTAAGTGATAAAAATAGAATTCATCTCATATCACAATTAGCCATTAGAAATTACAAAGGATGGCAAATATTGTATAACCAAGTAATCAACCAGATTAGTAATAACGATTTAAAAGAGATGATGATGTTTTCTCTTCCAGCTTTATCAAACAGCACCAGAGAGCGAGATTTATTTTGGGCATCCTTAAGTAAAAAAGAAAATCGCACTAAAGAAAGTTGGGTTCAGCAATCTTTATCATACCTGCATCACCCTTTACGTCAGAAACACTCTATTAATTACTTATTACAAACACTAAATATGCTGGAAGAAATCCAGTTAACAGGGGATATCTTCTTCCCTTCTGGTTGGCTCAAAAACAGTATCGGGCTCTATTCTTCGCAAGAAGCTAAAAATATTGTTGATCAATATTTAGCCAATCATCCTCAATATCCCGATCATTTAAAAAATAAGATTCTTCAGAACATTGATAAGGCTCAAAGATGTGTTACAATTAGTAAGCTGAATGACGATTTAGCCACCCAAAACAGGAACTAAATGCCTAATGATGAGCAAGTTTATGAATTAGTGATTTTTTTCTGAATTTGATGCAATTTAATATTATCTTCGCAGCGTCTAAAACAGGTAAGTCTGATGGAAATAATTATTAAAGAAGTTACTAATAAACAAACCCTTAACGATTTCGTTAAGTTTCCTTATCAATTATATAAATCAAATAATTTTTGGGTACCACCAATGATTGACGAAGAGCGTAGTGCATTGGTTCCTGAAAAAAATCCTGCATTTGAATTTTGTGATGTTAAGTTTTGGGTAGCATACATCGACAATAAATGTGTTGGTCGTATTGGAGGTATTATCAACCACTTATGGATTGAGAAAAAAGGCGAAAGAATAGGACGTTTCACCCGCCCTGAATTCATCGACAACAAAGAAGTATCGGCCAAATTGATGGAAACGGTTGAAGCCTGGTTAAAGTCGCAAGGAATGGTTGAGTTACAAGGACCATTAGGTTTCTCAAACCTCGATCACCAAGGCTGTTTGATTGAAGGCCAGGATTGGATGCCATCCATTGCTTCTGATTATCACATGAGTTATTACCTGGAACACTTCGAAGCTTTAGGTTACGAAAAGGAAATAGATTGGTTAGAGTTCCGCATTACATTTCCTGATGCACTTCCTGAAAAATCGTTTAAAGTAGCAGAAATGCTTATTAAACGATATGGATTAAAACCTCAGAACTTTACTTCTTCGAAAGAAATTGAACCATATAAGGAAAAGATATTCGAACTTTTCAATAAGGCATTTGCCGAATTATTTGGCACCTTTCAACTTCCACAAAAGTTGATTGAGTTTTATATGAATAAATATTTCCCAATTCTTAATCCTCGATATGTAAAAGTGATTTTAGATAAAGAGGATGAATTAGCCGGATTCTTAATTGCCTTACCATCACTATCAAAAGCAATGCAAAAAGCAAAAGGTAAACTTTGGCCTTTGGGATGGTGGCACATTATGCAAGCATTAAAACACCCAAAAGAGATGGATTTGATGCTTACCGGAGTTAAACCCGAATTACAAAAAATGGGGGTTGCAGCTTTACTGATGAACGATCTTTGGAAAACAGCCAAGGAAGATGGTGTTAAGTATGTTGAAACCACTGGCATGCTCGAGAACAATCATGTGGCCATTCAAATGTGGAAATCATTTGATCATATTCAACACAAGCGTAAACGCTGTTTTAAAAAGACATTGATTTAAAAAAATTTAAATAGTATTTTTTCAGGTGTCTGTTATTTATTCAGGCACCTTTTTTTGGGCTTATATATTAGTAATAACAATGAACAGAGCAACTTTAATCAGTGAACTAAAAAGTTATCTCATTATCACAGCGGGGCTGTTGATTAGTGCTATTGGATGGACGGGTTTTATCATCCCATCTAATATTGTTGGAGGAGGAATATTGGGACTTTCCTCATTAATTTACTTTCTGACTGGACTTCCAGTTGGTCCTACCAACCTGGTATTAAATGCCATTCTTATTATTATTGCCATTAAGGTATTAGGAAAAGGATTTGGCTTTAAAACCATTTATTCACTTATTGTACTATCAATTTTTCTTACGGTTTTTCAGTACATCATTACTGAACCAATTGTAAAAGAAAAATTCATGGCTGCCATTATTGGAGGGGGGCTAATTGGACTAAGTATCGGTATAATGTTTGTTCAGGGAGGAAGTACAGGAGGTACCGAAATTATTGCCATGCTAATTAATCACAAAAGGAGTGTGAGCCCAGGCAAAGTTATGATATCATGCGACTTAGTCGTAATAAGTTCTTCTTTCATTATTTTTCACTCTATAGAAACCATGGTATATGGTTTTGTGGTAATTGGATTAATGTCGTATGTTTCGGACTGGGTTCTAACAGGTGCACGTCAATCTGTACAAATCTCAGTTTTTTCTGACAGACCTAAAGAAGTGGCAGACCACATTGCCCAAGAGATAAACAGAGGGATCAGTTTTGTAAAAGGTCACGGGTATTATAGCAAAAAAGACAGGGATTTTATTATGATGGTAGTTCGAAAATCAGAATCTCATATCATATTTCAAGCTATAAAAGAGGTAGATCCGGGGGCATTCGTAACCGTTGCAAATGTAATGGCGGTTTATGGTAAAGGATTTGACTCGTATAAACCGCCTATTAGTGGTAATAAAAAGAAAAAACCAACATCGGTTAATCCGTAAAATTATTGATTTCACAACCTTGTAATTGCTCCAGTACCTGTTCAAATTCTTCAGGAATTGGAGCTTTTAAATTTAATTTCTCCCCACTTACAGGGTGAGTAAAACCTAGTGAATAAGCATGTAAAAGCAATCGTTTTACACCGGTTTGAGCTGTCATTATTTTATTAAGAGTCCAATCACCATGTTGAGTATCCCCTAATATATCAAATCGCTCAAATGCAAAATGCTGACGTAACTGATGCCAACGGCCTGTTGTAGGTTTAGCTACAACCAGGCTAATTTCAACGTCAGTAATATCTTTATAACTAATTTTGGTTGATACACTTTTAATCGTTTTATATGCCGTATTGGCACTCACCCGTTTTTTCTTTTTCTTAACAACCACAGGTTTATCAAAGGTTCCTTCTCCAGGTATTCCTTTGCACACAATGGCATAAGATTTTTCAACTTTTCGCTGCTCAAACTGCTTTGTTAAATCAGATGCTATCTCGCGCGAAAATACCAAAACAATAATGCCGGACGTTTTCGAATCTAAGCGATGAACCGGAAAAACCGATTTACCGGTTATTAGTCCTACTTGTTTTGTTAGATAATCAGCATCCGCCGGCATAAAATCGTTTTTATGAACGGGCAGATCTATAGGTTTATCGACGACGATTAAATCATCATCCTGATAAATAATTGAAATATTGCTCATTTGTCAAAGGTAATCAGAAAGAAAGAAAAAGAGTGGTTTTGTGATACCAATGATGACTTCCTCCTTCAAATTCCTTACCTATATAGTTTACATTGAATTGCAAACCAAATACATTATACATTACAACCAATCCTCCTTTTAGTTTGGGTACTAAATAAGTTAAATCACTAAAAGGGATATAATATATTTTTCGATTTCGATACCATCCACCTTGTAATGTTGCATTATACATTACTGCCGTTACATTTGCTTCTGCTTCGATATAGTATTGCCAATTTGATGTTTGATCAAATCGATAGTTGATATTTAAACTCTCAATATAATTCTGCATTTTACCAATACGAAACATCATTCCTAAGCTAGCATCATCATGCAAAGTACCTACCCTCGCACCTCCCGTTGCCATTAAGTTAAACCAATCTTCAGAAACCCATTGTTGATATACATTCAGATTATAATTAACTACCGGCCAATTATATTGCTGATGGTGCCAACCATTGGGAAGCGGATTATTGGTAATATCGTGATATACATACTGTACTTTTCCTGCTCCTGAGGCAGGGCCCATTACGCCAATATCAATTTCACTTTTAAACAAGCGATTTTTACTAATATCAGAAACAACGGCACCTGAAGTAACAAGCAATACTCCTGCATAAGGCCTATCATTATACTGTATTTCGTCACTTCGAATATCCTTAGGCGTATATGTTTGCTGAAAAACAGATAAACTGTATAAGGCTTTATCAGCTTGCCTTGGCTTTATAAAAATCTTATTTAAAGGATTTCTGACCAAAAAGGGATCGCACATAGCTATACCCAGGCCTTGGGTATAATAATGATCTGTAGTCATCATTACATCATTATCCCAGTTAAGATGAAATTGTTTTATAGGTAAAACTACCTGAGCTGAAAGTACATAGAAGTGGTTAAGTAAGGTGATAATTAATATAATTTTCTTCATCGCCTTTACTTTTTATGCTTTATACTTGATCTTTACTAATAAAGATTCACTAATTTTACTGTCATAAAATATTTTTTACACTTGCTAATTAACTATTACAAATCACACCCACTTCCAATGCTAAAGATTTTATTAATTACTGCTTTTTTAGTTCAAGCTTCCTTTTTAACTTTTGCGTCTAACGATTTAACATCTAAAGAGTCAGATCAGAATGATTCAATTAAAGTAAAACCTAAAAGACACAATTATCTTTCGATACGCTACACCCCCGGATATGTCTTACCCACTAACGATTTTGTAAAAGGTGAAAATGAAGCGGGTGATCCTATTAATTTTTATCAATCGCTTGACATTTCTTATGGAGTTCAAACCGATGGTAGTAAAGACTGGCATCATATTTTTAACTTTCCCTACTATGGAGTATCCTTTTATAATGCCAACTTTTTTGATCGCGATGAATTAGGATTGCCAACAGCCTTATATGGCTTTATGGGGCTTCCGCTTCAGCGTAAACAAAACTCCCTTTTTGGTTACGAACTTGGGTTTGGATTAACTTATAACTGGAATGCATACGATCCCATAGATAATCCATTTAATATTGCTATTGGTTCATATCGTACTGTTTATATAAATGCAAACCTGTTTTATGAATATTACATTAACAAACATTGGAGCGCACGAGGTGGACTCGGATTTACTCATTTTTCAAATGGAGGAACAAAAAAACCAAACAGTGGCCTCAATTTGGTATCTCCATTTGTTCAGTTAACTTATAATTTTAAGGACCGACCTGAATTTGAAAAATTACCACAAGCTGATTATGATCAACACTATGAGGTAGCCATTCAATATGGAATAGGTGCTAAAAATAAAATCTATACCAATCCGAATAATGAAGAATTATACAATGATGCTATGTTTTCTTTTTCGAATTTATCAGCAGCATTTCTAAAACAAACTACCTGGAAAAATAAATTTGGAGCCGGATTTGATCTTACTTATGATGAAATGATTGGATCTAAAGTTAATTTCCCTGATAATGAAATTCCTGTTGTTCATCAAGCTGATAAATTTACTGATAAGTTGATATTAGGTTTATATGGTACTTATGAGTTTACAATTGATCGTTTATCAGTTGCATCGTATTTTGGAGCTTTTGCTTTTCGTAATTCGCGAAGTAATGCCCCTAACCTATTGTACCAGAAATTTGGCTTGAAGTATCATTTTAAAAGAGATATTTATGTTGGTTTGCTCGTTAGAGCACATAACTTTTCGGTAGCTGATGTAATAGAATGGAACATAGGTTACCGTATTAAATGGAATTAATCACCACCCTAAAATTACAAGCAATGAAAAAACTTTTTCTCTTGGTACTAGTTATTGCTGCTACCAATCTGTTTGCTCAGCAAACGGAAAAAGAACTAACTCGAAAAGAAAAACGGGAATTAAAAAAACAGCAAGATGCTGAACTGAGTGCTGCCATGGCAAAGATACTTACGGTTTCAATCGATTCGCAACAATGGGTACTAGAAGCTGATATGCTAAGTAATAAAACAGGACGATCAATACAGGTTAACAGCAACCTGAATTTTGTTGCAATCAACAAGAATGAAGCCTTTATCCAACTAGGATCTAATTCTGGGTTAGGTGCAAATGGAGTTGGAGGAGTATCGGTTCGTACTAATATTACAAAATACGAAGTTACCAAGAATGAAAAAAAAGGAACTTTTTATATTCAGATTTATGCAAGCTCAGCACTTGGAAACTGGAACATACAAGTTAATTGTAACAGCGATGGCAAGATTGCATCCGCAACAATACAAGGTAATACATCCACAAGAGTAAACTACAGTGGACAGATTGTCCCAATAGGTTCATCGAGAGTATACAAAGGAACTCCAGTTATATAAGATACAATGCCCGAATCAGATCGGGCATTATTTATATTATGCATAAGGTAAATAAAAGTAGAATATGGTTCCTTTACCCAAGGTAGAACTCAACCATATTTCGCCTCCCAAGGCTTGCACCAATTGCTTTACAATACTTAATCCTAATCCCATTCCAGCATAGTTAATCTTACGATCTTCAATTTTAACAAAAGGATTAAAGATGGTTTTGAAATCTTCTTCTTTAATTCCAATGCCGGTATCTTCTACTGTAAATAATACAAATTGATCCGGAAATTTAATATGATCCAACATTTCTTGTTTCAATTCTCTATCCAAAATTGAAGTTTCTCTAACCGTAAGCTTAACGTAACCATCTGCTGTAAATTTAAGTGCATTATTAAGCAAATTGAACAACACCTGTTTTAGTCTCTCCCAATCAGACTGAATAATGGTTGTTTCGGATATTCCTTCCAGATCTAACTTAAGATCTGCATCTTTAAACAATGATTCATTTACAATTAATGACTTATACACTGTTTGACAAAGATCGAGAACTTTAAAGTCCTTTTTTACTAAATGCAATTGTCCGGATTCAATTCGAGAAATATCAATAATATCATCAATTAATACCAGTAAACTATCGCTACTCTGCTGTATTAGTCGCACAAACTCATTTCTATCTTCTTCTTCGTGAACATTAGATGATAATAAACTTGAAAAACCTACAATAGAGTTCATAGGTGTTCTAATCTCGTGTGAAAGGTTAGCCAAAAACGCAGTCTTTAATCGATCTGATTCTTCGGCTTTCATTCTTGCTAATTCTAAATCAGCAGTCCTTTCCTGAACCAATTCTTCGAGATAATTTCTATGCCTTTCTAGTTCAGCTTTTTGAGCCAACATTTCTTCTTTATTATTTTCAAGTTCTTCGTTCGACTTTTTTAACTTACTGGTGCTTTGACCAATTAGATACTGTAAACGTTGTTCACGATGTTTATGAACCCTACCTCTTAAGTAATAAATGAGATATAGAATGGCTATTGAAAAAACAACCATCAATATTAAAAACAACCTACTTTTATAAAAGGTAGGTTTTACAATAACAACAACAGAATCCCCAACATCGCTCCATATTCCATCGTTATTACTTCCTTTCAGCAGTAGTTTGTAACTTCCTTCGGGTAAACTACCGTATGTTTTATCACTATAAGCGGTCAAAGTATCCCAAGTGGCATCATACCCCTCTAACTTCCAAGCTGCCATATTTTTATAACTCTGCGTATAACTAAAAACAGAAGCAAAAAACGATACTTTTTTTTCATCGGTAGAAATAACAATGGTATCGGGTATGTAATATTCAACATCTATCTCTCCGGGGTATTCATTTTCATACACTTTCGAATCAAGTTTGTATGAACTTATTTTCACCTTAGGCTTTTCATTATTATATACAATTGACAATGGATTAAACTCCATAAATCCTCCAAAACCTCCAAAAAGCATTGTTCCATCTTTACTCTGCGAGAAAGCACAATCATTAAACTCTAATACATTAACACCATCTAAAGAGCTATAACTAGTCAACTTTTTATTGGTTGGATTAAATTTAACTATCTGCGTATTAGTAGACATCCATAGCATCCCTTGGTTATCTTCTAATATTCCATACACATCTAAATTAAGAGCCTGATTATTTGTTGCACTAAAAACCGAATCATTTTTAATACAATATTGCATTAATCCCAATCCATAAGTTGCCAACCAAACCTGATTATGTTGATCTTTATAAACATCCAACACATAACAGTTCTTCTCTAACTGCCCAAATTGGTAATTTACATCTATGTATTTATAAGATGAGTTATTAATATTAAACTTAAGTAGAACACTTTCATCTGTTCCTACTAATAGGGTACTATCATCAAACACACACAACCTGTTTGTGCGATAAAAGAATTTATCATCTTTTTGATTATATGGATATACCGTATAATGATAGGTATCCTTATCTATTTTAATTACACCTTTATAAGAAGATAACCATAACGTATTTTCACCATATGGTTTTACTGATGAAATCCTATTCCGGAGCTCTGGTCTTATCTTATCTTTCTCGAAATTCAATAAGATAGATTTATTCGTTTTTAAATCATATTTTATCAAACCTATTTCTGACGCTAACCAAACATTTTGATTCTCATCCTCATATATTTCAAAAACACGATCGATTAGATCTCGTTGCTCCTCTCCATATTTAATCACCTTATAATTAAGCCCATTAGCATCGCTCCGATATACTCCCTTCCTCGAATAATACCAGTAACAATTTTGGGAATCTTTAAATAATAGATAGATACGGTCTCCTCTCCCGTTATCATTAATAACCTTTTGTCGAAATTTAAAGTGTTGTTTATTAAAATAGCCTAAACTTCCTTTACCTCCAACCCACACAATGTGCTGTTGATTGCTAATGTATATATCGTTTATCCAATCCGTATTTAAGGTCATGTTCTTTGTAACATCTGCGGTATAATGACAGATAAGCTCTCCTTTGGCTGTTACATTTAACACCCCTGATCCATTGGTTCCAATCCAGTAATTACCTTCATCATCTACTTGATGAGATGTAAAACGGTGCGTTGATTCGTTGTTATAAATAGTTTCTAATTGCTTGGTATTTATATTAAACAAATACAAAGACCGTCCATTGGTTAAAGTCATTTGATTACCCTTTACCCGCATGGATGATACATGCTGAATAGTATTTAATCCCTTAACTTTTGTTATATCTATATGATCATTTTTTATAGAAGTACAAAATACACCTTGACTTGTTGCCACATATGCAGTTGAATCTACTTTAATGATTTGTCTAATCCTGGTCAACTTAAATCCTAATTCATCAGATTTGACATATTTATTTTGGGTAAGGTTATAGAAATACAAACCGGATTGTAGGGTACTGATAATTAACCAATCTTTGTTATATCTCGCAATAGAAGTAACCCTGCCTATTCCATTCAAATTAGAAATTACAGGTAATTTCTTATGATTATTAAAGGTATATGAAGTAAGATTGAGACTACTGATTTCTCCAAAATAGGTTCCTACCCATATTACATTATCTAACGTATCGTACTCAACAGCAGTAACCTTATTGTCAGGTATCGAAAGAGTATCATTGGATAAGTGAGTGTAGGAATCGAAATACTGCCCATCGTAGCGAAACAATCCATTATTAGTTGCAATCCAGAAATATCCGGTAGAATCTTGTTCGAAAGCTATTACATCAGGATCATAAACTCCATAATCTTCCCCATAATTGATAAACATGTATTCATCCTTATAATTCTGCGAAGAGCCTTGATTTGCAGCAACCAAGAAGCTTGTTACCAACATAGTAACAAGTAACAGATATCTTTCCATATTACCCCCAATACTTAAAATGTTCCCCTAATTCCTAAATTAAAACGTGAAGTAACACAAAAAGTTTCAATAATATACTATCTTAATCATCAACACCTTAAGAATAGCACAACTACAAAATGGAAGTGTCAAAATCAAAAGCTCTTGTAATCGTATAATTGGAGAAGTTATTTGGACATATTAAAATAAAACCTCAATATATCGGCTATTGATTTTGAACTTATCTGTATAAAATCGATCGCTTCTTCTGCAATAAATTCATAACCTGAAATATCATCCTCAATATGCATTTGTTCAAAGCTCTTTACTTTGCACCAAAAGCCCATATCGGTTGTGTAAACCGAGTAACCCGAAAAAACATATTCATTGGGATACGATACCAAATACTGCATTTCTTCTATATCGAGGTTAAGTTCTTCTTTTATTTCACGTCTAATGGCCTCTTCAGCACTTTCCATTGGATCGACAAAACCACCCGGAAGATCCAGCATTCCTTTGCATGGCTCAAATGCCCTACGTGTTAATAATACTTCTCCCTTTTCATTAACTATAACAGCCGCAACTGCTGCAGATGAATTGATAAAAAGATGAAAACCGCATTGCTTACACTTAAATGATCGTGATCCATCAAAAATAAATTCCTTACTCCCACACTTTGGGCAATATTTTATTACATCTCCGGGCTGTGTAGATTTCATTCTTATCTATTTTTATTGAATTATTGTTCTGGTTATATAACACATTGCTTGCATCAACTAACTACTACAATCGCCTACTTACTAAAAATCATTCTTAAAAGCCATTTATTGCATAATAACAGTCAGTATCAATAATAAAAAATCTGCAATAACAAATATCAAAATTAAAGGAAAAATCCACTTCTCGATTTATAATGAGCATAATTACCATGCCCAAAACACCGATTAAAACATACGTTACTTCAATTGGTTAAAATAATTTTAGTTTGAATCGACTTATTTACATGACTAGACTTCGACCAGCGCCCATAGTAATGCCAGATAGGTTGATTCTGTTTCGGATTACTATAACGAGAAAAGGCAGGTTCTAAACTATTCCCCCATCGTTTTTCTCTCGAACCATTTCTTTTATAGGTATATTCACAAACATTACCTTCAATTTGTAACCACTCAACAGCAATAAACATCCCATCTTTTGGAAACCTTATTCCCAAGCTTTCTAAATCAATCTTAGTTCTTCTGTTCCCCTTTTTTGCAATGCCAATGATATTCTTATTATAAATCAACGTGCCGGGCATTCCACTATCATCACAGTTGTATAACCTAATATTAAACTTTGCTTGCTTCACTGCCGAACGCGTAATAAATGTAATCGATTTTAAATAAGGTGTTTCTTCATATTCAGTATAGTATGGATAATACTGTGCAGTTAGACCTTTATTACCCACTGCTTTAGCGATAAACCAACCATTCATCTGCTTCTTTAAGTACCCTATTTTATATTCTTGTTTTTTATTCGCTATGGTTATTTCAGGAATTTCATACACAAGAGGCATAAGAAATATGCTGTCTTTAATAGTTTTAGCTATTATGAATTTAGTTTTATATCCTACCGCCGAAAAAACTAAGGTATCAGCAGGCGTTGCATAAACTTCGAAAAATCCGTTTTCATTTGAATTACACCCTTTTTTTGTGCCAGAGGTAAGAATATTAACAAAAGGAATTGGCTCTTGGGTAAGTTCATTGATAACAACAGCTTTTTTTTGTGCGAACAACGAGCTTACCGAAACCATTAAACAAACAATTGATACAATACTACTCTTTAACATTATTGTGTATAATTCGAAAATAATTAGTATTTAAAAATCCTCTACCAACTAAAACCTTGGCAAATACCCTCACCTAAACATTTTTATTTAACAGTTACAGCAGAAGACTATTTGGTATCAGTATTAACATTTTTCTTTTTAACAAACAATGTTAAAGGCATACCTATCCCCATTCCGAATAATATTCCGGCAAAAAATCCAATTAGGTCAGTATCCATAGTTGTTTGCGTATCCTTTAGTAATAATTCAATTATAACAGCAGCAATAATCAAAAGAGCTGAAATAAAAATTGTCATTTTTTGGGTCATAATAATTTGGTTTTAAAGCTACCTACATTTACAGGAAGCATTAGTTATATAAATAGTAAAACAAATAATATTTATTCAATGGGTATATATAAATCAACAATTGCCTTTCCATCGGGATGCTCGTTAAAATTGTTATGATACATCTCAAAAGGTTCGCGATCGGCTTTTTTATAACCATGCTCATTCATCCAAACAAAAAGCCCGGTCCACGATTTTTCAAATTCGTTTAGACCTATTTCAAAACTGCCAACAATAAATTTTCCGGCTTCAATAGTTGTTAGTCCCACTTCTCCTTCGGGCATAACCGTTTGATTCAACAACAGGCAGGCACTCATTCTTACTTTATCGTGTTCGGTAACCTTAAAACTATCGTGATAAATGGTAATCGGTTTGTTTTGTTCATTCATCAAACCTTTGGGTGTTGCCCATTGAATTAATTTACCAAAAGCACTTTCAAGGTTTTGAGGTCCGATACTTGAAACATAAGCCAAATTCATGGTTGGCATTTCTTTGATTTCGATTTTCGCATTCATTGTTATCCAATTTTTAAGATTATTAATGATGCAAATGTATTTTTCATAGTCGGGATACACTTGTCCATTCTTGCTATTGAGTTGACGAATCGTGCTAAACTTGTTGGGATTTTGCTTTTTAAATTCAGTTGGACTTATTCCATAGTACTTTTTAAAAGCTCTTGAAAAAGAAGTATTATCGCTAAATCCGTATTTGTAAGCCATCTCGGTTGCTGTTATGTTTTTATGCAACAAGTCGATGGCTGCTTTTTCGATTCTTCGCCTGATTACATATTCATTTACTGTTTCGCCGGTTATGAATTTAAAAATCCGATGAAAGTGAAATGGCGAGAACAATGCAATTTCGGAAAGAATAGCTAAGGATAAATCGGTTTCCAAATGTTGGTCAATGTATTCAAAAACCCGGTTGATCCTGTTTTGATAATCGGCTTGTATTTCTTGTTTTGTTATCGTCATGAAAAATGTGATTGGCTGTTATTCTCTTATTCAGTGGGCACTTGTATACAACTAACAGCGATAATTTTCAACTCATCATCAAACTTTTTCCAAACTCTATTATACTTAAATCGGCCCTCGATAGGAATACTCAACATGGTTCCTTTTGTATCGTAGGTAACAATTACAATTGCTGTGTCATCTATAACTTGAATATTATTAATATGTGGAATTAGTTCTTCTACAATCATGGTTCCTGCACGATGAGAAGCTAAATCCATTTGTTTAGTTATTAGCTCTCCATTGGGTGCAATGCCCAACAGATTATCATGCATTACATTTTCGAGAAAATTTAAATCACTATTAATTATTCCGTCAATTAAACGGTATTCCATTTCTTCAATCTCTGCTTTATCCATTGGTTAAATTATTATTTGCGCTAAATCTATTTAAACAGTCACTGGGTTATAAATAACAAATCTTTAAATAGAATACGTGTCAACACATGATTTATTACTTTTTATTATGTATTACAACTAATGTTTGTAATAAAATTGAATAAATGGAACCATCGTTAATTAAGGGGCTTGTTTTTGTACACTATATGTTTTAATTGTGCCTTTAAACATAACTATACATTCTCAAAAATACATTTCTGCCTATTATACTTCCACGGAATTATAATTACGCCAAGCGGGCCTGTTATTTGTTAAACACATTGTGCCATGTTAAATAAGCCTTTTTCTCAATTCCGTCTTCATTTATCAATCCAGCACTTAACCATAGCTTGCCAATATCCTGAAGTTCTACAGGAAATTCAGCCCACATTTCATTGTAATCGCGATGTGCCCACCAGATTACATATTCATAAGTTTGATCCTGAGCATTGGAAAGTAGCACTTCCAAATATTCATTTTGTTCGCACTGATTACCTGATATATCAATAGAATAGGAATCAACCTTTAAATTCTCCGACAAATGACCTGTTTCGGCAATTGCAATTGGTTGATCAATCCTATCGTGTAAAAAATCAAATGCATCCTGAAAACCCGCCTTCGTATTTAATGTTTTAAAATATGGGTAAAAACTAATGGACACAAAGTCATTTGTTTTAACGTAATTAACCACCTCATTAATATAGCCTTCAGGATTGGCTAAAGCCGGATGATATAAATTGTGTAAGGTAATGGATTCTGAAATTTTTAATCCTGGATACTCCTTCCGTATTCTTGATTTAATATCAGCCATTAACAACTTAAAGCCTTCCCATTTTTCAGGTGCGTTCATCAATAATTCATTGACTTCAATGGCGATAATTAAATAATCGGGATTGAGTTGAGAAACTATATATTGCAGATGTTTAAAATAGGCATCTGCAATCTCCACATCATTCATGGCAGAATACTCAGGAACTGAACCATCAAAATCAGGTGCCAGATCGTTTCTGGAGGTATTTAGTAAACTAACCGATACCGTTAACTGCTTATCACCCATTCTTCGTGAAACCCTGCCAGCTATCTCATTCGTAAACTCTGGGGGTAAGGGCAAATCATTCATCCAGGCATTCCACGGTATGTTGTTATCGATATGCTCGGAATAAATATCTGAATTATCGCGAATAAAAAGATAGGTACTATCAACCGCTTCCACTCTTTTAGCATAAGCCCATGTACTAAACCCCATTTTGAAATTCCTGGAACTGTATTCAGAAAAGAAATGATCATCGATACAATCATCCACCTTTTTATCAGCCTCTTTATTGCAAGCTACTATTAAAAAGGCCAATATTGTTATTAGTACTGTTCTATCCCCCATTTTCATGTATTATTAAACTCAGTCAACCCACGTATTTGGATTTGGTTTTATTTTTCCTCTGACAATTCTTTCAGTTTTTCGTTCATCAATTTAAAACCTTTTTCTGTGTTTTCAAGATTTAGCAAGCCAGCTAAAACACCGTTGAACTTTTCGCTTTGCACAAAAGTTGTGCTTCCGTCTCCATTGTCGATCAGCTTAAAACGATGTTCGCCATCAAAAATACCAGGTATAATGAAATGACCTTTCCAGGTAAATTCTTTGTTTGTCACATAACTTAGCACCTTTGGTTTAAAAGTCATTGCTTTTTGCCCGTCAGGCTCTATTACAACCTTAATTTTATTGCCTGCACTCACCTCACCACTGAGTTCTTTTATAAACGGATTCCAATTGGGGTATTTATCAAAGCTTGTCAAAATCGACCATATCTTCTCAGTTGATGCTTCAATACTAATTGCTGTTTTAATTTCCTTTGCCATGGCGTTTACATTTAAAATGGTTATAATAAAATTGCTGTTACGTATTTCATTATCTATGAAGTACGTTGCAAAGGTTATGAGTATTGAATGTTTTGCTCTTGACAAATATCAAGAATTCAGGAGAGTTGCTTTTTTCTGATTCGGCTGAAGGTTTCGGGTGTCATGCCCAACATAGAAGCAATGTATTGCAATGGAACCTGATTAAATAAGTCTCTGTTATTCTTAAAGAAATAGGTATATCTTTCTTCAGCTGTCATTGATAAATGGCTGAATATTCGATCTTCTAATATGGTAAAACACTTGCCTATAAATAACTTTTCGAGTTGATGCCATTGGGGAACCAGTTTGCCTATCTGCTGATACTCGTCGTGATGAATGGTGTACAACACACAATCGGTAAGGGCCTGTATAGTCCACCGCGAAGGATTGCCAAACAGTAGACTGGACAAATCGGTAACAAAATACCCTTGTGTTGAAATCCATTGCGTTACTTCCTTATCTTCAGTAACAGAATAGATCCTTAGGTAACCCGATTGAATAAAGCTTAATTTGTTACACCAACTACCTGTTTTTACATAAAAATCGCCTTTTTTAATTGTAGTTTGTTTGAACAACGAACTGATGAATTGTAAGTCATCCTCCTTAATAACTCCGAAGTACTTTTTAATATTTTGTTCCAGCTCATTCATTCAGTTCTTGTATTTAAGTTGAGACACAATGATAATAAAATCAATATTCTTAAAGTTGATTATGCACAATTAGCGCTAGATTTTATTCCAAATAAAATGATCAGTAAAGTACCCTCGCTAAGCGAAGCCAACAACCTCTGTTGAGTTACCTGGTAATTGCAAACTACCTATTAACTTCGACGTAATTACAAATTACGCCGAGCGGGGGGGTGGTAGTTATTCTTTAAACATCTCATCTAAGTGAGTCAAAGTGTATTTGTCAAAGTATTTGATTCCTACAACTTCTCTCATTTCTTTATAACGTCCACTCTGTTTCCATTTGTTATATTCGTCAATTTTAAATTCCAGCCTATCTGATTCTACGTTTACCCAATTAAAAACTGGCAAGGTTTGTAATCCAAACTCAAGATTATTCATGTTTAAAAGAACGAATAAACCTTCCTTTTCTTCAAATACTATTTGCTTTCTTTGTTTAGCAATTAATGAATGTAATTCTTGAACAGTTTGCGTATGAATATTATAAAAAGTTCTTGAATCATCTAATTCAGTAATAACTTCTTCAAAGTTTTCTTTTCTTTCCAAAATCTCACTCAATATGCCTTCTTGCCTAAATTCTTTTAATTCATTAACATATAAATCTATAAAGGATATGCACTTATTAAAAGAGTGTAGTTGAAACCACTCAGTCGCACCACCTCCAATTTTTAATGGATTATAAGATTCGTTGTTCAAATAAGCATGAATCCCTCCTTCAATTTTCTCTATTAGTTTCCTGTTCTTACAACTATAAATTATGCTATTTGATTTGCTTACTTTTCCAAAGTCCTTCTCAATTTGCCGTAATCTTGACTGAAGATCATTTGTGATACCTACTTTGTATGCTAAGTTATCTTCTTGAATTAACAGATAAAGGTATTCCATATCTATGCTTGTTATTTAAACGAAAGTTCTCCTAATTACCACCAACGGCTAGAATATGCGTAGTGCGGGATTTCTAGGCACTTCGCTGTCAAACCGCTACATTGTTTATAAAATGCTTTAAAGCTCAAATTTACCACATCGCCCCGCATTACGTATATTTGTTAGCTATAGTTTTTCTTTTTCATCTTTAGGCAACTCATCAATCATCATTCTTTCTGCGGCTTCAATTTCCTCACTTAAAAACTTGGAAAAATCAGTCCATTCTTTTATTATTTGTCCGTTTGTTCTAATAGATTTAATAATACCAGTACTGTCCATAAAATATCCTATATTCTCATCGTATGAATACGCTCGACCTCCAAAATGAAATAATTTTTCATCAATATCGTATTCTGCAATCCAGTTTCTATTTGCTGTTCCTAAATCAAAACATTGCACTTTACTTCTGTCCAAAAGTCCTGTGGTATAAATTGATGGAGTCAAACCAAATAAATCAAAATCGAAAATAAAACAACCATTAAATTCCCGTAAAAAATCTTTATAAATCACTGGGATTTTCACATTATTGTCCTTTTCAAATTTGGTGATGAATTCATCAGGTGTATTTTCGAAAAGCCTAATTCCATACTTTAATGGAGCAATCCATTTTTGATTATAAATCAGTATATTATTTTCTTCGTTACTCCCTCCGAACTTTAAATATTTAAGCGAAATCTGCTTTATCGGTTTAAAGTTATCAGAAATTGTATTTAGTCTTTTTTCCAATGAATCCATATATATAATCTGTTCGTTTTTAGAAAAATCAGTCTTTTTATTGTTGCTTTGAAAATTACATCCAATCACAAACAATACCCATATTAATATTACTGTTGTCGTTCTCATAAAATTATAGCTAACGTCTTGCCGCATGAAGTGTGCCGCTGCGTGTGATTATTCGCTTTCCTAATTTCGCCATTAGCTCGCGCGGGATCTAAACCTCCAAAGCCAGCCTCGGCAAGGCATTCTTTATTGCGGTTTGTTGGCAGTATGTGCTTTATTATTTTCTGCTAATTTGTTAATTCGAGGTTGTATAATCCATATTCCAATTGGAAAAAACCATAAAAGGAAAAAATCACCTACGTAATCCACAAATTTAATTGGTCTTTGAATTTCTACTGATTTTATTGTCTTGGCATTTATCCACATGACATATAAAATACAAAACATTGACAAAATGTGTAATGGAAAAACCTTGTCAATTATATCAAACATTGCAAAAGCAGGGGGGCGATTACTCTCAATGAGTCCGCTAGCAACTGTCAACATATAAAAAGAAATCACTAAAAAGTAAACGATTGGAACGGCCCAAAAGAGCTTGAATAATTTCAGGTTAACTTTCGTATTTTCTGGCAACCTTTCATGAAGTTTAGTGCCTATTGCCCAAAACCATCCAAAGAGTACTCCTATATATAAAAAGGTCATGACAGGCATTAAAAATAATGTTATATCAAGACTATGTTGTGTTATTGTTGTTATAGCAGTTGTTACCTGAATCAGAAATGGAATCCCAATTAACAATGTAAAAATCTGCCAGTGTTTTGCTTTTAGAAATCTGTCCATAAATCAATATTACTGCTTGTGTTTACTTTTCTTGCATTACTGCCAACTACTCTGTAACCGTCATACAATGCCGCTTATATTTTCTATATCTGCTATTCTACACTTATGTGTAATTAACTTAAATAACAAGTAGTCAGTATCTATTCGTTTTTGATTTTTTAAAAGCCCATTAAATATAGATAACATATTAATTGTTTCCAAAACTACATTCCAACCTATTTCAACTGTACTACAAAAGCCAATACAAAAAGATGACGAGGTGTTTTTGTTGGTAAAAATGATTGGTAAAAGTTTTAACACATGCTTTTTGATCTAAAAAAGTACCCTCGCTAAACAATGCCTGCACCTTCGTTTGAGTTACCTGGTAGTTGCAAACTACCTATTAACTTCGACGTAATTACAAATTACGCCGAGCGGGGGCTTTAGAAACTGCGTTCCTTTCTGCCGTTACAAACTGACTAGAAGAAACCAAAAATTGCAAATTATAGCATACTGCCACATGAAATTTATTGCCTGTTGGCGGTAGTTATTCCTTTCTATATGATTCTATATAATTCTCAAAATCTGTAATCAGAATATCATCTCTTTTTAAATATGGAAAAATCTTAAATGCTGACATTTCGAAGCTATTACGCATGTTTATAAAATAAATGTCCTCTGAAACCCAATTGATGTCAAAAAACACAATTGATTCATGTTCATTTATTGCCATTTCATGAAGTCTTGATTTTTTAAATTCGTTGTCAAAACCTTCTTGTTCATAGTATTTAAAACTCTTAGGTGTTTCAAAAACAAAAAGAGATTGCCAATAATCATTATTTAATTTTAATGAATAAATCTGATTTAAAGTATCCAGAACTATTTCATTGTTATTAATACTTGCATAAAGTAAGTAACTATTATTTTGGGCAAAATATGAATATGATATTCGATTACTGTTTGTTGTATCAACTTTCGCATATATTTTTTGTCCAATTACATTTTCAACGTCATTTATTTTTAAACTACTTATGGAATCAATTATGTAGTTTGGAATTGTGTTAAGTTCGTAATACATATTTGGTAAATAACTACATAAAGTATCTTTCTGAGTAGAACTAATTACTTCAATTGGATTATTCAATGCGTAATAAAGAAGGTTCAAAGTATACTTTATGTCAAAATGAAAACCAAACTGTCGAATAACTATTTTTTGAAGAGAATCAATTGGTTCAGAGCTATACACCTCTTTTTCTATACCACAGAGGTTTGGTTCATTGATTTTAGAATGCGGAACCATTTGATAAACGCTCTCATTAATTGTACTATCACAAACTGATTTATAATAACTTATCGTACTATATTTATCTGAACCGATATTCAAAAAGCTATAATTTTCTCCCTTATAGCTATTTCCATAATCATGTATAAAATCCAGCAAAACAGGTTGCTCATATTTCATCTGCTTACAAAGCAATGACGCATATTGCCCTATTATTCTAGAATTATTTATCTCTTCATATCTAAATCCCGTTTTAAAACGTACGGTTACATTTTCAAATTTGCATGTAAAATATCTATCCGTATGTGCATAAGATTCTACTAAAAAAACAGTTAGGAATACTAGTACTAAAATATGTCTCATAAGTTTTTTAGCTCTTAATTATCACCAACTAGTACACAACCACTATTAATAGTGGTTACATTGCTTATATGGTTCTGTAACCGTCGTTAACTGACGGATCTATTATTTTTGTGCTTTTAAAAGTAGCTAACATAACTATACTTTCCAAAAACACACCCCAACAAGTTGAGCGGCATTCTTTTAAAGTGTATCACTCCTCATTTAACCTTTAATAAATCGCCTCAAAGATGCAAGCGTCGAGGTAAAAGCTCCGGTTGTCGAGCTTTGGGGGCCATCGCTCCACTCAATCCATTGAGCTGACCACTTAAAACAATAAGTAACTTTAAGAATAGGTTCGCAGGCCCTCTTTTTTGCTTCATCAATAAATGAAAAAGGTGCATCAATTGAGCTTCTAGGTAAAGAGTGTCACCTTTTTGGTGCAAGCTTCGAGATAAAAGCACCAGTTGTCGAGCTTTGAGGTCCACGGCCCGGGCTTTTTGCTCCATCGCCCGAGGTAAAATGACCAAACGCCATACTTTTATGTGCGACACTTTACCTTTTGGGTGGGCAATCGCACCTTTGAAGTGGAGGATTCCACCTTAGAGGTGGGAAGGGGTACCTCAGAGGTACCCCCTTACACCTGTAAACATATACTTTTACTACTATTAGCACAATTACATTATTGTGCAATCCCTGTGAGGTTTAACAATTAATTTTCGCTTATAGTATCGGTATTTTTATTCTGGGTAAATCTCCCCCTCAGCTGGGTATATATTCCATTGGCACCCGGAAGACCTGCCTTAGCAGCCACCTTTGCCATCTTATAAATCATTAAGGCTGTAGAATAGGCTTCCGATCCGGCCATCATTTGGGTATCGCGTACCTGATCGTATAAATAACTAAGAGGCATTAAAACCTCTTCGAGTTGATTAAATAAATTCAAATCTTTTTTCATCTCATCCGGATTAATATATGCCGGAAGAATAGCTCCATCGTTACTGATTGCATTAACGGCATCGTTAACAAAATCCTTATTGCTTACATCCATTTTGGGATATCGCATTCTTTCGTCGGGCGATAAACCAATTAAGAAAGGCATCAGATCTGTTATTTGCTTTAACAGATCTTTGATCTGAGTTAACACTTCAACATTTAACTCTGCTGAAATTTTATTATCAATATTATTCATAAATTTTACTGATTTAAGGGATTTATTATAGTAAAAGTATATTAAGCTATCATCTTCTATTTTTCATTAAGGTGCATTGGCCAGTAGTACATATTGCATCATAAAAGAAACCACTAATTATTACCTCTCTCTAACGGTTAATTGCAAACGATGCAAATCGTAACACTTTTTTAATATTTTTTTTGTTAATTTTTTTCGAATAGATAAGTCCGTAGCGCAAAGTCCGCGAGCTAACAGCTAGCAGCCATCAGCTAGTAGCTACTTTCTGCCTTCTGCCTATCAAACTTCTGCCTCACTACTAACTACTGACTTCTGACTAACAACCAGTCCCAAAGGGACGCCTGTGTTGATGAGTCCGTAGCGCAAAGTCCGGAGTCCATGAGCTAGAAGCAACTTCTGCCTCTCTACTGACTACTGACTACTGACTAACAACTAGTCCCGAAGAGACGCCTGTGTTGATGAGTCCGAAGCGCAAAGTCCAAAGTCCGTGAGCTAACAGCTAGCAGCCATCAGCTAGTAGCTACTTTCTGCCTTCTGCCTATCAAACTTCTGCCTCACTACTAACTACTGACCACTGACTAACAACTAGTCCCGAAGGGACGCCTGTGTTGATGAGTCCGTAGCGCAAAGTCCAAAGTCCGTGAGCTAACAGCTAGCAGCCATCAGCTAGTAGCTACTTTCTGCCTTCTGCCTATCAAACTTCTGCCTCACTACTAACTACTGACCACTGACTAACAACTAGTCCCGAAGGGACGCCTGTGTTGATGAGTCCGTAGCGAAAAGTCCGGAGTCCGATAGCTAGTAGCAACTTCTGCCTCTCTATTGACTACTGACTAAAAACCAGTCCCGGAGGGTCGTCTGTACGGATGAGTCCTTAGCGAAAAGTCCGGAGTCCGATAGCTAGTAGCAACTTCTGCCTCTCTACTATCTACTGACTACTGACTAACAACCAGTCCCGAAGCGACGCGTGTGTTGATGAGTCCGTAGCGCAGAGTCCGGAGTCCGCTAGCTAGTAGCTTCCTTCTGCCTCTCTACTGACCATCAACGCTATCGTTTTGTTGCTGTAAATAATGTCGAACCCACACTTTGAATCCGAAATAAACAGGTGCAAGCATAATAACATCCAATAGAAGTAGTAAAATTTGAATTTTCAGATTCAGAAAAAACAACAAACCAGATAGCAAGGCAGCTACAGCTGTAATGGTTTGCCCAACATGATTAATTGCCCTTGTATTTTCAGTGGTACGTAAAGTAAAAAACATCGTCGAGATGCTTAGATATACCACTGCGATTCCTCCTGTTAGCAGCAGCTTTACACCTTGATCAACCTCTGAACTGGAAGCAGTTATATTAATGGTAGCCGCACCAATTGTAGTAATACCAATGGTTAAAGGCATATGCAAATACCCCCATATATATTCAACTAAGTGAATACTTTTAGGCTTTTGATTTGAAATATAATCGAAATAAACCCACCAGATTCCAACACCTATCGACATGGATAAAAAAGCCACCAAGCCTGAAACAAAACTTAAATTACCATTGGAAATTAAACCATTAACAACTCCAACAACCACTTCACCCAAAACAATAATGGTAATTAGGCCAAAACGTTCAATAATAGAAGGAGATAAACCTATTGATTTATCAACCTGAGCCTGTATTTCAGGCTTATTAATACCAATAGAGTAAAGTAAAAAAGGTTGAATAACAATGATAATAAACGATGCGTACCACATATAAAATTGAATTGGAGGAGCCACAAATAGTGACCCCAACATTATAGCAGTACTTATTAAGTAAGAGAAGGCATAGGGATTAGAAAGTGGTTTATGATCGGGATCGTGGTAACCGGTACGATACCACAACACAGTTATTATCAATAAAAACACACAGTACGAAATAGTAAAACCAATGGCTCCTTCGGTAAAAGCATTATGAATAAAAATTGCCATAGCAGTTACCGCAAACATCTGTAAAAAAGTAACTACACGAGTTTTAATATCGTTATTACCGTGCAAATCGTGATAAATTGCTCCGTTGTACCACCCCCACCATACAACCAAAAATAAAAACACAAACTCGCCAAACGACGTCCAACTAATATCGACTGCCAATTTATGCGACAATTGAGCAATAATAGCAACGTAAATCAAATCGTAAAACAGCTCTAAAAAGCTTACTTTTCTATCCTCTTCCTGATCGGCATAACGCTTTGGCTTTTGCCACCACAACCTGTAGTTCTTATTCTTCATCACATAGATTTGTTCGGCGATAATCAATACACTAAATTAAAAACAATTGCTCACTCAGCAAGAATATGAATAGAAGAACTGAGTAATAAGATGCGATAATCAATATGTATTTAGTCCGTAGCGCAGAGTCCGTAGTCCGCGAGCCAACAGCTAGCAGCTTCCTTCTACCTCTCTACTATCTACTAACTACTGACTAACAACTAGTCCCGAAGGGACGCCTGTGTTGATGAGTCCGAAGCGCAAAGTCCAAAGTCCGTGAGCTATCAGCTAGCAGCCATCAGCTAGTAGCTACTTTCTGCCTTCTGCCTATCAAACTTCTGCCTCACTACTAACTACTGACCACTGACTAACAACTAGTCCCGAAGAGACGCCTGTGTTGATGAGTCCGAAGCGCAAAGTCCTAAGTCCGTGAGCTATCAGCTAGCAGCCATCAGCTAGTAGCTACTTTCTGCCTTCTGCCTATCAAACTTCTGCCTCACTACTAACTACTGACCACTGACTATTAACTACCTTCTAACATTATACCTCCTGATTGACCAAAATCATAAGCACACTATTAGATAATGCCTTACCTTTATTTTTTTACAAATCGAGCAGATATCGCAATATGAATAACCTGATAATAAAAAATATTAAAAGCCTGATTCAAACCGAAGAGCAGCACCGTTTGTATGTTTCCGGAAACGATATGGCTAAGCTACCTACAATAGATGATGCCTGGCTGGAAGTAAAAGACGGACTGATCCACAATTATGGGGTGATGAGTCATTTTGCGGCTCAGCAATTTGCCAGCGATGCAAAAGTTATAGATGCATCTGATCGATTGGTTCTGCCAGCCTGGTGCGATTCGCATACACATTTGGTGTATCCCAAAAGCAGAGATGTAGAGTATGTTGATAAGATAAAAGGCTTTAGTTATGAGGAGATTGCCAAACGTGGTGGCGGTATTTTAAACTCGGCCAAGCTGATGCAGACAGCCAGCGAAGATCAATTGTTTGAAGATGCCATGCAACGACTTCAGGAGATTATCCGCTGGGGTACCGGAGCGGTAGAAATTAAGAGTGGCTACGGACTTACTTTAGAAAGCGAATTAAAGATGCTACGTGTGATCAAGCGATTGAAAGAAGCCTCTCCCCTCACCATCAAAGCAACTTTTTTGGGTGCTCATTCTATACCCATGGAATACCGTGGTAAGCAAGAACAATATGTTGATTTAATCATTAACGAGATGCTTCCGGCGGTAGCAAAAGAAAAGCTGGCCGACTATGTGGATGTGTTCTGCGATGTGGGCTTCTTTACTGTTGAAGATACCGACCGCATATTAAACGCAGCTGCCAAATACGGCCTCATTCCTAAGATTCATGCCAACGAGTTAGATTATTCAGGAGGCATACAGATAGGCGTTCAGCACAAAGCTTTATCGGTCGATCACCTTGAATTTACCGGCGACGACGAAATCAAGGTACTGAAAGATTCGGGAACCATGCCAACCATCCTGCCCGGAGCTGCTTTCTTCCTGAATATGGCCTATGCCCCGGCACGTAAAATGATGGATGCTGGTTTGCCCGTTGCATTAGCATCTGATTATAATCCGGGTTCGTCACCGTCGGGCAATATGCAGCTAATTATGTCCATGGGAAGTGTTCTGTACCGCATGCTACCCCAAGAGGTGATTAATGCAGTAACCAAAAACACGGCTTATGCCATGGGAGTTGACAAAGAAGTGGGTTCGATTATGAAAGGCAAAAAAGCCAACCTCGTAATCACCAAACCCATCCCCGGCATCGAATACCTGCCCTATGCCTATGGCGAAAATAAGGTGGAAACAACGATTTTAAATGGAGTTATTATTAAATAGCTGATAGCTATTGGCTACTAGCCGCTAGCTTATTTACATGAATCCTTAACAATACAAATAAACAGCTAAACAAATCGACAAATAAACACAAAGATATATGCAACAATTAATAGAATGCGTTCCAAACTTCAGCGAAGGATGCGATATGACCATCATCGAAAAAATAACCGATGAAATAAAAAAGATCGACGGTGTTAAACTGATTGATGTTGATCCGGGGCAAGCCACCAACCGTACTGTAATAACCATGGTAGGTACACCTGACGAAGTTTGCGAAGCCGCTTTTCAGGCAGTTAAAAAAGCACAAGAGCTGATTGATATGCGCCACCATAAAGGAGCCCATCCCCGCTTTGGTGCTACCGATGTTTGTCCGCTGGTTCCGGTGGCCAACATCAGCATGGAAGAAACCGTTGAATATGCTCACAAACTGGCTGAACGAATCGGAACGGAGTTAAATATTCCTATTTATTGCTACGAATTTGCAGCCAAAGAAGATAAACGTAAAAACCTGGCATCGTGCCGCGAAGGTGAATACGAAGCGGTTCCTAAACGTATTGGTACAGCTGAGTGGAAACCCGATTTTGGTCCAGATGCATGGAACGAGAGTGTTGCTAAATCGGGCGTTACGGCTGTTGGAGCCCGCAACTTTTTAATTGCTTATAATGTCAACCTCAACACCACTTCAACCCGTCGTGCCAACGCCATTGCTTTTGATGTGCGTGAGCGCGGACGCGTAAAACGCGAAGGTAATCCGGTAACCGGCAAAATTGTAATCGATGAAAAAGGTAATCCGGTGATGAAACCCGGTATGCTAAAATCGGTGAAAGGTATTGGTTGGTTTATTGAGGAATATGGCGTTGCTCAGATTTCGATGAACCTCACTGATATTACCGTTACTCCTTTGCATGTGGCTTACGATGCCGTTTACGAGCGTGCCAATGCCCGTGGAGTACGCGTAACCGGTTCTGAGATGGTGGGCGTGGTGCCTTTACAAGCTATGCTCGATGCCGGTAAATACTTCCTTCGCAAGCAAGAGCGTTCAACCGGTATACCTGAAAGAGAAATCATTAAGATAGCCGTTAAATCAATGGGGTTGGATGAGTTATATCCTTTCGATCCGGATAAAAAGATCATTGAATACATTCTGAAAGATGATCAGAAAAAGCTGATTGACATGAATCTGACTGCCTTTGCCGACGAAACAGCATCGGAATCGCCTGCTCCGGGCGGAGGCTCCATCTCTGCTTATGTAGGATCGTTGGGTGCTGCTTTGGGAACCATGGTTGCCAATCTATCGGCTCACAAACGAGGCTGGGACGATCGTTGGGAAGAGTTCAGCAACTGGGCCGAAAAAGGCATGGCTATCCAAAGCGAATTATTGCGTTTGGTTGACGAAGACACCAATGCCTTCAATCGTATTATGGATGCTTTTGGTTTGCCCAAGGGAACCAACGAGGAAAAAGCAGCGCGCAAACAAGCCATCGATGATGCCACTCGCTTTGCCATTGAAATACCATTTAAGGTGATGAAAAAATCGTACGAAGCATTTGAAATGATACGTGCAATGGCCGAAACGGGCAATCCTAATTCAGTTACTGATGCCGGAGTTGGTGCTTTATGCGTAAGAAGTGCCGTGATGGGTGCCTACCTGAATGTGAAGATCAACGCCTCTGGTTTGGATGATAAAAGCTTTGTTGAGAGCATTCTGGCCGAAGGAAAAATGATTGAAGAAAAAGCCATTAAAGCCGAAAAAGAGATTCTGGAAATAGTAAATCAGAAGATCGGATAGAAATGCCATTAAAGTCTCCCCTTCGTTTCTTAACGAAGGGGTATTTCCCAACGAAGAGGCATTCTTATATCAATTCCTATTTATACTTAAGCCATTTAAGAACAACAACGAATCAAAAAATTGCCCCTTAAATTTTAATTGTAAAATAAAAATGGGCGCCTTTTTCAACGTCTGATTTTATATTAATCTGCCCCCCTAATAAATCAACACATGCTTTTGCAATGGCAAGGCCTAATCCGGTTCCTCCGTATATTTTTTCTGTAGTTGTTTTGGCTTGTTGAAAGCGCTCAAATACGAGTTGCCGTTTATCTTCGGGTATACCAATTCCCGAATCAATAACACTAAATTTCAAGTAATCGTTTTCTCTTTTACAATTCACTTTAACAAAACCTTCGTCGGTAAATTTTATTGCATTACTAATTAAATTGATCAGGATTTGCTTCAACCTCATTTCGTCCGTTTCAACCTCCATACTTACATCTGCACAATTAAATGCAAGTGCTAAATGATCTTTGCCTCGTGTAACTAAATAAGATGTAAAAAACTCATGCAATTCACCCAAAAGATCAATAATATGAACTTTACTTTTTACAATTTTAATCTGCCCTGATTCAATTTTTGAAATATCAATTATATCGTTGATTAACTCCAAAAGATGCTCTCCACTATTATGGATAATATCTAAATACTTTTCTATTTCTTCAGGGGTATTGCCTCCGTTTTTAAGTATAGTTGAAAAACCAATAATAGCATTCATCGGAGTGCGTATCTCGTGACTTACATTAGCAATAAATGTTGATTTAAAAACATCACTCTGCTCTGCTTTTTCTTTGGCCTCAATTAAGAGTTTTTGGTAATTATGTCTATCGGTAATATCCTGTATAACACCATATACTCTGTTAAGATTATTATTGCCATCCACCTCTACAAAACCACTCACAAAAACATAAATAACTTCACCGTTTTTCTTTACAGCTCGATGTTCATGTTCGTAAAAACAATTTTCTTGAGCTGCTTTTTCAATAACCAATCGAACACTAAAATAATCCTCCTCCGGCATAATAGCTGCAAGCGTATCAAAATCCAATTCCAACTCCCCTTTATCATACCCAAATAT
Source organism: uncultured Carboxylicivirga sp. (assembly GCF_963668385.1). GTDB lineage: Bacteria > Bacteroidota > Bacteroidia > Bacteroidales > Marinilabiliaceae > Carboxylicivirga. The sequence goes on from NZ_OY764327.1 coordinate 5,827,257, forward strand.
ATGGTACACTTCATCACTCCAAACAACTGTTCTATCTTTATACGAAAGTTCGAAATTACCTATTTTAGCAACACGTTGCGATTCTCGCAGTATTCGTTCGTTTTTAAGAATTGTCATTTCATAATTCTTCTGTTCTGTAATATCTCGTACAAAACTTAAAGCATAGGGCTTTGAATTTATCCACACAAAAAGACTATTAACGTCTACAGGTATTATTTCTCCATTCTTTTTCCGATGGCGGGCTTCAAACGAGATATTCTTCATCCCTTTTGTGGCATAAAATTCATCCAGATTGAAGCGTTGATCATCCTCAATAAAATCAATATCAACATCAAAAATAGATAGCTTGCGCAACTCATCTTTGGTATATCCCAGCATATTGCAAGCTCCGTTATTCACATATTGAAAATGGATATCATATAAATTACCCCAATAAATACCTTCTGTTATATATTCAAGAGCTATATGCAACTTATCCTTATACTGTGTACTTTCATTGTCCTTTTGTATAAATTTCACATATAGAATTACCAATCCTTTTGCACGAGTCTCCTTTGTTGAAACAATATGAATTTCTACCGACAAAGCCTCACCATTCTTTCCGGCAAACTCAGAATACAAACATGATGATATATCTGCATCTTTCAAAAAAAATGTATACCAATCGGTTTTAAATACTTTTTCTGTCAGATTTCGGTCTAAATCAAATATTTTTAAATGGCTTAACTCCTCTTGAGTGTATTTTAAATTATTACAAAAAGTTTTATTTGCGTATTGAATAACACCCGCCTGACTTATCCAAACAATACCATTAATATTATTATCGATTGATACTTTAACGGCATCGGCATCAACATCTTTTTTGTACTCAACTAAATTGCCTATAACAAACACATAATCCTGAATCTGTTTTAAATCGATGTTTATGGCCTTGTAATTTGAATTCTTATTTTTTAGTTGATAAGTATAATTAGAGTTGTTATTCTGTGAGAGTAATTGATCCCATTTTTGGTTGAATTCTTCCTGATGAATTAATTCTACAATATTTGTACAATATTTCGCCCCTGATTCTTTTACCCAAACATTTTCCCATTCTTTATTAACCTTAAGCAGATCACCTTTCAAATTAGTGATACAACAAGGCATTTGGTTTTCGTTAAAGAAAAATTCATATAGCTTATTCCCCCATTCGCCCGACATACTACCTGTCTTATTAAATTTTACTTATAACCTGCGTGTAATATAGCCTATTATCTTAAGTAAGGTAAGAAAAATCAATCGTAAGTTCAATCTCGTCAACAAACAAATGATTTTATAGAAGTACATTTAAACCCCACTCCCCTTCGTTTCCCAACGAAGGGGCATACTGCCTATCAATTCCTATTGATCAATTGAAAATCGATTAATCAACACATAAACTTTTGCCCTCTGCCTTTCAGACTAACAAACTATTATTACATTAGCCCTAAACAAAGAATATCATGCGCGTACTTATCTTTTACACTAAATCGTTTAGCTATACCCCTCAAGTAAAAAATCTGGAGAGTGCTCCCGATCCGGGCGAAGCCAAATCATTTGAAGACTGCCTGCTTGCCTGTATTCAAATTGAAGAAACCGATGAACAAAAAGATGTAAAAAGCCGTGAAAAGAAACTGGTAAACCATTTAAAATGGGCCGCACGTAAGAATAACACCCAGCGAATAGTACTGCATTCTTTTGCGCATTTGGGAGAATCGAAAGCCAATGTTGAATTTACTAAACAGGTATTTGATGCCGCTCAAAAACGATTGGAGAATACCGAGCACGAAGTTGCTCAAACACCATTCGGTTATTTTCTTGATTTGAATATTAATGCTCCCGGATTTTCGCTGGCACGCATTTGGGCAGAACTGTAATGAATGTTGAATTGCCTAGTTGCTGATTTGTTTGATTGTAAGTAAGCACTGCAATTAACCAATCACTGGCACGTATTAGGACTGAACTGCAGATGATTATTCAATTAACAATGGTTCAATTATCGATTTATTTACCAACCCTAAGTTGTTTAATTGTTAAATTGGCCAACTGTTGAATTGTTAAAACACATCCATTTCAATTCAACAACTCTACGCCTAAACAACTCAACAATTAAACTACAACTGTAAAATATATTCCTGCTCTCCTACTTGCTCAAATCCCATCTTTTTTAAATAACGAATGTGAGTTTTATTACTCGACTCACACACTAAGCTACGAGTACTTTCTTCCGCAAATTGCTCACGGTATTTCTGCAACAAGAATCGGCCTGTTTTATAGTCGCGATACTCAGGCGTAACATAGTCTAAAACTATTTCAGATCGACCATTTTTAGCCTCTTCAACAATAAACACACCCGCCACTTTTGCATCACGTAAGGCCAATAAAATCTGACTGTTTTGCTTTTTAAAATTGAGATTGAATTCTGGAAAATAGTTACCTATATCTTTAAAATGGTACAATAAATAATGACGTAGAAACTCATCATCAGCATTTGCTCTAACCAAACTAAATAGTTCTTTCTTAAACAATAAAAAACGTAAATAGTAAATATTAAATAGCGCTATTAAAAGATTCATAATACCTACTGGCAGAGCACCAATGTAAAAACCATAAAACGAAAAGATGGATGATCCAATAAAATTATAAATACGAAGTTTTACCAAAGAGGATAAACTCAATGAGATAAAAACCAATGTTGATGCCAAATAACCAATCCATTCAATTAACGGAAGGTTCCAGTATATTTCGTTCATAATAGCGTTGCATTTACGGCAAAAATAAGATAAAAATGCAACTGCCGACCAATTGGTCTATAAAAAAAGCCCAGGCAAAACACTACCCGGGCTACTTATCACAAAAAATCAACAATATTACTTGTTCATATCAATAACAATCTTTGGTTGAACCTCATCGCTATTCTTCACAATATCGTTAACCGTATTATCTTCCATCTTTCCAAAACCAACTTTAACAACCTCACTCTGAGAGGAAGAGACGCCTTCAAAACCCTTTGTGGTAATTTCTATAACTCCCTGACTATGATCTTCACCATACTTTTCAACAGCTGCCTCGCCTTTTAATACATTAATAGCATCAATATTATCAGGAGAAATGCTGTTTATATCTTCCGTATATCTCTCCCCATTAAGGTAAATTATTTGATCAGAAATAGATTGCTCTGATTTAGGTATTTCATAATCTTTCGTCATCACAAATATTGCCCCGTTATTATCAGCTGGTAATAAATCTCCAAAGGAGTGACCAACCTCGACTTGCCCCAAAGCCTTAATCTGATCTGCTTTAAGCCCTTTCACTAAACTCCAATCTACTAATTCATAGTTAAGAATAAACTGAACCCCTTTTAAGTTTTCTGTTTCCTCAACCAAACCTTTGTCGGTTAATACTACACTATAAGTACTTCCATCTTCATAATCAATAACAGCACGCGCCCCATCTAAAGTTTGAATCTCTTCATCCGATGTTGTTTTATCAGAATCGGTACAGGCCAGCAATGCAATAGCAGTTATGGCTGTTATAAATATTCCTTTTAACTGTGTTTTAAATTTGTTTTGAATTGTATTATTCATCATGATTATTCGTTTTTTAATTAAATTTTGACTGAAGTTGTTCACCAACCTCAATTGGGTACTTCCTGGCAAGTAATTGATTAATGAATACTGATATTTTTGGGGTTCTTCCGAGGTTTGTATCATGGCTTTGTCAACACAGAATTCATGGTTTTGGGCTATTAATTTCCGTAGCCACCATACAAACGGATTCCACCATTGGATTACCAACATCCATTCTGCCAGGGTAATGTCAATAGAATGCCACTGACGGCAATGGGTATATTCGTGATTTAATATTAAATTTTTATCGTCTTGCTCCATTACCGATTGAGGAACAAAAACAGATTGAAAGAATGAAAATGGATTGATCTCCTTATCTTCGATAAGATATAGATTCAGTCCCTTTACTTTTAGCTTTTAGCTTTAGAAGATAGGAATATCCCCACACTAAACGGATCATCAAAACCAAGCTTACCAGTAAATAGATGGTTATAAACAGATGCGACCACTCCTACACAAAATGATTTTGATTCGAAAGCGCCGACTGATCTGATAACGGAATGGATAAAACGGGTACTTCAACTGGAGTTCCTTTAGTAAAAATAATAGAGCGAACAAAATTTGGCATGGCAAGCACCAGAACAACCCCTGGTACAATAAGTGCACTTAATAACCAGATTCGATTACGGGTAAACGTTGCATCTTTTGATAAAAAAGTACAAAAACCACAACCATTAATGCCACAATCAATGCTGCATTTACCTGCCACTCTATTAAATATACCATGTTTTAACTTTCTTCAATAATTAGATTAGGCTTCAGAAAAGAACAATTTGTTTACCTATTTTTTTGTATAAACTGCAATAATACCATTTCGAGCCTTATCTCCATATTGAGCAATTGCATCAGGCCCTTTCACAACTTTTATTGACTTGATATTATCTTCATCAACCTTACCATTAAACTCTTTTCCATCTACAAGTATTAAAGGTTTATCCTGCCCCCATACTCCTACATTTTGAATAAATTCTACAACTGAAATATCATCAGAATCATGATCTTTGGTTTCTATCATTATTACACCATCCTTGGCTCTTTCTCCATATTGCTCAATAGCTGCTTCATCTTTAAGAACAGATACAGATTCGATTTTATTTTTTTTGATGGCATTAAACTCTTTATTACTGATTTCTTTACCATTTACAATATAAATTGGATTACCTCCCGAAGCTTTTCCTGTGGCTATTTTAAGCGGATTATCAGTCATTTTTCCTGAACTAACCTTAACCTCTGCTTGGGATGATTGCTCAGTACCTTTTGTAGTTATTATAATTACACCATCCTTAGCTCTCTCTCCATATTGCTCAATGGCTGCTTCATCCTTAAGAACCGATACTTCTTTTATGTGACTTTTCTTAATAGTGGCAAGCCCGTTATTACTGACTTCCTTTCCATCTAAAATATAAATTGGATTACCTCCCGAAGCTTTTCCTGTGGCTATTTCAAGCGGATTATCAGTCATTTTTCCCGAACCAACTACTACCAATTCTTGTGCTGCCGGTTTAGATTCATTTGACTCTTTTTGTTGTAAAACAAATTTCACGTTTAGTTCTAATGTCGTATTCATGAGATTCACATCAGAGATGGCTGGCAACTCCGTCATTACTCTTTTAACCTCATCTTCTAAAGCAGTCATTGAAGTGGAAGAATCATCTGCTGTTCCTTCTCCTTCCGAAGCATAGGCAACTACAACCACTTCGCCCGGATTAACTACATTACTACCTTTTGCCGAACCTATTTTAGGCCTCCCAGCTTTCCCTTTCTTATTAATTGGCACATTTACCATCACATCAGCCGCAAAATTGTTATTTTGTGCTTCAAATGGATACTTAATATTTTGTGCAATAAATTTTCGCAAATCAACATCGGACTTAATCGTTTCTATTTTATCAGCTTTCTTAACCTGGACCTTTGTCTTTTCAGGATTAGTAAATGCCACTAATGCAGTAAATGTTACGATAATTACCAAAAGACTTTTCAGCTTAGCTAATAGCTTTCGGTCGGTTTTATTATTCATCATGATTATTCGCTTTTTAATTAGACTTTGACTGAAATTGTTAACCAAATTCAGGCTTTTGCTTCCTGGCAAATAGTGCATTAACGAATATTGATATTGTTTGGGTTCTTCCGAGATTTGCATCATGGCTTTGTCAACACAGAATTCATGATTTTGGGCAATTAATTTCCGTAACCACCATGCAAACGGATTCCACCACTGTAATACCAACATCCATTCTGCAAGGGTAATGTCAACAGAATGCCATTGGCGACAATGAGCTCGTTCGTGATTTAAAATATGATCTTTATCTTCTTGCTCCATCACCGTTTGAGGAACAAAAACAGACTGAAAAAACGAGAATGGATTAATCTCCTTATCATCCAACAAATATAGATTAACCCCATTTACTTTTAACTTTGTACTTTTACCTTTTAACTTAATAAGATAGGTATAGCCCCATAACAAACGCACTACAAATACCATACTAATCAGCAAATAAATGCTTAGTAATATGTGCGACCAATCAACGGCAGATGTTGCCGGAGCCACTGTGTTTGTATTTACCGTTACAGGTATTGATAAAGTTGTGAGATCAAGTTCTGCTTCCGGAGCAAACAGTATTGATTTTACACTTAAAGGCATAGCTAACAACGGAATTATCCACGGCACAAATAAGGTACTTAAAAGCCATATTCTATTCCGGTTAAACAGCGCATCTTTCGATAAGAAAAGTGCAAAAACTATTACCATTAATGCCACCATTATAGCAGCTTTAACCTGCCACTCTATCAAATATGCCATCACTCTTCTTTTTTCTCAATTAATTCAATCAGTTCTTTTAAATCATCCACATTCAGCTTTTCTTCTTTTACAAAAAAGGAAACCACATTCTTGTAAGATGATTCAAAATAGTCAGATACCATATTTTTGATATACAGCTTGCGATAATCTTCTTTGCTTATCGCAGGAAAATACTCGTGAGAGTTGCCGTAAGCATTATGAGAAACAAAACCCTTTTCTTCCAACCCTCTGATTATAGTACTGAATGTATTATAGTGAGGCTTTGGCTCGGGGTGTTTTGGCAACAGGTCTTTTACAAAACCCTTACCCGCTTCCCATAAAATCTTCATCACATCTTCTTCACGCTTTGTTAATCGTTTCGCTGTCATTTCAATTATTTTTTACCCATGAATTCTATTGACAAAACAAATGTAACTATTTAATTCGTTTATCCAACTAATTATTTAGTTTTTAAACTAATTTTTTAGTTTATATCAAATTATACAATAGCTAACTCCATAGCATTCAAGAGAACTATTAACTAATAGACTCAATAAGCATGATCGGCTTCATCAACACATCGAATCATTAATAATCATTTAATTCATCTTTTAAATTGCTGACTTAACACAAATTCAAAGGCTTTTTATAAAATACTTCAGACTGCCTTGCTCAATATTATTCCGAATTATTTAAAAACTATATTTTTGTGCTTCATGAAAATAAAAACAACATATATATATTTTTTATACCTGCTATTACTGGTTCCTGCATCATTATCGGCTCAAACATCTGTTGACACTTTAAAAAGCAAACCAAAAAATGGCGAAGGACTATATTCTTTCATGGAAAGAAATCATCTTTCGCCCAAAGAAGATTTGCACCAGTTTTTAGAGCTTAACAAAGGAAAATTCGGAACTAACAACAGCTTATTACTACACGAGACCTACTTGATTCCGGTAAAGCAAACCAACTTATTTGAACCTTTATTCGGCAAAGAACGAGAAACATTCCCCATTGAATCGAGCGAGATGAAAGGAGCTGTCTTTTATTTAGTTTCTGGTCATGGTGGTCCCGACCCCGGAGCTATTGGAAAATATGGTTCGCATGAGCTACATGAAGACGAATACGCATATGATATAACGCTTCGGGTGGCTAAAAAATTGATGGAAAATGGAGCGAAGGTACATATCATAATTCAGGATCCGGATGATGGAATACGTGATGAGCAGATTTTAAAATACGACAATCACGAAACATGCATGGGCGAAACCATTCCTCTCGATCAAATGGATCGATTAAAACAACGTACCAATAAAATTAACGAGCTATTTAAAAAGGATACTGAAAAATACCGTCGTACCCTAATACTTCATCTCGATAGCCGAAGTAAACGTAAACAAATCGACGTTTTCTTCTATCATTATAAAAAGAGTAAAAATGGAGAAAAACTAGCTAATACACTACGCGATACTTTCAACGAAAAATATGGCGAGCATCAGCCAACCAGGGGATTTGAAGGTACTGTAAGCGATCGGAATTTATATATTTTGCGCAACACAACACCCGTTTCGGTGTTTGTAGAGTTGGGCAATATTCAAAACTACCGCGATCAACAACGATTTGTCATTGCCGATAATCGACAAGCTTTGGCAAATTGGTTGTACATTGGCTTAAAGAAAGATTTTGATAAAAATAAATAACTTAGAACTTTAAATAAAACCATTCTGATATGAAACCAACATTACTGATTCTTGCTGCCGGCATGGGAAGCCGCTACGGAGGCCTAAAACAAATGGACGAACTGGGTCCTCATGGAGAATCAATTATCGATTATTCGGTTTACGATGCCATACAATCGGGATTCGACAAAGTAGTTTTTGTGATTCGCGAAGACTTTGCAGATGTTTTTAAAGAACGCTTCGAACCTCGCTTGGCAGGAAAAATCAAAACAGAATATGTATACCAGGATTTAAAAGATCTTCCTGAAGGCTTTTCAGTACCCGAAGGACGCGAAAAACCTTGGGGAACTGGTCATGCAATATTAATGGCTAAAGAAGTTATCAACGAACCTTTTGCCATCATCAATGCCGATGATTTTTACGGACGCGAGGCATATAAGCAAGTATTTGATTTTGTTGCCGAAAGTAAAGTTGAAAATGAGTACGCAATGGTTGGTTACAAGCTAAACAATACATTATCGGAACACGGAACCGTTTCTCGGGGTGTCTGCGAAACCAACTCAGAAGGAAATCTGGTTAACATTGTTGAGCGCACTAAAATTGGATACGAAGGAGAAAAAATATTTTTCTACGAAGAAGATTCTAAAACAGAATTAACAGGAACAGAAGCTGTTTCGATGAACTTTTGGGCGTTCAAACCCAATTATTTTCAAAAATTAGAAGATGCTTTTCTTGATTTCTTAAAAGAAAAAGGACAAGAAATGAAATCAGAGTTCTATTTCAACGCTGTAGTTGATCAATTAATTAAAAAAGAAGAAGCTTCAACTAAAGTTATCAGAACCGATTCAAAATGGTTTGGAGTAACCTATAAAGAAGATAAACCATTGGTTCAGAAAAAAATTGACGAGTTAATATCAGATGGTATCTACCCTGCCAAACTTTGGTAAAAAACGTATAGTTTAAATACATACTGGCGGCTTTATTGCCGCCTTTTTTATGTTCCTTACCCAGGTATTACCCCCACCTCTCGTCATCCCCATAAAACAAAGATTTTTATCTACATACATCGCTTCTTTTAACTTCCCCCTCTTGTAATCATTAACAAAAAAATATACCTTTACAAGGAAACTATTTCCATTTCCTATAGATTTATAGAATCAAAAAGCTTCTTCAACCCGCTTTTTGTAATCAACAAACATCTAAACTTATCTTGAATGAAAGCTACTATCAATCGTAGAAACTTTTTAAAGGCCGGAGCTGTTACCGCAGTCGGAACAGCCATCATGCCGCATTTACTATCGGGTTGCACCAGCAGCCCCTCAGCAACAGGAAACAACATGACATTACACAATTATCTTGAACATTTTAATGTAACCCAGCAAATGATTCAGGAAATAATCAGAGAAGGATTATCTAAAGGCGGAGATTATTGCGATGTATATTTTCAACATATGATTGGCAATTACATCGGTTTGGAAGACAAAGCTGTTAACAGAGCTTATTCTGATGTTAGCTTTGGTGTTGGAATTCGAGTGTTAAAGGGAGATCAAACAGGCTATTCATTCAGCGAAGAAATTACAATGGATGCCATGAAGTCTGCCGCACGCACAGCTGCCAATATAGCAAACAGCACAGCTAAAGTTGAACCAGTAGCTCTCGAAAACCATAAATTACCCAACTACTATGTTATTAAAACACCATGGGAAGAGGTATCGATCAACGAAAAGATACCCTACCTGCAACAAATAAATGATAAGGTCTTTGCTCATGACAATCGCATCATCAAATCAAATGTGTGGTTTATGGATGAAACATCATATGTACTTTTTGCCAATTCAGAAGGCCGTATGACCTTTGATTATCAACCAATGGGACAAATTTCAGTAAGTTGTACTGCCGAACAAAACGGACAAAAAGAACAAAATGGCTTTAACCTGTCAGGCCGACGAGGAATCGAATTCTTTACGCCTGAAAATATTGATTTACTAGCTTCGGAAGCCGTTAAACGAACCACTGATTTATTTGAAGCAGTGAAGCCTAAAGCCGGAGAATTACCAGTTGTATTGGCCGCCGGAAGTTCTGGTATTTTGTTGCACGAAGCTATTGGTCATGGTATGGAAGCTGATTTCAACCGTAAAGATGTTTCTATTTTTAGTGATAAGATTGGCAAAAAAGTAGCCAAAGACTTTGTTACCATTGTTGATGATGGAACCAATCCTAATGTACGAGGATCAATCAATGTGGATGATGAAGGTAACGACACTGAAAAAACCTATCTGGTTTCAAATGGTACCATGACATCATACCTACATGACAGAATCAGTGCTAAGCATTACGGTGTAAAAACAACAGGCAGCGGTCGTCGCGAATCATTCCGTCATATGCCAATGCCACGTATGCGTAATACTTATATGGAGAATGGTCCTCATAAAAAAGAAGAAATCATCGATTCGGTTAAATACGGAATTTATGCCGAAACCTTCACCAACGGACAGGTGATGATTGGTGCTGGTGACTTTACATTCTACGTAAAATCAGGCTATCTAATCGAAGATGGAAAATTAACACAACCTATCAAGGATATCAACATTATTGGCAATGGGCCGAAAGTTCTTTCTGATATTGAGATGGTAGCCGACGACTTTACAATGGCCGAAGGAGGTTGGACATGCGGTAAAAACGGACAAGGTGTACCGGTTTCAATGGGATTACCTACCGTTAAAGTTTCAAAAATTACTGTTGGCGGAGTAAACGCCTAATCTTGTCTAACTCAAAACTAAACTAAAATGAACACAAAAGAACGTAAAGACCTGGCCATTTGGGCTGTTGATTATGCAAAAAAACAAGGTGCATCCGAAGTTGCAGCTTCTGTATATAATTCCCGATCGGTTGAAATTGAAGTACGTGAACAAAAAATTGAAAAGATTAAGGAATCAACCACCAATGGTTTATCTCTTAATATTTATCGCGATCACAAATATTCAGGTCATTCAACCAATAATTTAAGCAAAAACGATCTGCAAAAATTTATTAAAGAAGCAGTTGAAGCTACCAAGTATCTAAGCCCTGATGATTATCGCGAATTACCCGATCCCTCTCTTTATCCCGAAAATTTGGAAAAAGATTTAAAAATTGAGGATCGTGATTATTTAAGTGTATCTCCTGAAAAAAAAGTAAACATAGCAAAAGCAGTTGAAGAAGCGGCTCGTGCTCAAAGCGATAAAATTATTTCAGCAACCGGAGGTTATAGTGATGATTATTCAGAAAGTGTAAAAGTTCACAGTAACGGTTTCGTTGGCGAACGCCTTTCAACCTCCTTTTGGGCTGGCGGCGAAGTAACTGTAAAAGATGAAGATGCAAGACCCGAAGGATACCATTGGGGCGGTAGTAGATTTTTTAAATCCATGCCAACTGCTGATGAATTAGGTAAAAAAGCAGCTCAAAATGCGCTAGGTAAAATGGGGCAAACCAAAATTGCTTCGGGTAAATACGATATGATTATCGAAAACAGAGCTGTATCAAGAGTACTATATATGTTTTTTGGCCCGATGCAAGCACGCGCTTTACAACAAAAAAGCTCTTACCTCGAAGGAATGTTGGGTAAATCAATTGCATCGTCAAAACTTACGGTGATCGACGATCCATTTATCGAGGGAGGTTTTGCCTCTCGTTTGTACGATAGCGATGGTATAGCTGCTCAACCTCGCGTTATGATTGAAAAAGGTGTACTCAACCAATATTACATCGACAATTATTACGGAAAAAAATTAAACATGACACCTAACGGAGGACAGCCCTCAAACATTCGTTTCGAATTGGGTGAAAGAAACTTCGATAAAATTGCAAATGACATAAAAAAAGGTATATTTGTTACCTCTTTCAATGGAGGCAACTCAAATTCTACTACAGGTGATTTTTCATTTGGTGTTTCAGGATTCTTAATTGAAAACGGAAAAATAGCTCAACCTGTTAATGAAATGAACATCTCGGGTAACGCCAAAGATTTTTGGCAGAAATTATCTGAATTAGGCAACGACCCTTATCCTTTTTCCAGCATATTAAGTCCAACTATGGTATTTAACGATATTGATTTTAGCGGACTTTAATACTAGAAATCCAAGAAAGACGGGGAACTTCAGCAATTCCCCGTTATTTTGGATTATTTTAAGGATATTATTATCCTTTTTTCTTATTTGATTTTCTATTTTTGCAGCAAAAAAGGAAATAATGGATCCAAATAGCAAGAACAAAGGATTATACAACAAACTAAGCCCCGATGAATTAAAGGGGCGATTGGCCGCCGAATCATTTAAACGAACAACTGTTTCGTTTTACAAATATGTAATAATTGATGATCCATGGACTATTCGTAATTCATTGTACGAAAAATGGAGTCAATTTAATTGTCTGGGTAGAATTTATGTAGCGTCAGAAGGCATTAATGCGCAAATGAGCGTACCTGACCATAAATGGGAAGACTTTGAAAAACACCTAAGGTCAATTCGTTTATTCGAAGATGTTCCTTTTAAAATTGCTGTGGAAGATGATGGAAAATCGTTTTTTAAATTACAGATAAAAGTTCGTAACCAAATTGTAGCTGACGGTTTGCAATCACATGAATATGATGTTACCAACGTTGGCAATCACTTATCTGCAAAAGAATGGAACCATGCACTAGAAGAAGGAGCAACAGTGGTGGATATGCGTAATCATTACGAAAGCGAAATAGGACATTTCAAAGGTGCTATACTCCCCAATGCCGAAACATTTAAAGAAGAGTTACCTGAGGTTCTTGAAAAATTAAAAGGGAGAGAAAACGAAAAAATCTTGCTGTATTGTACTGGTGGCGTTCGTTGCGAAAAAACTAGTGCTTATCTTAAACACCATGGTTTTTCAGATGTTAATCAGCTTTTGGGCGGTATTATTGATTATTCGCGTCAGGTTAAATCGCAAGGCTTAGAAAACACTTATAACGGCAAAAACTTTGTGTTCGACAACCGATTAGGAGAACGAATATCAGAAGATATTATTAGTCATTGCCACCAATGTGGTAAACCTTGCGATACCCACACCAATTGCGCCAATAAAAAATGTAATCTTCTATTTATTCAGTGCGATGCGTGTAAGACGAAATATGATGCATGCTGCGGCAATGATTGTCAAACGTATGTTTTAGCAACACCAGAAAAAAAATCTGAACTAGAACAACGCTTGGTATTTAAACGGGGTAAACGATTTTATAAAGTATAAAACCCTCAAACATACATCAATCTATAAAAGTAAATTAGTTTCAAACCTGATAGATTGTTTTACTACATCTTGGTTTTTTCATTAGTTTCTTACTTAAATTATCTAAAAAACACACAAATGGCATTCGATTAAAAGGTTGTTTAATGGGATTTATTTATCTTTGCGTGATTTTTCTATAAAAACGAAAAAAAGAATGATAAAAATTACCTTTCCAGACCAAAGTGTCCGAGAGTACGAAGCCGGTGTAACAGGCCTTGATATTGCGCAAAGTATTAGCCCCCGTTTGGCTAAAGAAGTATTATCTATAACGGTAAACGATACCCTTATGGATTTAACGCGCCCTATCTCCACGGATGCAACGGTAAAATTACACAAATGGGAAGATGAGGAAGGTAAACATGCGTTTTGGCACTCATCGGCTCACCTAATGGCCGAAGCTATTGAAGCACTTTATCCTGGTACAAAATTTGGAATTGGTCCTACTATTGAAAATGGATTCTATTACGACATTGACCCAGGAGATGATGTAGTGATCAAAGATGGCGATTTGCCAAAAATAGAAAAGAAGTTCAAAGAACTTGCTAGCCAAAAACTAGAATACGTTAGAAGTGAAGTCTCAAAATCTGAAGCTTTAGATTATTTCACAAAGAAAAACGATGAATATAAATTGGAGTTAATAAACGATTTGGAAGACGGAACTATTTCGTTTTACAAACAAGGTAACTTCACTGATTTATGTCGCGGACCTCACTTACCTTCAACTGCCCCAATCAAAGCAGTTAAGTTATTAAGTGTTGCTGGAGCATACTGGAGAGGTGACGAAACACGTAAACAGCTTACACGTATTTATGGTATCACATTCCCTAAAGCAAAATTGCTTGAAGAATACATGACTTTATTAGAAGAAGCTCAAAAACGTGATCACCGTAAAATTGGTAAAGAGCTAGAGTTATTTGCCTTCTCTCAAAAAGTAGGTCAGGGTTTACCATTGTGGTTACCTAAAGGAGCCAGATTACGCGAGCGCTTAGAAAACTTCTTAAAGAAAGTGCAAGTTCAGTATGGTTACGAACCGGTAATTACACCTCACATTGGAAACAAAGAGTTGTATGTTACTTCGGGTCACTATGCTAAATATGGTAAAGACTCTTTCCAACCGATCACTACACCAGCTGAAGGTGAAGAGTTCTTATTAAAACCTATGAACTGCCCTCACCACTGTGAGATATACAAAACAAAACCTCGTTCATATAAAGATCTTCCTATTCGTTTTGCAGAGTTCGGAACTGTTTATCGTTACGAACAAAGTGGTGAATTGCATGGTTTAACAAGGGTACGTGGATTTACTCAGGATGATGCTCACTTATTCTGTCGTCCCGACCAACTGAAAGATGAGTTTAAGAAGGTTATTGACATCATCTTTTACATCTTTAAAGCATTGGATTTTAAAGAGTACATCACACAGGTATCCTTACGCGACCCTAACGATCATACAAAATATATCGGAAGCGAAGATAACTGGAACAAAGCCGAACAAGCTATTATCGAAGCTTGTGAAGAACGTGGAATGGAAACCATTGTTGAATACGGAGAAGCAGCATTCTATGGTCCTAAGTTAGACTTTATGGTAAAAGATGCCCTTGGTCGTAAATGGCAGCTAGGAACTATTCAGGTAGATTACAATTTACCAGAGCGTTTTGAATTAGAATATATAGGAAGTGACAATCAAAAACACCGTCCGGTGATGATTCACCGAGCTCCTTTTGGAAGTATGGAACGATTTGTTGCGGTATTAATTGAGCACACTGCTGGTAAATTCCCATTGTGGTTAACACCTGAACAAGTGGTAATTTGCCCTATTAGTGAAAAGTACAACGATTACGCAAAAAAAGTTTTTAATTTCCTAAATAATTCCGATATTCGTGCCGTTCTTGACGACCGCAATGAGAAAATAGGTAAAAAGATCAGGGACAACGAGTTAAAGCGCATTCCATACCTTCTTATTGTTGGAGAAAAAGAAGCCGAAGAGCAAAAAGTTGCTGTTCGTAAACAAGGTGAAGGCGACAAAGGAGTGATGAAACTCGACGAATTTACAAGTTTTATTAATCAGGAAGTTGAAAATATGCTTTCTGCGATAGACAACAATATTAACTAAAGAAGGAGGGTTTAACTATAGCTAGACCGAACAGAAGACAGGTACGACCTGTAAAAGAAGAGCCTGCGCACAGAATTAACAGGCACATTAGAGTGCCTCAGGTACGATTAGTTGGTGACAACATCGAAAATCCAGGTGTATTTCCAACATCGGAAGCGCTTAAAATGGCTGATGAATTGGATTTGGATTTGGTAGAAATTTCACCAAAGGCAGATCCTCCTGTATGTAAGATAACAGATTACCAAAAGTTTCTTTATCAGCAAAAGAAGAAACAAAAAGAAATGAAAGCCAAAGCTGTAAAAGTGGTGGTTAAAGAGATTCGTTTTGGACCAAATACCGACGATCATGATTACCAGTTTAAGCTAAAGCATGCCGAGAAGTTTCTTCAAGAAGGTGCAAAAGTAAAAGCTTACGTTTTCTTTAAAGGACGTTCAATCCTTTTTAAAGAGCAAGGTGAGATTTTATTATTACGTTTTGCTCAAGACTTGGAAGAAATTGGTAAAGTGGAGCAATTGCCAAAATTAGAAGGTAAACGTATGATTATGTTCATAGCTCCTAAAGCGGCAAAGAAAAAATAGCGGATATTTTTTAACTAAATATATAGGAATAATGCCGAAAATGAAGACAAATTCCAGTGCTAAGAAACGTTTTACCATCACTGGAAGCGGAAAAATTAAAAGAAAGCATGCTTTTAAAAGTCACATCTTAACTAAGAAGACTACTAAGCAAAAAAGAAATTTGACCTATGCTGGCACTGTTCACAAAGCTGATGAATCAAACATCAAGCTATTATTGAACATGAAGTAATAACAAATTTCAAGAAGACAGAAAATTAATTTTAACTGAGTGAATTAGCCGAAAGATCCCGACAGAGACTGGGACGCTAACCATTCGAAAAGATTTAAAAAATGCCAAGATCAGTAAATCATGCGGCGTCAAGAGAAAGACGCAGAAAGCTTTTAAAGCAAACCAAAGGTTACTTTGGACGTAGAAAAAATGTTTGGACGGTAGCTAAAAATGCCTACGAAAAAGGTATGACATATGCTTACCGCGACAGAAAAAAGAAAAAGAGCAACTTCCGTGCATTGTGGATTCAACGAATCAATGCAGCAGCTCGTATCGAAGGTGTATCTTATAGCAAGTTGATGGGTGCTTTACACGCACAAAATATTGAAATCAACCGTAAGGTTCTTGCCGACTTAGCAGTGAATCATCCGGAAGCTTTCAAAGCTGTTGTTAAAAAAGCAATGGGCGCAGCTTAATTAGCTTTTCAAAATATTTTTAAAGGAGGTCAATCGACCTCCTTTTTTAATTTATATCCCTTTGTATTTAATCTAATATAAAACTAAACTTCTATTTACCTTATTTACTTAAGCTCTTTTTTTATCTTTGCTCCTATTAGATCAGAAATAATTAAAAATGAAAATAGCATTAGTAGGATACGGTAAGATGGGCAAAGAGATTGAAAAAATTGCCATTGACAGAGGTCACGAAATTGTAAGTAAAATAGATGTAAGCAGTTCCGACTCTTTTGATGATGATGCTTTCAAATCGGCCGATGTTGCCATTGAGTTTACTCGACCCGAAGCCGCCTTCAATAACTATCAACAGTGTTTTAAAAGTAACATACCTGTTGTATCCGGAACAACTGGTTGGCTTGATAATTTTGCTGAAATTGAAAAAGCCTGTAACGAAAACAATCAAACATTTTTCTATGCTTCCAATTTTAGTTTGGGAGTAAATATATTTTTCGAGATCAATAAGCAATTAGCTAAGATTATGAACAAAGTTAAAGAGTACGATGTATCAATGGAAGAAGTTCATCATACTCAAAAACTGGATGAGCCAAGTGGAACAGCTATTACCTTAGCTGAAGGTATTATCGAAAATCTGGAAAGAAAAAATAGTTGGACCCTTGAAGAACCTAAAGAAGGTGAAATAAATATTAAAGCCATAAGAGAAGGCCAAGTTCCGGGTATCCACACCATCAAATACGATTCGCCTGTTGACGAAATAGTAATTCATCACAGCGCTAAATCGCGCCAAGGATTTGCCTTGGGAGCTGTATTAGCTGCAGAATTCACACAAGGTAAATCTGGTTTACTTAGCATGAAAGACCTACTTAACTTTTAATAAAATCACGCATAATGCTTAACAAATCGTATTTTAAATGGGTGAAACTAGCAATTGCAAGTATTATCTATATCCTTTGGGTTGTATGGATAGGCAACTATTGGTTTTTATTGGGATACCCACTTGTTTTTGATAACTACGTCACAAAAAAGATTCCATGGGGATTCTGGAAAAAAAGAAAAGATGGCAAAAAGCCCAGTGCAATTGTTGAATGGATCGATGCCATTGTTTTTGCATTAGTAGCCGTTTACATTATCAATATTTTTCTGTTTCAGAATTATAAAATTCCAACTAGTTCACTCGAAAAATCATTATTAGTTGGCGATTATCTCTTTGTTAGTAAAGCCAGTTACGGACCTCGAATGCCTAATACTCCTATTGCATTTCCATTGGTTCAAAACACCTTTTCGTCAACAACCAATATTAAATCGTACCTCGACTGGCCTCATTGGGATTACAAACGCTTAAAAGGTATTACCAATATCAAACACAACGATATTGTGGTATTCAACTTTCCGGCTGGAGATACAGTCCCTTTTAAATCAAACAATCCCGATTTTTATAATCAAGCTTTGATTTATGGGATACAGGAAGCATCGAATAACCAAAACCTGATGCCAACTAAACCGTTTGATTCAGATTACGAAAGAAACCACTATTTTATGAATATTGGTAGAAAAAGAATCTATAATAATCCTGAAACATTTGGAGACGTTTTATATCGTCCTGTCGATAAGCGCGATAATTATGTAAAAAGATGCATTGCTCTTCCGGGAGATGTTTTTGAGGTAAGACACAATCAGGTATATATTAATGATAAAGCTGTTGAAAATCCTGAAGGATTGCAGCACAACTACATTATTAAAACTGATGGAACAATATTAAATGATCGTTTTTACGAGAGAATGGGCGTATCTAATGCTGATCGTGGAGGAAGAATGGGCAACGATTTTTATGTACCTCTAACCAAAGACAAAGCTGATTTAGTTAAAGATATGCCATTTGTTCAATCGATAACTATCGACGAAGAGATGCCTAATAATTCAGGTTTACAAGTATTCCCATACAGTTCGGACTACAATTGGAGTCGCGATAATTTTGGCCCGCTAACCATGCCAGCTAAAGGAACCACTATTGATTTGACAATCACAAATCTTCCTATTTACGAACGAATTATTACAGCTTACGAAGGCAACAAGCTAAAAGTAAAAGATGGTCAGATTTTCATTAATGAAAAACCTGCCACTAACTATACGTTTAAAATGGATTATTACTTTATGCTAGGTGATAACCGACATAATTCGTTAGATTCCAGGTCATGGGGATTTGTTCCTGAAGATCATATCGTTGGAAAACCAATTCTAGTTTGGTTATCGCTCGATAAAGATAAGAGCTTCCCAGCCAATATCCGCTGGGACCGAATTTTTAAATTAGTTCACAAAGACTAACCAATAAAACAGCAAGGTCCTACACCTTGCTGTTTCTTTTTTATCCAATCGCAATGAAGGTAAGTAAGAAAGCAATCATCCATTACGCCATAACCATTTTATTTTTACTTCTAAGCTTATGGGCACAAAGTTGGCTATTGATGATTCTTTTAATCATTCATCTTTTTGTTTTATGGCACCACCCCACTAAAGAGATAATCAAGAAATGGTTTAAAGAGCAAAATAATCGTAATAAAAAAATTTACAGTTGGATTTTAGCTTCGGTTTATGCAATTGTTATTATTCTCTTCATCAATGTTTACTTTTTTGGCATATATACCCTTCGCTCTTCATCGATGGAACCCACCTATAAAACAGGAAATGTTTTTATAATGAACAAGGTTGAAATTGGAACTGGTAAATCCATTGATGATCCTGATAGTTACCACCGCATTAGAGGAATTGATAAACTAGATTATGGTGAGGTTATTGTTTTTCATTTTCCTGAAGCAGATACCGTTTTTATAGACCACCCAAAAGAAAACTATCATTACAAAAAACGTGAATTAAAACTTAGTGGCAAAGCCACCAGCATGAAGAATTCTAAAACAGAATTCACTCCAATTAATCAACGTCCTCGTTTTATAAAAAGAATAATCGCATTACCCGGAGATACTCTTAAGATTATTGATGGCAACTATTATATCAATAGCCAATTATATCAATACAATAATCTTCTTATTAACAAATATGTATTACAAAAAAATACACCTAAAAATATTCAATCTTCTATCTTAAACAATGCACACTCGGCATATACTGAAGATGGGAAACAAATTATTGAAATTCAGGAGAAAGTTGTTGAAAATCACAAATGGACAATCTACCTAAAACGACAAGAGCAACCACTGAATATGCCTGATCCTTACATTTTTCCATTTAGTACTTCCTCGCTTTGGAATGCATCCTTCTGGGGACCATCAGTGATTCCAGCCAAAGGGACAACTATTGACATTAATGAAGATAACATTGCACTATACCTAAGAATAATAGAAACCTACGAAAACAATAAAGTTAAGCTGAAAGACAAAGATATTTATGTAAATGGTAAAATTTGCCATCATTATACTTTTAAAATGAATTATTATTGGGTAGCCGGAGATAATCGCCCACACTCTTTTGATAGTAGATATTGGGGATTTGTACCCGAAAATCATATTATAGGGGTAATTAACAAATTACCATTTACAAAATAAGAAGCAATTTCTTACATTAGTTTACTAATTGTAAAACCCCAAAACAATGAAAAAAACATTTTGGATAGCCACCGTTTTTGCAATACTATTGGTTGTATTTTCGGTTCAAAATGCAAAAGAAGTAACTGTTCAATTCTTTTTTAAAGATGTAACAATATCTCTTGCGGTATTATTAATATCAGTATTTATCTTTGGCGCCATAACCGGAGCTTCGTATTTTTTCTTTTGGAAAAGGAAAGAAAAAAAGAAAGTAAAAGAAGATATAGAGGAAACAGTTGAAAATGAAACAGCCGAATAAGATTATTCCACTTACATACCTTGGACCTATTCAACTTTTTGCTCACCTGAAAGAAGGTGATCATGTATTGATTGATCAACATTGTTCGTACGAACGGAAATCGTTTCGGAATCGTTGTAATATTATTGGAGCTAATGGGCCACTATCGCTGTCTGTTCCAGTCATCAATCAAAAAAACATTAAAATTAAAACTGCTGATGCGCTTATTAGTTACGACACTGATTGGCAAAAACAACATTGGCGTTCAATAATATCAGCCTACAACTCCTCTCCTTTCTTGGAATATTACGCTGATGATTTTGAACACTTTTATGAAAAACGTTTTAACTCACTGGTACAATTCAACGTTGGCCTATTCCAAACAATTCTTGATGCCTTGGAGTTAAACATCACTTATTCTTTAAGTTCAGAATATATTGAATGCGATGAAAATCAGGAAGACCTGCGCTTTTTAATCAGTCCTAAACATAAACCAGAATACGATCAAAGCTTTAAAGTTATTGATTACTGGCAGGTTTTTGC
Organism: uncultured Carboxylicivirga sp.; assembly: GCF_963668385.1. Taxonomy (GTDB): domain Bacteria; phylum Bacteroidota; class Bacteroidia; order Bacteroidales; family Marinilabiliaceae; genus Carboxylicivirga. The sequence goes on from NZ_OY764327.1 coordinate 5,848,403, forward strand.
TCAAAAACATGGTTTCCTGCCACATATGAGTATTCTGGATTTACTTTTTAATATGGGGCCTGAGTCGAATATTGTTTTAGCCCAATCATTAAATATTTAAAAATTCTTTGGCTTCAGCTACAATTAAATAATGATCAAAAGCTAATTCAGGTAAGTTGTCCAAATTAAACCATTGGGCATCTGCAGCATCATCTTGCCCTGTGCATGCCAGCTCACTATCAACATATCCGGTATAAACAACCGAAATTGTTCTGTGACGGGGATCGCGATTAACACCTCCATATGTTCGAAACTGTTGTACTTGAACATCAGTAATTCCTGTTTCTTCTTCCAACTCTCGAAGTGCAGCTGTTTTTAAATCCTCATCCATATCAACAAAACCACCTGGCAAAGCCCATTTACCTTTAAAAGGATCGTTTCCTCTTTGAATCAATAAAATTTTATGCGGAACGTCTTTGGTTAACAATAAGACATCTGTTGTAACCGCCGGACGAGGATATTCGTAAGTAAAACTCATTCAATAATACGTTTAATTACTCTTAGTTTGTGAGTATAAGTGTTGCTTTCGTTATTAAATATTCCCTGATGATCAAATTTATCAATTCGTACTTTCCCCGAGGCATGAATAATCTGGCCTTTCCCTAAACACATACCTACATGAATAATCTTCCCCTCTTCATTATCAAAGAACGCAAGATCTCCGGCTTTTGCCTCTTCAACAAACGAAACCATTGAACCAATATTGACTTGCTTCGAAGCATCGCGAGGCATTTGTATACCTTTTATAGCATAAACAACCTGCACAAATCCAGAGCAATCCATACCAAAAAAATTACGCCCTCCCCATAAATAAGGTACATTGATAAACGAATAGGCTACATCTGTAATACCACCAACTGACTTATCTATATTATAATTACTCGAAATATAAAATTCCTTTGTACCGATGGTAAAACTACTTCTATCAGCAGCATTCATATGAATTAAACTACCTCCAGAAATATAATGTGTTGTTTTATCGGGCTCTGATACAATTTTTATAAATGGCCCGGGAACACACCATTTGGCAGATGTCTGCCATAAATCAACGGACTTCTCGGATAGTTTGCAAACTAGTTTCGAATCAATCCACCCTTCATACTTATCTGTATGTAAAAGAATTCGACACCATTTCTCAGTTCGTTCTTGAATACTATACGATTCTCCAAACAAAATCTGAGAAACCATCTCAGACTGTTCGGCTGGTTCCTTCCTAATGGGAATAAAACCATATGTACAAATTGACTTCTCCATTATGGATGCGATAATAGTGCTATTTATAGATAGCCAAATTATTAAAAATTCTGTAAGGATTTACGTACTTTTGATGTTTAATACATAATATTTGTAAAATCTATTTGTATGCTTGAGCGTTTTCCTCATTTCAAATCGAAATATTTTCACCCATTGGTGAGAGCTATTTTCTTTATTATTGCTATCGGAACAGTTACCTACTTACTTCCTAAAACTGGCAAATTTGGTTATGAATATATAAATGGATTACCGTGGAAACATCAAACCTTAATTGCTCCATTCGATTTTCCGATATACAAAACCAGTACCGAGTTAAAACTAGAAACCGACAGTTTAATTAAGCACTACCGACCTTACTTTTTTAAAGATACTAAAAAAGAAAAAACTATAACCGCAAGATTTGAAAGTGATTTTAATGACTTGGTTACCAATAAAAAATCATCTTACCCAAGTTTAGCAAAATCATATACCAAGGATACTAGTTACTTCGGATATGTTAAAAAATCAATCACTGATGGCTTATCTAAAATCTATAAAAAAGGAGTAATCTTATTACCAGATCAATACATTGGTGTTGAAGATAATTTTGAATTAATGCTGGTTACAGGCAACTATGCTGAGCCTTATGCATTATCGGAGATGTACCTACAGACTCAAGCTTATCAGTACTTATCAACACAAACCATTAGAGCAATTGTTGGAGACGCTGGTGTGATTAATAGTGAATTAACCCAGTTTATTACTGATTTGGAATTAAACAATTATATAGAGCCTAATATTATCTACGATGAAGAAAGAAACCCCAAAGAGCTGGCAAACTTACAAAATAACATCTCTTTAACTTCAGGAAGAGTATTAGCCGGCCAACGAATTATTGATCAAGGAGAAATTGTAAATAACGCTACAGTTAAAGTATTGGATAGCCTACGCAGAAGTTACGAATCGAAGCTTTCAACTTCATCAAACTATTATTTTATTTTGGCAGGCCAAATATTAATGGTTACTCTCCTGTTTGTTACCATATTATTATTCCTATATTTCTTTCGAAACGATGTTTACAAAAACATCAGTTCTATTGGATTTATCCTGCTTATTACTTTAATAATGACAGGACTAGCCAGTTTAGATAAAATATTCGACGATTTTCCATTTTATATCATTCCATTTGCAATTCTACCTATTATTATTCGTACTTTCTTCGATAGCCGACTGGCGTTTTTTATGTATGTTATTACCATTCTGATAAGTGCCTTTTTCACTGAAAATAGTTTCGAGTTTGTATTTATTCAAATACCTGCCGGTTTAGTAGCATTATTTAGTCTGTTCCGAATGGTGCGCCGAAGTCATATTGTACGTGCAGCAATATTAATTACTATTACCTATTCGCTGTTTTATACTGCTCTTTCGTTGTGGCGCGAAGGCGATTTTACTTCCATCGATGTAAAAACATATATCTATTTTGGAATTAATGGTATTATGCTTTTAATGGTTTATCCATTAATCTGGATTTTCGAGCGACTTTTTGGTTTCTTGTCTGATGTTACATTAGTAGAGTTATCTGATACCAATCATCCAATCTTACGTAAAATGGCTGAAGCTTGTCCGGGAACTTTCCAACACAGCATTCAGGTTGGTAATCTTGCCCAGGAAGTTGCTTATAAATTAAATGCTAATCCAGCTTTGGTGAGAGCAGGAGCGATGTATCACGATATTGGCAAGATGGCATCTCCTATGTATTTCACCGAAAATCAAGCTGAAGGATTAAACCCCCATTCCGAACTTACCTACGAAGAAAGTGCCCGAGTGGTAGTTAATCACATCGAAAATGGTGTAAAAATGGCAATGAAAGAGAATCTTCCCAAGCAAGTAATTGACTTTATTACTACACATCAGGGAACTACTAAGACATGGTATTTCTACAATTCTTTCATTAACGATAATCCTGACAAAGAGGTGGATGTTAGCATTTTTACCTATCCAGGCCCTACTCCGTTTACCAAAGAAACTGCTATTTTAATGATGGCCGATTCAATAGAAGCAGCATCGCGTAGTTTAAAGAAATATAACGACGATGAAATTGACAAGCTGGTTGAACGTATTATTGATAAACAAATTGAAGAAGATCAATTCATTAATGCACCTATTACTTTTGCTGAAATAACTGAAGCTAAAGAAGTGTTTAAAACCAAGCTTAAAAACATTTATCACGCTCGTATTGAGTATCCAAAGCTCAAGAAGAAAAAGAACTAACAAAAAGAGGAGCCAATCGCTCCTCTTTTTTTTGTTAACCTTATCTTTTATTAGAATTTCTCATAATCGTCATAGCTTCCTCCGAGTTCAATATTATATCCAACTTCGGCAACTTCCCTTTCCTTATTCGATTGATAAGTAGGTATTTTCTTTTGAGGTTTAACTAGTGACTGTGGCTTTGTTGGTGCCTGCACCTTTTGCTTTATTACAGGTTCCTTATCTTTTTTTACATCTCCACTAAAAAGCAAAATAGCCTTACTTAATTGATCAGACAAACTATCCAACGAAGTTGCAGCTTCTCTGATTTGCTCAGCATTTGCAGCATTACGTTGTGTTACATTATTTAATTGCTGGATAGCATTATTTATTTGCTCAACACCTGTTACCTGTTCTAACGAAGCTGACGTAATTTCTTTCACCAACTCTGCTGTTTTTTGAATTTCAGGTGTGATTAAATCTAACTTTTGTGTGGCACTATTGGACGATTCTAAAGTAATATTAGATGACTTAGTTATCTCAACAGCGGCCTCTTGACTTCGTTCAGCAAGTTTACGAACTTCAGCAGCTACAACAGCAAAACCTCTTCCTTCCTGACCCGCTCTGGCGGCTTCAACAGCTGCATTTAAAGCAAGAATATTAGTTTGGAAAGCAATATCGCTAATCACATTAATTTTATCGGTAATTTCATGAAGGTTATTTGCTGCAACTTTTGAAGCTTCGTTACTTTCCTGAATACCTAAAGAAGCCTGCGAAGCTATTTCTTCAGTTTGTTTTGAATTATCTGTATTCTGCTGAATATTGGCGTACATTTCTTCCATCGATGAAGAAACCTCTTCTGCAGATGAAGCCTGTTCGGTAGCTCCCTCTGATAATTCTATTGCTCCTGTATTTAATTTTAGACTGGCCTGAGCAATTGCTTCCGACGATTTGGTTACCTGATAGATTACTGTTTTCAAATTTTCAACCATCTGATTTAAAGCCTTAGATAAAGCTCCTACTTCATCATTACTATCTGCAATAAACTCTACTGATAAATCGCCCTTGGCCAACCTTTCAGCTTTTTCAATTCCTTCTTCAATTGGTTTAGATATCGCTTTAGATAAGGTAAATACTAAAAATGCAAACAATACAAAAACAACTATTAAGGCATAGATCAAAAACTGTTTTTGTAACGACACAATGGTTGAATTTTCATCTCCCATTTTCATCATTAAATCAAGTCCTACATCAGAAGTAGCACCTGTATCCCACATTATGCTTTTTGCCAATTCGAATCGACGAAGCTCAAGTTTTTTTACTTCTCTTAAATCTGTTAAATACAACGATAATGCATTTAAAGTAGATTCCAATTCACGATCAAACGCATCACTATACTTAACTTTTGTAACTTTTTTATTAAGCTCCCTCAGTTCATCCTTATGTTGCTCAATTAGTCGATAATCCTGTCTTTTATCTTCTAAAACAAGAGTTGAAACAAACTCTGCAATCAAATTAGAAGTACGGAATGTTGAAGTCCCCATTCCTGCAGCTAGTTTTTGTAGATTACTTCCACCATCAATAAATTGATTTTTAGCATCATTTGCCGTTTTTTGCCTTCCAAAAAACTGAGAAGTAACTTTTTTATAACTATCAACATCTTTTTTTAACCCAGCCATATCAATACCTTTATCAAGCATAATACTTTCCTGACCGTCGAGCACCAGAACCAGATTATCCAAAGCTGAATACATTCTCTCCATACTCACATCTGCCCTATCACTGAAGTAAGTTTCACCGGTAAATTCATAACTTCGTGAGTATTCGCGAGCTTCCTTCCAATACTTATCCAACTTAACGGACTCGCGTACAATTGGTATGTACGTTTTCCTTAATGAATCAGTACCTTTGTCAACTTTTTGTAAGTTATAGATCATAACCACTCCAAGTATTAAAACCACAGCCATTATAGCCGTAAATCCGCTGCCAATTTTGGCACGAATTTTAAGATCTTTCCACCTCATACAGATTATTTTAATAGATAGCTTCCTTGGGTTAAATATGGTAAAAATTGTGCCTATAATGAAATATTTAATCAACAAAATACTACATTTATCACATAAATAAATCCAAGAATAATAATACATGCGCGTTATGAGAATCTATACTATTTTAACAGCTATAGTAATTTTACTATCGAGTTGCACTAAAAATGAGAAACATAAAATTGGCTTTTTATTTTCATCTCCTATTACTAAACGATTTGTTACTGAAGGTAATTACTTTAAAGAAAGAGCTTCAGAACTTGGAGCAGAAGTGGTAATTGATAATGGTAATGGTAACGAAGCATTACAATATGATAAGGCAATAGAAATGTTCGATTCGGGCATTAACGCTTTAGTATTAATTGCTATCAATGCAAATACTGCAGCATCCATTGTTAGAGAAGGACAAAGCAGAGGTATAAAAGTAATTGCATACAATCGGATTATCTTCAACTGCGAACCTGATTTATTTGTATCTGGAGACACCAAACAATTGGGTAAACTGATGATAAACGAAGTCCTTAAAAAACGAAAAGAAGGAAAAGTCGTAATTCTCGGAGGAGATAAATATGACAGAAATGCCATTGGACTAATGAACTCTATCGATGAGGAGATAAAACCATATGTGGAATCGGGAGCATTTAAAATCTTATATAAAACATATATTGAAGAGTGGAGTGATAAAAATGCTGAATACGAAATGCGCCAATTTATTTCACTTAGTAATGAAAAACCAGATATAGTCCTTGCCAGTTTTGATGGTATTGCTAATGCTGTAGTTCATGTTTTAGAAGAAAATAATATGCTTGATGGAGTATTAATTACCGGACAAGATGCTGAGTTAAGAGGAATTAAAAACATAGTTGCCGGTAAACAGTTAATGACTGCCTATCACCCACTAAAAAAGAACGCATATACTGCTGCAGAATTAACTATTGACTTATTAAATGGTAAAACGATTGATAAAAATATTCTTAGTTATACATTCAACGGTTCTATTGATGTTCCTACCATTAAAATTCCTTCGATACCAATTACCAAAGAAAATATAGATAAAGAACTGATTCAAACAGGAGTATATACCAAAGAAGAGGTATATAACTAAGTCGTTATCAGAAAGAACATATTCATAATAAAAAATTCCTTCGAATACTGTTGCTACGCAATCAATATTCGAAGGAATTTTTTATTATCTATTAAATTACAGAAGGTTAATTTATCGTTTCAATTCGCTTCTGAACTTTATCATGCAGTTTTTTGCTAAAATCGGTATGAATATAATTATCCAATCGCATACAAACTTCAGCCGAAAACTCTATTCCGTATGCTGCTAAATGCATCCATTCTTCTTTAGAAAGGTATAAGTCTTTTGATTTTATAATATTAAAATCGAGGAAAGCCTTAATTATTCCAGCATTAAAATTATCGCCAGCACCAATCGTACTAACAGGTTCAATTACCGGAACCTTATAATGACGATAATGATTTTCACCAAAAGCATAAACTCCATTTTTGTTTGCTGTAATAATCAGGTTGGAACAGAACTGGGCTACTTTCGAATATACTTCAACTGGATTAGTGGTTCCATAAATGTTCTCAAAATCTTCATCGCTGCCTCGCACCAAATCTGCTAACTCTAAGTTTTCTTCAATTATAGGCAATAATAACTTACGATTTTCGAGGTGATGACTTCTGAAATTAGGATCATAAATAATAATAGCACCTGCTGCTTTGGCCTTTTGAAGATACTCCATCAATCGAGGACGAATGGCTGGATTTAAACCAAAATAAGAACCAAATACTAAAATGTCGCCAGGTGTAAAATCAGGAATCTCTCCAACCAACCGTTGTTTCGGATAATCTTTGAAAAATTCGTAATCAGCATCATTATCTTCATTTAAAAAAGCTAAAGCCAAAGCTGATTTCCCTTCCGAAAAACGACAAATATAGTCGGTATTCAATTGATTCTCCTTCAAAAAATCCATTATCACCTGCCCTAAGCGATCGGTTCCAACTTCACTAATAAAATAAGAAGATGCATTCATACGCGCCAACGACACCATTGTGTTTAGGGCGCTTCCCCCTGCTTTCGCAGCAATGGGTTGATTATCCTTAAAAATCATATCCATTACTGTTTCTCCTAATCCAAAAACTCTTCTCATATTTTAAACCTTCTGATTACTAAAAAAGCCATTCCTTTTGGGAATGGCTTCAAAATAAAGGAATTAATTTTATTTCACCAACTTACTAATCGCTTTAAAGGTATCAGAACCTGCAAAACGACATAGTTCAAACAACAACGATTCGTAAGATGTAACAATAGCTCCTTCCTGACGCAAACGTGCAATTGCATTTTGCTTATTAGCCAATGTACGCGAGCTAACACAATCTTCAACAACCACAGGATGATATCCTCGTTCGATAAGATCGATAGCTGTTTGCAATACACATATATGAGTTTCCATCCCGGCCAAAATAACAAAGCGCTTACCTGTTAATTCTGTTTCTTCCATCAATTTTGGCTCATCGCAACAGCTAAAAGCCATCTTTTCGACATGAGGATCGGATGCAATCAATTTTTCGATTGATTCAATGGTATCACCTAAGCCTTTTTTATATTGCTCACTTACAATTACAGGTACTTTTAAAGCCTGCAATCCCTGAATCAAAATTTCGATATTGGCAGCCAGTTGCTCGTGTTCGTGAATATGCGGAAACAAACGTTCCTGAACATCAACAATCATTGCAACCGCATTATCCTTCAATACTCGCATAATTTATCTATTTTTTAATATATTAAAGTTAAGGCATTTAAATTCTTCAAAAAATCCTACTAATTGATCAGCAATAGCATCTACTCCACCTTTTATATCCGATTCTATATTCAGTGGTATTACTGGATCGTGTAACGACAAGCGAAGCAAAAACCATCCTTTTTGTTGTTGATGTTCGCACGCAACCCTTACTCCTTCATAATTATCGGACATAATTTTCCAACCTTCCTGTGCAGACGCGAACAATTCTAAGTCATTAATCACTTTTTCTCCGTAACCTCTAAAATCTTCTGCTTCTATTTTTATCCTGAATTCTTTACTATCAGCAGGTTGAGGCAAATCTTCTATTAGTGAAGTAAGCGTTTTACCTTCCTTCTTAAGCCGGGCCATTTTTATCAGGATTTTTGTAACCAGATAAGCTCCATCATCCAAAAAATAATTCTCTTTTAGTGCGGCATGCCCTGAGGTTTCGATTGCTAACCACGATTCTTTTCCTTCTTTATTTAATCGAATCGATTCATTAATTACATTCTTATACCCACGTTTAAATCGGTGATGAGTGGCTTTTAAATGATCGTTGATAAACCACGACAATCCATCTGAAGTAATGGAATCAGTTACGACAACCGAACCCGGATGTTCTTCGTTTATAATAGCTGCCGAAAGCGCGATTAATTCATTTCGATTAATAGGATTAGCCAATTCATCAACAATAGCCGCACGATCCACATCTGTATCAAAAATAATCCCTAAATCAGCTTTTGTTTCTTTCACTGCTTCACAAATAGAACTCATCGCCTTATTGTCTTCCGGATTCGGTATATGATTCAGGAATCGCCCGTCGGGATCTAAAAACTGGCTACCCGAAATATCAGCTCCCAAATATTTCAACACCTTATAGGCATAAAAACCTCCGGCTCCATTACCAGCATCCAATACTATTTTAAAGCCGTCTAAAGGTTTATCAAAATTCTCGGAATTAACTTCATTTTTGATCTTTTCAGCAAGAATACCAGAATACACATCAATAAATGCAATATTCTCAATAGTTCCGGCCACACCAGCACTTTCAACATCACCTGATGCCGCTAAAGACAGGATTTCGCTTATATCAGCTTTTTCTAATCCTCCTTTCGAAGTAAAAAACTTTAATCCGTTTCGATTAAATGGCAGATGACTGGCAGTTAACATTACGGCACCATCGGTAAGATATGGCTTGGTAACCGTGGTCATAAACATGGCTGGTGTTGACGCTAAAGCACAATCCATCACATCAACTCCTTGTTTTACAAGACTATTGATAAACGATGCTTTTAAATCGGGACCGGACAAACGAGAGTCCATCCCAACTGCAATTTTTAGCTTGTGTTTGTCCGACTTTTTCTTTAACCACAGAACAAACGCTTCTGCCAATCGGGCTACCGTCCGTTCATTTAAATTAACTGTTTCGCCGGGAACTCCTTCCAGAGCAACCCCTCTGATATCAGAACCATTTTGTAAACTATTCCAGTTAAAAGCCATAGCGAATTATTTTATTCCCGCTGCCTTCCTTGATTTGTCACCTAAATATCCACCATGATGACGCTTTGCATAATCGGCATTGGTAAAATTAATTTTTTTCATAAGCAGCACCACCAAAACATCGCCAATAACGGTCATTGTTGTGGTTGAAGTAGTTGGCGTTAATCCCAAAGCACATACTTCGGTTGGATTTCCGGTACTAATACAAACATCAGACTCTTGTGCCAGAACCGATTCAGTATTACTGGTAATAACAATAATTGGAATGTTAGGATGTAGACCTCGAGCCAAATCAATAAGCTCAATTATTTCGCGCGTTTTACCCGAATTTGAAATCATCAACATCACATCGTTTTCCTGTACAACTCCCAAATCTCCATGTTGAGCTTCACTCGGATGCAAAAAAACAGATGGAGTTCCGGTAGAACTGAAAGTTGTAGCCATATTAACAGCTATCTGACCAGCTTTGCCCATGCCTGTTGTGATAAGCTTTCCTTTCTTTTCGTGAATTTGCTGATACATTAAATTAACAGCTTTTTCAAAGTCGTCGGTTGCAGGAATATTTTGTATTGCTTGCGCCTCGTGTTGTAAAAGCGCTTTTACTTCTTCTAATATCATACTATGAATTTTTTCAACACAAAGGTATTATTTTCATTTGCAAAAAAACATGTTAAAGCTCTTCCGATTCTAAATAAAGATAATCCCAAACACCACCTAACCAATCCTTATATAAATTAATTGAATTATGCTTCTTAAGCTTTCGAAAATAACGTTTCGATTCATTATTTTTCGATAAAGGATAAAACCAAAAATCATTGAAATAATTATAAGCCTGATTCCAGTTTATTGTATTTTCTTCTATCAAGTTATAAAATACATTGTGTAATTCCTGAAACAAATCAATCTTTTCCTTTCGTGTTAACGATTTCTTCAAAATAATAGCAGGATCTGCTAAAATCCCCCTTCCAATCATAACACCCTTAATATTAGGAAAACGCTCCGCTAAATCATTCATAGCTGTTTGATTCACAATATCTCCATTGGCAACGACCGGAAGTTGGCACGAGCTCATCATATGTTCAAAGGCATTCCAATCGGGTTCTCCTTTATATTTTTGAGTAACCAAGCGTGGATGAATTATCACCTCCTCAATAGGATACTGATTTAATATAGAAATGATTTGACTTCCTTGTGCCTGATCATTTAATCCCGTTCGCATTTTTATCGAAAGCTTTAGCTTTAGATCTTTTTGAAAGTAATCATCCAGCAACTTTTTAATTAAATCAGGTTCCGAAAGCATACCCCCTCCCTTTTTACGTTTCACAAGCATAGGAAAGGGACAACCCATATTTATATTTAACTCTTCATATCCAAATGCTTTTATTTTCTTTGCAAACTCGATTAAGAATGATGAAGTATTAACCGCAATCTGAGGTATTAAATTATTTCCAAAATTAAGTTCTTCATTTAATTCCGGTAATAAATCAGGATTCGAAAAAGTATCTTTCCCTTCTTCAAAAAAAGGCGTAAAATATTTATCAATACCCCCATACACCTTGGCCAAGGCCTTTCGATAGAAAACACTGGTATAACCCTGAAGCGGGGCTAAATATATTTGTTTACTGCTTTTCAAATTAATTGTGTTACTAATTATTCTGTAAAAATATTGAATCTGTAACGACTAGTATATCTTTAGCAAAAATTTTAGTTAATTTGTGAAAATAGTTTTATCGAAAGAAAACGAAACGAAATGAATGACTTTGATCCGAATACTACCGTTGGCCGACGTGGACTTATTCTAAAAATATTAGACGAAAAAGGACAAGTTAATGTGCACGAACTAAGTGAGCAATTTGAAGTTAGTGAAGTTACTATTCGTAACGACCTAACCCAATTGGAGCATAAAAACCTGCTTATCAGAGCCCGGGGTGGTGCCATCAAAACAGATAAAGTAAATCTGGAAATTAAGCTTTCGGATAAAAAAATTCAGCATAGCAAAGAAAAAGAAGCCATTGGCAAAAGAGCGGCAAAACTCATCGAAGAAGGTGATACAATTGTATTGGACTCAGGCACAACCACCAAAGAAGTTGCCAATCATTTGCATCGTTTCAAAAACCTTACGGTAATAACCAATGCCTTAAACATTGCAGCACCCCTGGCTGAATCGGAACATATTAATATTATTATGCCTGGTGGTGTAATGCGAAAAAATTCACTTTCGCTGGTAGGGTCCATCGGGCAAAATAACTTGAAAAGCTTTTTTAGCGATAAACTATTTATTGGCGCCGATGGCATTGATGCTCAATTAGGTATTAGTACTCCTCACATCGAAGAAGCAGCACTAAATCGCACCATGCTAAAAATGGCAAAAAAAGTGATTTTAGTTGCTGACTCCAGTAAGTTCAAAAAACGTAGTTTGGCTATCATTGGGCAACTTACCGACATTGATGTAGTAGTAACCGACAAAGGACTAGCCGAAGATGACTATGAGAAGTTAATCAATGCCGGCATTGAAGTAATAATAGCCGATTAAAAATATTTTGAACATCGCGTAATTAATCCTGTTAAAGTTAAATAAAGCCTTAACGAATATGATTATTGTAATTTCTCCAGCTAAAACATTAGATTTCGAAACTCCGGTTACAAAAACCGAAAATACTGATATACGATTTCCGAAAGAATCATCAACTTTGGTAAAAAACCTGAAAAAGGTTAAGCCCGAAGAACTGGCCAAACTTATGAGCATTAGTTCGCCATTGGCAAATCTTAACTATCACAGGTTTCAATTGTGGAATCATCCTTTTAATGAGGAAGACACAAGAGCTGCTCTTTTTGCATTTAAAGGCGATGTTTATACCGGAATAGATGCCACTACTCTTAACTCAAATGAATTGGATTATACCAATTCGCACCTTCGTATTTTATCCGGGCTATATGGATTGCTGCGACCACTTGACGCAATTATGCCCTATCGTCTAGAAATGGGAACCAAACTTCAAACCGGATCAAATAAAAACCTTTATGAATTCTGGGGAGATAAAATTACGAAACTTCTGGCTGATGATATGAAAGCCAACAATGAAGAAGTACTGATCAATTTAGCTTCCAACGAATATTTTAAATCCATTGATAAAAAGAAGCTCAAAAAACGGATTATCACACCCGTTTTTAAGGATCAGAAAAATGGCGAATACAAAGTCATCAGCTTTTTTGCAAAAAAAGCCAGAGGTATGATGACCCGTTTTATCATTCAGAATAAAATAGAAAACCCGGAAGATTTAAGAGCTTTTGATTTAGGAGGTTACTATTACCACCAGGATTTATCGAAACCCGACATGCCTGTTTTTGTTCGCGATAATGCTTAAATCAAGAGATACTTAAGTAGGCAAGAACTTGGATTAATATATTTGAGCATCTATTTTTTAAGTTTTTTCTGGTCAATAAATTAAACTCATAGTTGATCCCTAATAATTTTTGTTTTAACTTTTAGTCAATGCAAATAGAAATTAGGAGGCTAATTATTAAAACACACATCTATGAGTCAAAACCAATTAATACTCCAGCGATATGGTAATTTACTAAAAGAGGAATCTTTAGTAACCATGAATGATAAGATCCTTCCCAATACTTTTGTATTGGAAGCTCCAGAACCATTTCCCGGATACTTTGGCTATTATAGCGATATCCCTTCTGACTCTAAACCCTTATATCTTTATTTGGTATTAAAAGGTTTGTATACACTGGAAGAAGTAACCAGAGCTACCCAAAATATTAAAAAGTATTTTGGAACTAACTTCAATGCTGCGGCAGGTACCATTTACATGTACAACAAATTATTTCATATCATAAGGGTTCGCCATTTAGATACTTTTGATCAGATTGCAGATTTACAACATGGCTATCTTGATCAGGGCATTGAATTTAAAAAGAAACCTAAAAACATTTCGGGTAAAGCGATAATTCGGTTAAAAAAATTCTTCATGCTCGAAGAAGTAGAAGATGGTGTTTATTTTGACTTAGACGAAAAAGACCATGGCTACTTCACCATTCCTTACAAATTACCATGGAAACATTTTGAAGACATTACTAAAAAGGCCAAACACAATTGGGATCGAAGTGTCTTCGATTCAGCCTTGGGCCATATTCACGAAAATTTCGGTATCAGAGATATCATTCGTATTTATAATCCAAACATAGATATTAATTATCTGATGGATGCACGAAAAGTATACCTCGACCGGATTAAATAGTTCAGATTTAGTTAGCACCTTACCCGATTCTTCTGATTCGGGTATTTTTTTCGACTAATTGGTCGAAATTTCGAAAAATTTAACACACATCAGTAAACCATTTACTAATCTTTTGCCTTTATTTGAAAACAAAATCACAATCATTTCTCCTATGTTTAAAAATAAAAAACATTATACGCATGCAAATTTTGTATTCGTACTATTGTTATCATCTTTACTAAGTTGTAATAATGCACATTACTCTTCAAGTAAAACAGATTCGCACACTACGTTTTTGGACGACTCGTTTAAAAACGAGAGTTCATTTGATGAATTAATCAAACCTTACAAAGACACCATCGATTCAAAAATGTATAAGGTTATTGGACATGCAGCCCAAACTTTAGATAAAGCACAGCCCGAAGGTTTGTTAACTAACTTTATTTCAGATTTGATTTTAGAAGAATCTCAAATTATAAGTGCTGAAAAATCACTTCCTAAACCAGAAATGGCCTTAATGAATTTCAAAGGATTAAGAACCATAATAAACGAAGGCCCCATTACCGTTAATAATATCTTTCAATTAATGCCTTTCGAAAACGAGGTGGTTTTGGTAACACTTAGTAAAGAACAAACCATCGAGTTTCTAAATTACATAGCAAGTGAAGGTGGTGATGGCATTGCCGGGGCAAAGTTTAAAATTAAAGATGGCAAAGCCACTAATATCAAAATTGATGGTAAACCTTTAAACAAATCGGAATATGTAATTGCAACTTCCGACTATTTATCGAAAGGAGGTGATCATTATACTATTTTTACGCAAGGATCGATAACCGAGACAAAAGTAAAACTACGGGATATGATAATCGATCATATCACAAAATTGGAAGAAAAAGGATTGAAAGCAGATGCTAAACTGGATAACAGAATTACATTATGATACAGAACAGACGCAAATTTATTAAACAATTAGGAGCTGGCACATTAACTGCAGCTGTGGTTCCTCAACTACTTTCTTGTTCAAAAAAAGAAGTGCGCTTAACCGTTCTGCATACCAATGATGTACACAGTCAGATAGAACCATTACCAGCCGATCATCATGAATATCCTAACGGAGGAGGTTTTGCCAAACGAGCTGCTTTAGTTGAAAAAATCAGGCAAGAAAACGACAATGTTCTACTTTTAGATTGTGGAGATATTTTTCAGGGAACACCTTACTTTAATTTTTATAAAGGTGAGCTTGAAATAAAACTGATGAGTAAAATGGGTTACGATGCCAGTACCATTGGTAATCATGAATTTGATAATGGCATTGAAGAATTATCCAAGCAAATTAAAAAAGCCAACTTCCCATTTATTTGTAGTAACTACGTTTTTGATAATACCCCTCTTGAAGGATTAACAATCCCTTATAAAACCTTTATTAAAGGGCCTCTGAAAATTGGTATTATGGGCTTAGGTATAGAGTTGGATGGCCTTGTTAACAACGATCGCTTTGGCAATACCCAATATATCGATCCCATTGAAGTGGCTAACAATACCGCTAAACTATTGAAAGAAAAAGAGAAGTGCGATTACATCATTGCTTTGTCTCACCTTGGATTTGATTATGCTTACGACAAGGTTTCGGATAAAAAAATTGCCGAAAATACGAGCGATATCAACATGATATTAGGTGGCCATACGCATACATTTATGAAAGAGCCTGCAATAGCTATAAATAAAGTAGGTAAAGAAGTGATTATTAATCAGGTTGGTAAATCAGGTATTTTCTTAGGCAGACTTGACGTTACCTTTTCAACCGAAAACAAGCAACCAACTGTTTTGAATATCATGTATCAAGTCTGATAAAATATAACTATTCTGGCATTCACCAATAATATAGCAAAATTTTTTCGCCAATTTAATAAAGGAACTTCACTTTAATCATCGTAGTTTAAAAGAGTATAATAAAGGCTGTTCAAAAATTAATAACAGCCTTTTAATATGATGTTTATTTTACCTAAGACATTTTAACATTTGCGACTTAAGCAAATATTAAATTTGTGAATGCCAGTTTGTTAAATCACTAAATTAATACCTTAGTTGCTTCCAAGGCCCCATAGATCCATCCTCTTGTCTCATTCTGACCTTACGATCTTTCTCTTCTCTAAATAGCTGTCCTTCTTCATCATACCACTGTGCATTATTAGTAACGATATAAGAGCTTGATTTTGATTCATCAAGACCATCATCCTTAAGCCTATAAACTATCTCGCAATCACGCTTTTCATTAAACTCACCTGTTGATTTATACCTTTTAAGCTGATACTTTGACAACCACTCCATCTCATCATATTCACAGGTTAATATCTCCGAAAGAGTATTATCTTCAAAAAACTCATTTTTAACAGATTTACCTGTATCATCTAACAATACTATATATTTTGTTACAGTAGAACTTCCTTTACCATAATGAAAATTTTTAGTGTCAGTTATGGTTATTGTATTAATATCTGCTTCAATTTTCACAACACTACTCCTCTCAACAATTTCTTTATCCTTTTTCTTTGTTTTCTCACGATAAATGGTATTACTAATTATCATCGTTTTGTTATCTGGATATGATATTTCTGTTGCTGCTATTTTGTATGCAAACAAAAGTTTAGCATCCTTATTTAAGGAAGTCCTTCTTTCTATTATCTTTTCAGCACTTTTTACGCGTCCTTCAGAATCATATTTTAATTTTGAATTTGCCCAAATAAAAATCTTTTTTGATGTTGTATATCTATTATATGCAAAAGAAACTTCTCCATTTGGATTAAGAGCTCTTCTCTTATTTAATACCATTCTGCCATTTTCAAAATTCATGGGTGTAACTGAGCAGATATTTGAAAATAATATTCCATCATTAGATTTTCCTATATAAAACCCGCTTACTTGACCAATATTTGCCATTACAAAGTCTGTCATTCGTTTAACCAAAACCTCTTTCTCATTATTTGTCAACTCATTATTAAAATTTTGAGCATCTATAACTGCAGGGTTAAAAACAATTAAGAAAATAACAATTGCTGCAATAATAATTTTTCTCATCCTAAAAAATTGAAGTTATTAGTAAATTATAGCTTATATTAAACAAATATATAATTAAAATTCTATATAATACATTGCAATTATTATATATTCTTATTCTATACATATTGATGATTTAATTATAACAAAAACATCCCCATTTGCATGCCATTATAAATAACAGAAAGCTTACTCTCAACAATCTTGTAGGTATTATTTTTTAGTCCTTTTTGACAATTTTCAATTAATATATTTTGAAAATTCTATATTATTTTTTTTAATAACTTTATATGCAAAAAAATGAATTAATCCTATTTCTTAATTCATTAGCATAAAAAAAAGGTTGCCTAGTAAGACAACCTTCATATCCAATGTAATATTTTTTTACTCAATAGGTAACTGACGCTTAAAGCTTTCATCCAACGAAATAATGGTTTCGGTAGCTGAAATACCTGCAATAGACTGCAACTTATCGTGCAAAATACGCTTCAAATGCTCATTACTCTTAGCATAAATTTTAATAAACACTGCGTACTGACCAGTTGTATAATGACATTCAACAATTTGTGGGATATCTTCTAACATCTTCACCACTTTATCGAACAAACTAGCTTTTTTAAGAAAGATTCCCATAAAAGCACATGTATGATATCCTATTTTTGTTGGATTAATGATAAACTCAGAGCCTTTTATAACGCCCATATTCATTAAACGTTGTATACGTTGATGAATAGCAGCACCTGATACCTTACATTCACGCGCAACTTCCAAAAATGGAATACGAGCATTTTTAGTAATCAGTGACAAAATCTTTTTATCTAAGTTATCGATTTGTGAATTACTCTCCATACTAATTTTGACAATTGTTAGAATTTGTAAATAAATTTACGCTTTCATTAATAATTTGGTACAAAATTAATCTATATAAATTTAATATCCAATGATAAGATATTGAAATGTGAAAATTTTAACTTTGAAAAACAGTTAACCATACCAATTTTCAAACACAACATCACCCAATATGTCAATACATTAACATCAAAACATCACTAACACTGCACCGATACAACATTAATCTATAAGTACCAAAAGTCATAATTTGTTAATCCATTACTAAACTTCCCGAAGTTGGAAATTGATAAACCCGTAAATCAAATTCGGGTAATATAGCAAGTATATGATCCATAATATCAGCCTGAATTGATTCATAATTACCCCATGCCTGATCGTTACTAAAAACATAGAATTCAATAGGCAAGCCTTTTTCTGTTGGTTGTAAGTGTCGCACTAAAAAAGTCATTTCGCTATGAATTTTAGGATGATGATGCAAATACTCTTCAAGGTACTTACGAAACAATCCAATGTTGGTTAAGCGGCGCCCATTAACCTTCACACTTTCATCAATTCCCATTTCTTTGTTATAATTTGCAATCTCTTTTTCTTTCGTTTCAATATAAGAATTAAGGAAATGTATTTTTTTAGCACGTTCCAGCATTTCAGTCGAGCAAAATTTTACACTTCGCATGTCAATATTTACCGCTCTTTTTATTCGTCGACCACCCGATTCTTCCATCCCTTTCCAATTCATAAACGGATGCGAAACCATTTCGTAGGTAGGAATTGTTGTGATTGTTTTATCCCAGTTCTGAATTTTTACAGTATTTAGCGAAATATCCATAACGGTACCATCGGCATTATGCGAAGGCATGCTAACCCAATCGCCTATACGAACCATTTTATACGCCGATAATTGAACACTGGCAACCAGCCCTAAAATAGTATCTTTAAATATTAATAATAGCACTGCTGCAATGGCCCCCAAACCAGTAAACAATGCAACGAGCTTTACATTAAAAACAATGGAAACCACCACCAATACGCCAATAAAATAACCAATAATCTGAGCTACCTGAATGTATCCTTTAATAGGCCTTTCCTGCGCATAATCGTGCGTTTCGTAAATATCCATAATGGCATTAAAAAAGGCAGTTAAACTCCATACAAACACCACTACCAGATAAATCATAATAGCTTTATGTACAATATCTCCTACTTGTGGAAAATCGTTAAAAACAATTCCATTAAAGACGTACAGTACAAAAGCCGGAGCCAAATGCGATAATCGATGAAATACCTGACGGTCTACAAAAAAATCATCGTACTTCGATTTAGTTTTGCGTATTACCTTTTCAATAGCTTTGATAATATAAAAACGAGTGAGTTTATTTACCAAATAACTTATTAGTAATACAATAATTGATAGAACTACAACTTTTAATATGAGTCCTGAAGTGTCGGATAATCCTAAATTGGTAAAATACTGATCAACCCAACTATTAATTATATTATCAAACTCGATGGTTCCTTGCGTATCTGTCGCCTCCATTATTTATGATTTTGTTCTTGATTTATGGTTTAAAACTGTAATTTTAGCTCTTGTCACAAAAATAAATTCTATGCAAAAAGTCTTAGTAAATATCATTATCTTTTTCGGAATTACAAGCTGCCTAAGGGCTCAAACTTTCTACGATGAGCACTTCGAAGATAAATCGATGCGAATTGATTTAATTTTGGCAGGTAATAAAGATTCTCAGACGGTATATATTTCGGAGTTTAAAAAAGAGCCTTATTGGGGAGGATCAAAACAAAATTTGATCGATAGTTTTAACTATGGAGAGTATCGCTATTTTATTATTGATGAAGAAACGAGCGATACTTTATACTCAAGAGGATTTTGCACTTTATTTGAAGAGTGGCGAAGTACCGAAGAAGCCAAACACATGAATAAAGCTTTTTATCAAACCGTTACTTTTCCTTTTCCTAAGCATGAGTTTTCTTTCGTTCTTAACGAGCGTCATCGCGATGGCAGTTTTTCAACCATGCTTAGTCAGAAAATTGATCCAACGGATGTTAATATTCGCCAAACACAAACAGGAAAATACGAAGTTGCACAAATTATAAATAACGGCCCATCCGATCAAATGGTCGATCTTTTATTCATTGCTGAAGGCTACACAGCTAATGAAATGGATAAATTTAAGAACGACGTAAAAAAACAAGCTGAATACTTATTAAGTCAATCACCATATCTCGAAAATAAAGACAAGTTTAACTTTTGGGCAGTTTGCTCACCATCGAAAGATAGCGGACCAAGCGAACCAGAAAAAGGTATTTGGAAAGAAACAGCTGTTAATTCAGCATTCAACACCTTTTATGTCGATCGTTATTTAGAAACCACTGATGTAAAAGCCATTCGTGATATTGCTGCCGAAGCACCTTACGATCACATTGTAGTTTTGGTCAATTCGAAACGATATGGCGGAGGTGGAATTTACAATCACTTTTCTCTGGGAACAGCCGATAATCATTTAGCCAATACCGTTTTAATTCACGAACTAGGTCATGGTTTATTTGGATTAGCTGATGAATATTACACCTCTGATGTTGCCTACGAAGACTTTTTTGATTTAAAGGTTGAACCCTGGCAACCTAACATTACCACTTTAGTTGATTTCGATTCAAAATGGAAAGGAATGATATCGACAAATACTCCGGTACCGACTCCAACTGGCTCCGAATTCGATGATCAAACAGGAGTGTTTGAGGGAGGTGGCTATGTTTCGAAAGGCGTTTATCGTCCGGCTGTTAATTGCCGAATGAAATCAAATGAAGCAGCAGGTTTTTGCGATGTATGCAAAGATGCTGGCAATAAAATGATAATATTTCTAACTCAACACCAATAATATGAACTACGTAGCAGCTAACAACCGATACGACAAAATGCTATATAATCGCTGTGGTCGAAGCGGACTAAAGCTTTCTGCAATTTCGCTGGGGTTATGGCATAACTTTGGCTCGGCTGATGTTTTTGATAATTCTCGCTCCATTCTGTTACATGCCTTCGATAACGGAATTACGCACTTTGATTTAGCCAATAATTATGGTCCTCAGCCAGGTTCTGCCGAAGAAACACTGGGGCGCGTATTAAAAAGCGATTTGAAAAGCTATCGCGATGAACTGGTAATATCAACCAAAGCCGGATATTTAATGTGGGATGGCCCATACGGCGACTGGGGATCGAAAAAGTACCTTACCGCCAGCCTCAATCAAAGCTTAAAAAGAATGGGATTAGATTATGTTGATATTTTCTATCATCATCGCCCCGACCCAGAAACGCCTTTGGAGGAAACCATGGCTGCTTTGGATTTAATTGTTCGTCAAGGCAAAGCTCTATATGTAGGTTTATCTAACTACTCGGCAGAGCAAACTCAAAAAGCAGAATCGATTCTTCGCGAATTGGGAACTCCTTGCTTAATTCATCAGCCCCGATATCATATTTTCGAAAGATGGGTAGAAGGTGGTTTGTTAGAAGTATTAGAAAAAAGAGGCATAGGCTGCATTCCGTTCTCGCCTTTGGCACAGGGCCTACTTACCGATCGATATTTAAAAGGTATACCTGAAGATTCGAGAATGGCAAAAGCTCATTTCTTAAAAGAATCGATGCTAACCGATGTAAAACGAAAAGCTATTTTTGAACTAAATGAGATGGCTCAACAACGAGGCCAATCTTTGGCACAAATGGCTGTTGCATGGCTTTTAAGTCATAAAACGGTTACAACCGTTTTGGTTGGAGCATCATCGACACAACAATTAAGCAACAACATTGCAGCTCTCGACAATATTGAGTTTACTGCCGAAGAATTAGAAAAGATTGATACGATATCAAAACCCGTTTGGGCTTAGATAAATCATCATCATAAAAAAACGAAAGCTGCCCGTTATGGAGCAGCTTTCTTATTATAATAATAGCTTGATAACTTCAATGCAATTTATTGAATGATCAATTTATAGGTGTCGGTATTACCCGCTGATTCAACCGATAAGATGTAAATTCCTTTTTTCAATTGAGATGTACTTAACTTCATTTCCGAGCTATTGGTTTTAGAAGTTAAAACCAATCCTCCACCAATGTTATAAACTTTTACATAAGCATCAGAAGCATCCTCATTACTAAAACTAATTTTCACCTCTTCACCCGATTTCACAGGGTTAGGATAAACCGATAGCATTTGTAAAGCATCCGCATCCTTCTTAATTGAAGTTGGAAGTGCCACATTTGATAGATCATTATCGTATTGATACCAACGAAGATTCCAATTGGCGCGTTCTTTTACTCCATCGCCTAATTGTAATCGATAATCAAAATGAGCTTTTCTGGTTTGCTCGCCTTCGTAGATATAATCAGTATTACAAATAACAGCTATAACCAAATCGTTGGCAGCAGGCTTATCAATATTAAGTGAACATTCGCCACCCAAAACAGGCTCACCATAAACAACCGTTCCATCTGTAGCCCGGTAACATAACTGGCAGCTCATATTGTTACCAATAGGCTGGAAATCAACAGTAACTTTATCACCCTCTACAATTAAAGGAATTTGATTGGCACCCGACCAACCCGGAGTTGTTCTGTACTCAGGTGTAAGCAAACCAGTTCCATCATCAGTTGTTACCGCATAAGGAGTTGCATACCACACATCAGGTTTTATCCATGCTGGCTCCCACTCTGCCTGAATGGCACTGCCAAAATTATCATCCAATAACTGACGACATGCTCCTGTCCAGTTACCCATATCAACCATAGCTTGTTTGGCTCTGTATTCCATAATTAAACGACGCATTTGATAATCGCCCAACGTTTCGCTAATACCATCTAAAACCCTGTTTTCGCAATTACGCCAAATCCATGCCACACTATGATCACCAAATATTTGACTAAATATAACCGGGAATAGGTTTCCATATTGATTACCTCCTAATAGATTACGCCATGTACAAATTTGCTGATCACCATCAAACATATTTACACCTTCGGCCGAAGGACCACCAAAACTACCATCCTGAAGCCATCCACTGTAACATTCAATTGGCATAAACGGAGCTATTAAAGCACCGGCATTTAAGAAGCCCATTGATGAATAATCGCCTGATTTTTGCGACTCCATCTCTTGTTGCAACCAGGTATTTCCACCTTCCTGAAACCAAGCAGCATTTTTAGCTCCGGGTAAATCAGCCAATAGAGAGTGAATTCCTTCATGAATCATTGCTCCCATCTGGGCTTCTCTATCGTTGTAAGGACAATTAGGATCGAAAGAATAAACCGGATAATACGAAGCTAATACCATTGGCCAGTTCTCGCCTTCATAATTAATGTTTCCCATCCATCCGCCTAAGGCTTCGTCATCGGCATCATCGGTACTTAAACCAGAACCATAAAGGTAGATAGCACTACGATATCCATTTTTTATCCTCTTATCTGGTGGCCATCCCATAACATCTCTGAAATAAGCAAAATCCTGATTAAAGCGATCTAACATTGGTTGAATAGCAGCTTCGGTAATTTCGCTACGAGCATTAGGTCCCCATACAAATGTCCACCATCCCGAAGACAAACGACCTTCAACATTTTCGCAATCATCTAAATCCTTCGTTGGCATTTCCAATTCGGGAAACTCATCTTTAAAATCGTAATAAATAGGAGGATCGTAAGCAGGCCATGCGAATGCAGAACCATCGTTACTATTGCTAACAGTAACGTTGACTACCTTCTGAGAGTAACCACCACAATCGTTGATACATACAACCTGATAAGCCCCCATTTGATTAACTTGTAGATTCTCCAGGAAGATATTGTCCACACCCGAAGCACTAAAATCATCCGGACCAAACCAATACAACTCGCCATCACCAGATATCTCAGCGGTAATGCTTACATTATCGCCAGCCACAACTACCACATTCGATAGTTCTACGGCATCAGAATTATTTACCTGCACCATTGTTTCAATCTCTGATGCCGAACATGGTGATTCGTCAGATGCAAATACGCGCCACTCGATAATACCGGTAGCCGTTTCGCTTTTCATATTAATGCGAATTTTACTCGACCAAACACCAAGCGACAATGAGTTATCAACATCTAATTCAGCACCAATCTGTCCGGCATTTATCCAGCTTACACCATTCCAATATTCGATATAAGCATCAGTTGGTTGACCAATACCACCTCCATCGGACCACCAAAACACATTGGTAGATTCAATATTAATTTGAGTATCCCACTCATACTGAACCCAATTATAGGTATTGTAAAACGAATCGCCATTCCAGTTACCATATGCCCCTTCTTCAGGTTTCTCCATTGAACTGGTTGATGAAATACCATCATTAACTGCAGTAAGCACCTCCCATGGCGATACAAAGGAAGTAGAAACGGTGGCCTCCAAAGCCCGATTAGTGATTGTTTGGGCCCACATATTACTTGCATTCAAAAACAAGAATAGCAGAACTACTCTGAAAAATGTAAATTTTAAATTCATTTTTTCATAGATTTTTAGTTAAGAATTTTGGTTTAGAAACCTCTAAGATTTCACTTCAAAACTATAACATGAATGATATTTAACTATATCACAAATGATTATTATACTTGTACAAATGTTTATATTAAAGAGAATATCAATCTTCCAAAATTATATTAATTAATACTATCAAAGCAGACACAATCCGTGCAATGCCTTATCACTCCAAGAAAGTAATGCCATTCAATATACACTAACTGATTCTTAAATAATACTCAAACAAAATTGTTTTGATTTGCTTATCAATCAATTGCACATAAACATGTAGTTAAACTACAATCCAATTATCTAATTATTTATATTATTATAACCCCAACAACAAGAAACAAACTAAAAAAATTGACTACCTCATCAATAATATGCAGTAATAACAGATGATTTAAAATCATTTCAAATTAACAACAAAAACACCAAGTATACTTTCATTTTAATTGTAAAAGATCAATTATTCTTTAAATTTGAACACACAAAAGCAGAATTACTATAAATATGGAATACTTAAAGGCAACCACATCTCTTCTTTCGTTTATAAAAGAAACCAATCAGAAACTGCTTGGTAATTTATCTGAACTGGCACAAACACCTAACAAGATGTTTATTCAAAGCAGTACTAAAGATGTTAAAGAAGTTGTGATGACAGCCTTTTCCAACGATTTTGTAAATACGACTCTAGCCAACGAAAGCAATTCGAAAGCTTTTGTAATGACCGATATTGCCACCATGCTTGTAAAAGGTACCGAGTTAACCTACATTCTATACAAAGGGTATCATTCGGCTATTGAAAAAGGAATGGTATTTTACCAAATCATCAATCGCGATACATTAGAATACATTAACGATCTTCAGTTTAGCAACATTGAAGAGAATATTTTTTACTCGATATCTGCTCCCGAACAAGAAGAGAGTTCGTGCAATGCCATGGAAACCGATGAGGAAGTAAAAAATGGCAAAAGCATTGTATTTCTTATTGGCCACATGAACGAAAACCGGCTTTTATATGATATTCAACGTTTGATTTTTGATACGGTGAATAACGTAAGAAAGCACTCCACCATTCAATTTAACTTCATCATTAACATTGCCCGTTTTGGCGGAAGTCCATCGGCAGAATTAAAACAAGCGGTAAAAAACATCGAAGCTTATACCAAGCAGCACATCTATACCGAATATCAAAATGTTGATTTTAAATTTGAGTTTGAGCAAGAATCAAACCTTTAGCAAAAACGGGGCATAATATTTAACATGCCAATACTTCGGAAAAAACATGCTTACGTTTTTGTAAAACATGCTTACGTTTTTTAGCCTACTTAGTAAGTGTTTATTATCAATAACTTACAAACTAAGAAAAACGCACTTTTCAAGTGTACTTTTGAGCATGAAAATAAAAGTATTTATAGGCAATCTACCCTTTAAAACATCAATATAGAAACCAGTTATAGTCTGTATTTTGCAATTGACTACATAAAATCAACAATTCACTTCATTGCATTTTTAATAGGAGTTCATTCATTATAATATTGTAGTATCGATAATTGATTAGAAACCTATTAAACATACAATATGAACCGAACATCTACCATTAAAACCCAACCAGCTTATAAACTACTGCTGCTAATACTACTAACAGCTGTATTTTTTGCGGAAGCCAAAGCCGAAGATAAACCCGGTAAAAAAACCAAAGTGTATGTTTTCGACAACGGAAACATTACCATAACAACCGGCACACAAGATTTTCCTTTTGATTTAAAATACGAAGGAATTGTAGATATATCGAACGATGATAAAATGATTAACTCCATATCGCCAGGTGGATTTGTTGAAATTAACAAAACAGCCTTTGGCAATAATCGTCGTTTATTTATTTATGCCGATGATAACGGTAAACTCACCTACGAATACTATGTAGGTAAATCAAAAACATCGTTTGAACCCGAAGGTAAAAAATGGCTGGCCGAAGTACTTCCCGAAATTGTTTCCAAGAGTAATTTAGGCATTGAATCGCGCATACGCCGCATATACAATCAGGAAGGACTCCAAGCTGTTTTGTCTCTGATAAACAACGAAACATCATCGCGCAAAACACGCACCGAATGGTCTTTTTTTAGCATGGAAACCGTTACCATAAAATCGTCATCAAGAACCGATGCATTAAAAACTCTGGTATTCGACAACCGTATTCAAAATCGCGATCTTACACGAGTTATCGATGCTATTAGTGAGGTAAGTTCCAACAGCACCAAAGGAACATTACTAAGGTACATTTTGGAAAATTACCAGCTTAATACCGATCAATCGGCAGCTTTATTAAGAGCTGTTTCAACACACGAATACAACACCGAACGCGGTTCGACACTTCGCATGTTTAATCAATACTATAGCGACGATTACATCATCAGAAAGGAATATTTCGATATTATTGACGATATGGAGATTAACTCTGAAAAAGGAAACGTATTGAAAGATCTGATCAGAAAGAAAACTCTTTCGCGCGATACATGGATTAGCTTGCTGGATGTAGTTTCTGATTTTTCGTCAGAAAGAGAAAAAGGAGCTTTGCTTTTATTTGCACTTCCGTACTTACCTTACGACGAAAGTGTAATGGCTGAATTCCGAAATACTTTAGAAGATATGTCGAGCAGCTATTATGTGTTAAAAGGTGAAATCACCACCGCCATGCTCGAAAGTAATTTCTCGCATAATCAGAAGCCAGATAAATATGCTTTATTAAACTATTTAAAAACGGCCGAAAACATTTCGTCGAATAGTCAACGAGGTCAGATCCTACGCAAAGCCAATCGACTTTTTATTAACGATGATGAAGTAGTTGATGCTTACTTTGGTGTTTTATCAAGCATGGATAGCGAAATGGAAATATACAATGTAATGCTTGATTTACTTGATAAAAACAAGTTGAACGAAAAAGCCATGTCGCGCTTGTTACGTCAAACCAGCAACCTGGTACCCGACTTTCAGCATGGTGCCGGAGCTATATTGCGCGCAGTAATTCAACAGTTCCCTTTGACCGATAGTAATTACAACCAGTTTTTTTCAGTGATAGATCGCATGGATCAAAACTCAACAATAGAAGAAGTTTTGCGATTAGTGATTGATCATCCTGTTTTAAACAATAATATATTGATAAAGGTAATGGAGTGCAATCAACGTATTGATGTTGATGTTGAAAAGGCATCTATACTAGTTAGAATCAGCCCACACATTCCAGGCAATGATTCATCCATACAATATATTTTTCAATCGATGGCAAAAGAGCTGGATTCGGGATACGAAAAAAACAGAGTTTTAAAAACTATCCGTTAATTTAGACAAATGCTTATGTCCGGATCTATATACTCTTCGAAAAAACTACTTATTCAAACATTGGTCAGCACCCTTTATGGGGTGTTGATTTATAGCTATCTGTTATTTAGCGAACAAGGCGATCTTAGTTCTTTTGGACAAGAAGTAGATACGCTTTCGCTTTTTATCATTACATCGTGGATTGTTTTTGGAGCCTTTTCGCTTGTAAACAAAGGCTTGAATCAGTATAAAACATGGAATAAAGGAACAGCTCCGCGTTTTATTATACAATTTATTGCCAACACACTAGTAGCTATGCTGCTGTTGCTTTTAAGTACTTTTCTGTTTGTTACTCTTAAACGTCCCGAGCAATCACTGTCTCAGTTCTTTTCTGAATCGGGCGATGCTACATTAAAATTCATCATACTTTTCCTGCTTTCGAATGTTGTTTACATACTTATCAACCTTTATCAATACTCGTACACAAGCTTTATTCAGGCAAATATCGAGAGCGAAAAGATGATACGCGAGCGATTAAAATTGCAATACGAGATATTAAAAAGTCAGCTAAGCCCACATTATTTGTTTAACACACTTAATACCATTGCATCCCTACTTCATCGCGATATAGCAACAACCGAGGGTTTTGTCAGACGTTTTGCTCACACCTTCAATTACATTCTTAAAAGTCATCAAAAAGATTTGGTATCGGTAAAAGAAGAACTTGCTTTTATTGATGCTTACTATTTTCTGTTGCAAATTAGGTTTGAAAATGCTCTACAACTAACTATTGAAATTGATGACAATGTGAAGGATACCTACATACCTCCCATGACTTTGCAATTATTGGTTGAAAATGCGGTAAAGCATAATCATTTCGACGAAGACAAACCTTTAATTATTGAAATTACTTCTGATAAAAATACCATAAGTGTAAGTAACAATTTCGAACGTAAACCAGGTTTTATAAAGGTTGATAACCAAATTGTAAAAAAGCCCAATCAACATGTATCGCACAAAGTGGGGCTCGAAAACATAAAAAAACGTTACTCCTATTTCACACGACGCGAGCTCATCATCAATCGCGATAAACATTTTACCGTTCAGCTTCCTTTAATAATCAACCATAACTAGTTTAATCTTTAGCGATTGCTTAATTTTAACAATTAAACCACCTGATGAAGAAAACAAGTAACTTAAATAAATGGCTTCGGTTTTTATTACCTATCCCAACAGGTATTATTGTTTATATTCTGATATTGCTGGTTTTTGACACCCTCAATCAATTAGGAAGTCACTTTTTTAGCAACGAAGTCGTTGTAACGATTATCTTTTCTTTTATTCTTCTCGAAATTCAAAGATTAATCCTTAATTATACCGACAAGCGTTTCCCCATTAACCTCATCAACCAAACGGAAGAAGAAAACCAAAACAACGAAACTCTTCTTAAAGCTCCCGGAGCTTCCAACCGAATTATCATCATCCCTCTGTTTTCATTGCTTGTTTCGATTATAATTATTACCACTCTGGTAACATTATACTATACTTATGGATTAGGCTTAAGTGATTTTAACCACGAGTTGATAGTGTTCAATGGCGTATTCGGTATTGTATCCGTAGTTTACTCCATCATACATGTAAGCACATCTTTTTTAGCCGTTAACAAACAACTTAACTACATTCGCGAAAAAGAACTTCGCAAAAGTCTTGAACACGATTTAGAAAACTACAAATTGCAAATCAATCCACAACTATTATACGATGGTCTTGAAAATCTAATCTCAGTTGTTAAGCACGATAAAAAAATGGCAGAAACCATTATCAATCATTTGTCGGGTATTTATCGTTATGTGCTGGATACCCGCCATATTGAATTGGTAAGCGTTGCTGATGAACTAAAAAACCTTAACTCGCTTATTTATATTCTAAATTATAAATACAGCGGAACCATTCACATTACAGATGCTATAGATGAGAATTGCAATTACAATCAAATTGTACCCGGCACCATTGCAACTTTATTAACCGAACTCTGCAATCGTTCCATCATCAACCAATACCAACCTCTTGAAATTAATTTAAGCAGCTACAACCAACATCTGTTGTTAAAAGCCAGTAATAATCCGCGAATAATTTTAGAAAACCAAGCTGGTTGGAACATTAATCATTTAAACAGAGCCTACGACTATTTTGGTTCAGAGCGACCTGTTATTAATGATAAAAATGATGAAGTACACATTAACATACCCCTTTTTGAAATAGAAGAAGAATAAACCATGAGAGTACTTATAATTGAAGACGAAAAACCGGCAAGCGAAATTCTTGTCAGATTACTACAACGATACGATTCAAACATTCATATCGAAAGCATTATTGAATCGGTTCAAAAGTCGGTTGAATGGTTGCAAAACCCATTGAATAATGTTGATCTGATTTTTATGGATATTCATCTGTCGGATGGTTTAAGTTTTGAGATATTCAATAAAGTTCAGGTAAATATTCCGGTTATTTTCACCACTGCCTACAACGAGTATGCAATTCAGGCATTCAAAGTAAATAGCATTGATTATTTGTTGAAGCCTATTAATTATGATGATCTGTTTCACAGTCTCGAAAAATTGGAAAGTCTTCGCCAGAACCTTTCTTCGGCCAGTCAACGATTAAAACTGGAAGAACTTAATGAAGCGCTTTTGAGTTACCGAAAAACATACAAAGAGCGTTTTATGGTAAAGCTCGGCGAACGCATTAAATCCGTTACCACCAACAAAATAGTACTTTTCTATGCTGAGGGCCGCAATGCTTTTATTCTGACCGAAAAAGGTAATCGTTACATTATAGACTACAAACTGGAAGAGCTGGAAGAAATGTTGAATCCTTCTGAATTCTATCGCATTAGCCGCTCTTTTATCGTCAATATTAATCAGATACAGGAAGTTTTGGTTCATTCGAATAGTAGATTAAAAATTAAACCAAACGTAGAATTCGATCGCGAAATAATTGTGAGCCGCGAAAAAGTAGCCGCTTTTAAAAGTTGGTTTAACGGGTAAGGTTAGACCATTAGAGTTATAGATCGATAGACTATTTGAGTCAAGTGAATTTTAAACATTTGCATATTACTTATATCTATAAATCGGTTGGCTACTATCTAATCACTATAGACTGTCGAACTACGACCTTCTGCTTTACTTCTTATGAACTATTTATAAAACTATTTACCTACCTTTGCGGCTTCAAAATAGCTGATCATGATAAATTACCTATCTGCCGAAAATATAACCCAGCATTGGGGCGACATTTGTTTATTCGAGAACATTAACATCGGATTATCCGAAGGTCAAAAAGTTGCTTTAATTGCACGCAATGGTGCTGGTAAAACTACCTTACTAAATATTTTGGCAGGAAAAACACCCTCTAACGAAGGCAACATCATCTTGCGTAACGGCATTACACTCGGCTATTTAAGTCAGGATCCATACCTCGATGCACAACACACCGTAATTGAAGAGGTATTCAATACCGAAAGTGAAGTGGTACAAACCATCAAAGCTTATGAACAAGCCATCGAAAACAACGATCAGCAAGCAATGGGCGAACTGATTGAAAAGATGGATGCTCTTCAGGCCTGGGATTATGAGCAACGCATCAAGCAGGTTTTATCACAATTAAAGATTACGAAGTTCGATCAACCTGTTTCAGAACTATCAGGAGGTCAGCGTAAGCGTGTAGCATTGGCAAGCATCCTTATTTCCGAACCTGATCTATTAATTTTAGATGAACCTACCAACCACCTCGATTTGGAAATGGTTGATTGGTTAGAGCAATATTTATCAAAGTCAAAAGCAACCTTATTAATGGTTACTCACGACCGGTATTTTCTCGATAGAGTATGTAACGAAATCATTGAGTTAGCCGATCAAACCATCTATAAATACGAAGGCAATTATTCTTACTTTCTGCAAAAACGTCAGGAAAGAATTGAGACACAACAAGCCGAGGTAGAAAAAGCACGAAACCTACTGCGCCGTGAGCAGGAATGGATGAATCGTATGCCACAGGCACGTGCCACCAAAGCCAAATACCGTGTTGATGCTTTTCACGAGTTAAAAGACAAAGCGTCGCAAAACCTGAATGAGCAAAACCTGGAGTTAGGAATAGCACAGGCTCGTTTAGGAAAAAAAGTAATTAACCTGCATAATATCTCTAAATCGTTTGATGATAAAAAACTGATTGAAGATTTTAGCTATAAGTTTGCACCCTACGAAAAGGTTGGTATTGTCGGAAAAAACGGTACAGGTAAATCTACCTTTTTAAATATTCTTACCGAAACACTTCAACCAGACACGGGAGAAGTCGAAAAAGGCGAAACCGTTGTTTTTGGTTATTACCGCCAGGAAGGTATAAAAATTGATGAAGGCAAAAAGGTTATTGATGTTATTTCAGAAATTGCTGATGATATCTCCCTGGGGAATAATCAAAGAATGTCAGCAGCTCAGTTTTTGCGCTATTTCCTGTTTCCAAACGAGATGCACCACGTATTTGTTAGCAAACTAAGTGGTGGAGAAAAGAAGCGCTTATTCCTGATGACAGTTTTAATAAAAAATCCGAACTTTCTAATTCTGGATGAGCCAACCAATGATTTAGATATTTTCACACTAAATGTATTAGAAGACTACCTTCAGAGCTTTAAAGGTTGTGTATTAATTGTATCTCACGATCGTTATTTCCTTGATAAAGTTTGCGATCACCTATTTGCTTTTGAAGGAGAGGGCCGCATCAAAGACTTCCCTGGTAATTACTCTGATTATAATGCTAACTCAAAAAAAGAGCTTCGCGATAAAGCTAAAACTGAGAAAAAAGCATCAAAACCAGCTGCCACACCTCAACCAAAAGAAAAAACAAAAAAGCTAAGCTATAAAGAGAAACGAGAACTAGAAGCCATAGAGTCAGAATTAGAAGAGCTTGAATTAAAGAAAGAGGAATTACAAAACCAATTGAATTCAGGAAACTTAAATGCTGAAGAATTAGTTGAAAAATCAGCACTTTTGGGACAAACAATGGAACTAATCGAAGAAAAAGAAATGCGTTGGCTCGAACTAAAAGAAATAGAAGAATTGTAATTGTCGAGTAGGGCATTTAGTCGAATTGTTTATATTTGTATTAATTAACGACTTATGCCCAAAACACTTTTTATCATACTTGTTCTTTTTTTGGCGAGTTATGCTCACAATGCCGTTGCTTTTGTTGACAGCAACTACAAGCGTGAGTTAAAAGTTGGTGTTTATCACAACCCTCCTCTCATTTTTTCTGATTCTACGGGTAAAGCCAAAGGCATATTCATAGATATACTCGAAAACTTAGCAAAAGAAAAAGACTGGAAGCTAAACTATCAGATTTTAACACTTGATGAGGTACTTGCAGCTACAGCAAGTAATTTGATCGACATTGCTCCATGTATAGCATATTCAAAAAAACGGGAACAATATCTTTTATACTCTAAAGACCCCATCTTTATTAATTGGGGCGTTATTTACACCTGTTTAAATTGTAAAATCAGCAATATCTCCGACATGGAAGGTAAAATGCTAGGCATTGAAAAAAGAGATATTCATGGTGTGGCATTTATTAATTTACTTAACGATTTTAACATACATTCTAACATACAAACTTATTCAAATCAAAAACAACTAGTTGATGCATTAAAATCAGGTAAAGTTGAAGCAATTGCTATCAATAAGGTGTTTGGTTACAATGTTAACATCAACAAAGATCTTAGAGAGACATCAATTTTATTTAACCCTGTACATCTTAACTTTGCAACTAGTCGCGAAGCGGTTGATCTAATGAATGAGCTCAACGAATCAGTTGCTGATTTTTTAACAAACTCTCCTGAAGTTTACCATTCCATTATCGATAAATGGATGCTTTCTCCTGTTGAAAAAGAGAAACCATTATGGTTGCGCATTTTAATGTTCATATTTGGTTTTATCATCATCATTTTAACCGGATATCTTGTCTATCTTCAATTTAAAATTACAAAAAACAAAAACGACCTAAACAAAGAGTTAAAGCAACGAGCTATAAATGAGAAACTAATAGCTCAACTGGTTAACGAAAAAGAACTAATTCTAAACAGTATTGATGAGCAAGTAGTATACATCGATAATCATTACAGAATTCTTTGGGCTAATAAAGCATTTAAAAATGATTCAATTAATCATTTCTCTGATGAAGTTGGTTTGAAATGTTATGAAATGACGAGCGGCAGAAAAAAGCCTTGTAAACATTGTCAAATTCCAATCTGTATAAAATCAGAAGTAACGGAAGCAATTGAATACTACGACCCAAAACACAATAGATATCTATACACCAAAACCAGTCCGGTTTATAATGGAGGAAAGAACCCAATTGGCTATGTAAAAGTAATCTCCGACATCACTGACAAAAAGGAGAATGAACAAGCTTTAATTGCAGCCAAAGAAAAAGCCGAAGAAGCAGATTTTATGAAATCTACCTTTTTAGCTAATATGTCGCACGAAATCAGAACTCCGATGAATGCCATTATTGGTTTCTCAGAATTACTGGAAGATTCTGATTTGAACATGGAACAAAAACACACTTATTTAAATATTATTCAATCGAATGGTCAACAACTATTAAAGTTAATTTCTGATATTCTAATATTTTCACAACTCGAAAGTGGCCATATCGAATTACAATATTCCTCTTTTAATGTTGTTGATATACTAAAAGAAATTCATCAACAATTCGTTAGCGAAAAGGCGAAACTAGACAAGCCTGATCTGGAGATCAACCTATGCATTGATAAACTTGATGACAATACTGAACTTCACTCAGACAATATCCGCTTAAAGCAAATTATATTCAACCTAATGACCAATGCCTTAAAATTCACACAAAAAGGAAGCATTACTTTAGGGGCTTACACGAAAAAGAAAATGCTTGTTATTTATGTAAAAGACACTGGCATTGGAATACCCAAAGATCAACTGGAAAAAATCTTCCATCGTTTTCTTCAGGTTGAAAATACCCAACTTAAAAAGGCTGAAGGTACCGGCTTAGGCTTAACCATATCCAACGACCTAATAACCATACTTGGAGGTAAAATAAAAGTAGAATCGAAAGAAGGTGTTGGTAGTACTTTTAAAGTGTATCACCCATTTATTAATCAGGAAGCCTACACTCAATTAGCCACCAAACAGAAACTAAGAGTACAATAATCAACCACTGGGCTAAGTTTAAATTATCAGTAAAACCGAAGCAATACTTACTATTTAAATTTCTTGGTATTTTTTTACTCACAATTTGGTAATCTAAAATTATTCTCTACATTTGTAGCCATAATTAACACAAGATGGCTCACAACTTTTTTTATAGCTTTTATTATTTCTTTTTTATCAGATTAAAAGAGGTGGGCACGCTATAAGATAATTTAGACAATCAAATATATAGAAACCCGCCTCGCAAGGCGGGTTTTTTCATATACATACATTAACAATGAAACCAAAGAAAAAAATAGCAATACAGGGTTGGCCAGGCGCAAACCACGAAATAGCTGCCAAAGCCTATTTTGAAGAGGATAATCTGGAGATGATTCCTTGCCTTACCTTCCCCGATTTGTTTCAAACATTAAAAGAGGATAGATCCATTTACGGGATTATTGCTATTGAAAATACTTTGGTAGGTAGCATCTTGCAAAACTACACCATGCTAAAGGATAGCGATCTGGTAATTATTGGCGAATACAAATTACGCATCAAGCACCAGTTGATGGCCTTACCCGGACAAACCATTGAAGATATCCGCGAGGTTCACTCGCACCCAATGGCTCTGGCACAATGCGAGGAGTACTTTAAAGATTATCCACACATTAAATTGATTGCTTCAGAAGATACTGCCTTAAGTGCTAAACTAATTTACGAAGAAAAACGAGAGGGTATTGCGGCTATTGCCTCTGAACTAGCAGCTGATATGTACCATCTTAATATTATTGCCAGCGGAATAGAAACCAATAAACGTAACTACACCCGCTTTTTGGTTATTACCGACAGAGCTTTAACCGAAACTGACGAATTATTAGCTCAAAACCGCATTAATAAATCATCATTGGTATTTTCATTACCTCACGATGAAGGAAGCTTATCTAAAGTGCTAACCGTTTTGAGTTTTTATAACATAAACTTAACTAAAATTCAATCTCTACCCATTGTTGGACAAGAGTGGGAGTATTTATTTTACATCGATCTTACATTTAATGATTATAAACGCTATTTACAATCATTAGATGCGATACGACCTTTGTGCAAAAAATTAAAGATTTTAGGTGAGTACGAAAAAGGAAAACAATCATACCCTATTCAAAACGGTAATATAGTAGAAACTGCAAATCATGAATAACATAAAACCAGCCGATAGAATCAACCAGGTAGAAGAATACTACTTTTCTATCAAACTAAAAGAGCTTGACAAATTACGTAAAGAAGGTAAGTCAATTATTAATCTGGGTATTGGAAACCCTGATATGGCCCCTGCCCCATCGGTTATTGAAGAAATTGCAAAACAGAGCCAGGTAGAGACCAATCATGGTTACCAAAGCTATGTGGGTATTCCTGAACTTCGTGAAGCTTTCAGTAGCTGGTACGAGAGATATTACGGTGTAAAAGCCGATGCTACAACAGAGATTTTACCATTGATGGGATCAAAAGAAGGAATCATGCACATTACTCTTGCATTCCTTAATCCGGGCGATGGAGTATTGGTTCCTAATCCGGGATATCCAACTTATGCATCAGCAAGTAAAATTGCACAAGCTACTTTAATCCCTTATGATTTGGATGAAAACAATGGCTGGTTACCTAACCTCGATGAACTGGAGAAACAGGATTTGAGCAAGGTGAAACTCATGTGGATTAACTATCCAAACATGCCAACAGGTGCCAATGCCAATACCAGCTTTTTCGAGAAGGTGATTGCCTTTGGAAAGAAGCACAACATCGTTATTTGTAACGATAACCCATATAGCTTTATCCTGAATGATTCACCTCAGAGTATTTTATCTATTGAAGGAGCCAAAGACATTGCCATTGAGCTGAACTCACTGAGCAAATCACACAATATGGCCGGATGGCGTGTGGGTGCAGCATTCTCAAACCCTACTTTCATTCAATATATATTAAGAGTGAAAAGTAATATGGACTCAGGAATGTTCAGACCCTTACAATTAGCGGCTGTTAAAGCTTTGGAACTAGACAGCGACTGGTACAGCACCGTTAACCAAGAATACAAACAACGCAGAGTACTGGTTCAGGATATAATGGACATACTGGAATGTACTTACGATACCAATCAAACAGGAATGTTTGTATGGGCTCGTATTCCTGAGAAATATAAAGATAGTGGTGAATTATCTGACAAGATCTTATACGGAGTTGATGTATTTATCACACCTGGCCTGATATTTGGTGAGATTGGCAACCGATACATACGAATAAGCCTGTGCACTAAACAAGAAGTATTAATTGAAGCAAAACAAAGAATAGAAAATATAATAAAACAATAACCATGGAAAATAAACTGGATTTACTACCATTGGAATTACCAGGATACAAACTGGAGCGTCCTATGTTGATTGCAGGCCCTTGTAGCGCCGAAACAGAAGAGCAAGTATTAACTACAGCTAAACAACTAGCTGCTCAGGGAGTGAAAATATTCCGTTCAGGAATTTGGAAACCACGTACTCGCCCGGGTGCTTTTGAAGGAGTTGGAACCGTTGGTTTACCTTGGTTGAAAAAGGTGAAAGAAGAAACGGGTATGTTTATCAGCATTGAGGTAGCCACAGCTCATCATGTATACGAAGCCTTGAAATTTGGTGTGGATATGCTTTGGGTAGGTGCTCGTACTACTGCTAACCCTTTTGCAGTGCAGGAAGTAGCTGATGCATTAGCGGGTGTTGACATTCCTGTGTTGGTTAAAAACCCGGTAAATCCCGATTTAGAATTATGGATTGGTGCTATGGAAAGAATCAACCAGGCAGGCATTAAGCGTTTAGGTGCTATCCACCGCGGATTCAGTACTTACGACAAAACCAAATATCGTAACAATCCTGAGTGGCAGATTCCTATTGAGCTTCGTCGTCGTATTCCTAATTTGCCAATCATTACTGACCCTAGCCACATCTCGGGTAAGAGTGAAATGATTGCTGAAGTATCGCAGGAAGCAATGGACTTAAACTTCGATGGTTTAATCATCGAATCGCATATGTGTCCTGAAAAAGCATGGAGTGATGCCAGCCAACAGGTAACACCCGATCATTTAAAAACAATAATGGATGACTTGGTGGTTCGCGAATCAGCTATTGGTGAAAAACCACGTGTTGACTTAGATGAGTTACGTAAAAAAATCGATTTACTTGATCAACAATTGCTTGAGACATTAAGCTCACGTATGAAGATTTCGGAAGCTATTGGTAAGTACAAATATGATAACGATATTACCATTCTTCAAACTCGTCGTTACGATGAAATTATGAATAAACGTCGTAATCAGGCTGAGGAAAACAAATTGAATCCTGAATTTGTGGTAAAAGTGTTCGAACACATTCACGAGGAATCAATCAATCGTCAGAATATTGTGATGAATAAAGAATTATCTAAGAAAAAATAATATCAAATTAAGGAGTAGTGATAATGCTACTCCTTAATTTTTATCTATCGTTCGATTAATGTCTTAGCATTAAACTACTGACCACTGACTACAATCTAACGATCTAACGATCTAATATTACATTATGAAAATCTGTATTCTTGGAGCAGGGAAAATGGGTACCTGGTTAACCGATGCCCTTTGTCTCGATCATGAAGTTGCTATTTTTGACCGCGATATGAGCAAGCTTCGATACGTATTTAATACGCAACGTTTAACTAAATTCGAAGAAATTACCGAGTTTGCTCCTGAGATTTTAATCAATGCAGTAACACTTAAATATACCTTACCTGCTTTCAAAGAGGTATTACCCTATGTTCCTAAAACATGTATTTTATCCGATATTTCATCGGTTAAAACAGGCCTTCAGGAATTTTACGAAGAAAGTGGTTATCGTTACGTGTCAACTCACCCTATGTTTGGTCCTACCTTTGCCAATCTTAAGGATTTGAGCATGCATCATGCCATTATTATTACACAAGGAGATCATTTGGGCAAAACCTTTTTTAAAGATTTCTTCAGCTCTTTAAAACTAAATATTCACGAATACAGTTTTGACGGACATGACGAAACCATTGCTTACTCTTTGTCTATCCCCTTTGCATCATCGTTGGTTTTTGGTGCGTGTATGAAACATCAGGAGGCTCCGGGTACAACCTTCAGCAAGCATATGGATATTGCCAAAGGTTTGATGTCGGAAGAAGATTATTTATTAACTGAGATTCTTTTTAACCCATACACTTACCAACAGGTTGAGAATATACGTTTTCAACTTAAGAACTTATTGGGTCTGATTGAGAAGAAAGATACCGAAGGACTACAAGAGTTTATAAATATGGTTCGAAAGAATATTGAGTAACCATTCCCCCCTCAGTCCTGCGGACAGCTCCCCAAGGGGAGCATGACCCCAAGTGAGCTGCCGGTAATGTAAATCAATCTTCCCCCAAGGGGAAGTGGTCGCAGACCGATGGGGGATCGTACCAGAAGAAAATAACTAAAGTAGGCAGAAGGATATTGAACACGCAGAACGATTCTGAACCCCTCTGTCCTGTGGGCTGCTTTCCAAAGAGAGTATTCCCCCTCAGTCAGTGAAATACTGACAGCTCCCCAAGGGGAGCATGACCCCAAGTGAGCTGCCGGTAATGTAAATCAATCTTCCCCCAAGGGGAAGTGGTCGCAGACCGATGGGGGATCGTACCAGAAGAAAATAACTAAAGTAGGCGGAGGGATATTGAACACACAGAACAATTCAGAACCCCTCTGTCCTGTGGGCAGCTCCTCAAAGAGAGCATTCCCCCTCAGTCAGTGAAATACTGACAGCTCCCCAAAGGGAGCATAACCCCAAGTGAGCTGCCGGTAATGTAAATCAATCTTCCCCCAAGGGGAAGTGGTCGTAGACCGATGGGGGATCGTACCAGAAGAAAATAACTAAAGTAGGCAGAAGGATATTGAACACACAGAACAATTCAGAACCCCTCTGTCCTGTGGGCAGCTCCTCAAAGGGAGTATTCCCCCTCAGTCAGTGAAATACTGACAGCTCCTCAAAGAGAGCATGACCCCAAGTGAGCTGCCGGTAATGTAAATCAATCTTCCCCCAAGGGGAAGTGGTGTTTATTTCAATCAGAAAGTATACCAGTATTTCAATCCAAAAGTATACCATTTCTTTTAAAAAGGAAAGAGAGATGATCGTTCTCTGGGGTACCCCAGAGAACGATCATCTGGTGCGCGGATTTTTTTGTTTTTTTCATTTTTTCATCATTTGCTTTGTTTCTTTTAGTCTGTACGATTCACCATTCATATTTATTAAGTATGCCTTATGAGTCAGTCTGTCGACAAGAGCAGCTGTTAATACTGGATCTCCAAATATTTCTTCCCATCGATCAAAACCAAGATTGGTTGTAATAATGGTTGATTTACGTCCAACCCTTAATGAT
Organism: uncultured Carboxylicivirga sp.; assembly: GCF_963668385.1. Lineage (GTDB taxonomy): Bacteria > Bacteroidota > Bacteroidia > Bacteroidales > Marinilabiliaceae > Carboxylicivirga. The sequence continues at coordinate 5,888,913 of NZ_OY764327.1, forward strand.
AAATGGTTAAAAAGAAGTTCAGAACCTTCTTTATCAAAGGAGATATAACCAAATTCATCACATATAACCAGATCGTATTTTTCAAACTTAAGTTCCATTTGGCGTAATGAACGTTCAGAGTGAGCCTCTCGTAGTTGGGTTAGCAGTCGGTGCACCGTTGTAAAAAGCACTTTGTAGCCTTGCATGCAAGCTTTAAGACCTAAGCCTGTTGCAATATGAGTTTTACCCGTTCCCGGATTACCTGCCAATACTATGTTTTGACCTTCAGCGATAAAATCAAGCCTTTCCAACAATGGTAGTTTTTCATTTGCATCGGGTGGCAACTGGTCTCTTTTTAAATCACCCAGATACATTTTAGCAGGAAAACCGGCTAACCTGATCTGTGATTTCTTTCGGTTTTCAAGGCGTACTTCAAACTCTTTTTCCATTAATTTGAGCAGATATTGTTCGTAATCCAGATTTTCTTTGGCTGCTTCCTGGGCTATATGCTTAAAATCTCTTCTGAAAACAGGCAATCTAAGCTCTTTGCTGTATTTGATGATTTCGTTATTTGTATAATTATCCATGACTTGATTTTTTAATTTAGTAATGCTGTTATTTGAGATAATTGCTGTTTGGCCAGTCCGGTTGTTAAATCTGCTTGCTGTTGATAATTACTGTCTTGCTTATTCCCCAATAAGGCTTTTATCTGTTCTGATGTAATTTGTTGCACACCGCAATCCAACAACCTTTTTACTGTGTTTTCAAGCCGTTCTCCTTCAATAGCGTATTTTTGGCAATAGGTTAATAGCTCTATAAAATCCTTAGGTACATCTATAAAAAATTCATCATACAGCCCTTTAAGATATTTACTGCAAGCCAGTGCTACACTTCCTTTTAGAGCTCCGGGCTTTTGCTTAAAAGTGGTAAGATAATGCTCTATGGTTATGACCCATTGATGCAGCCCATAACATCGGGCATGCTTTGCAAGTAAAACACCTTCGGCATAAACAAGTATGTGATGGCTCATTACCCTCACTTCCAACATGTGCCCAACCAAACGATCCGGCACTGAGTAACGATTGGTTCGGTAGCAAATAGTGGCATATTTGTCTACCCTAAGAAATTCTTCTTCGTAACACGATAATTTAGGAGGGCAGGATAATAAGGCTTGCTTCTCAATAGCAAATAACTCTGCTGCTGTTTTTCCGGTTAGTTGTTGTTTGGTACTATTGACCTTTTGTATGGCTGTGTCAAGTTTCTTTTGTGCTGATTCGATAGTGTCAAAATGATCTGTCAGACTAAAAGCTTTACGTCTTATGTATTCAACACTTCGTTCTACATGTCCTTTTTCATTGCCTCTGTAAGCATTGCAAAAGCGATGACTAAATTGATAATGACCTCGCATCCTTAATAGTGCTTTTGTGGGCTCTTTCTCATGTCTGCCAACAAAATTTGCCACTGCAACACGCATATTATCATATATCATTTGCTTATAAACTCCACCGGCAAATTCCATGAAAGAAACATGAGACTCCATAAAAGACAAAGTATCCTGACGCTGGTAAATGGCTGCATATCGATAATTGCTGTAAGTAGAGGTAAAAACAGCTAATTGTAATCGTACCAATCGTCCCTGGATGTAAAGTTTTATTTCACCCCAATCAAACTCACAACTCTCTCCAGGTTGGTACTCCTGGCGGATATATGCTTCTTTTGATGATGGAATGTTTTCTTTTTCCCGGATGTAATTACAAACGGTGGTATAGCCTATTTTAAATCCACATTCATTTAACTGCTCATGAATATCCTTTTTCTTCATTATTTGCTTGCGCAAACCGCCTTTTTGCTTTTGTGCATTAAGCAACAATAATCGGTCTATTTCTGCTTGAACTTCTTGTGTTAGCTTCAACTTGCTTCTGTCACCTTGTTTGTATTTTATTGGCTCTGTAAGGTAGTGTGTTAATAATGTTGTTGAACTCTTGTTTGACTGGCAATACTGTTCGTATTCTTCTATGTACTTTTTTACCGTTTTTCGGCTAATATTTAGTTCCCTTGATATGGCACGTTGACTTTTGCCTTCTCGGTAACTACTTATGATTATTTCTTGCTTTGTATACATACTTATCATGTTTTATGAACGTAATAATCTTCGTTCATTTATGAATAACAAGTGGTATACTTTTCGATTAATATGTGGGGTACTTTCTTATTAATATATACAGGGAAGTGGTCGCAGACCGATGGGGGTTATAGTCCGAATTGCTTCTTCCTTTCTTCTACTTCTTGTGCCACAATTCCTAATGTGGTTGTTAGAAGATCTAGAATCATACTATCGTCGAAGCGAAGTACTTTAAAACCTACTTCCTGCAAAAGCGCATCTCTTTTTGCATCTTTTTCAGCAGCTCCTTCTATAAGATGACTGGCTCCATCGCATTCGATGATCAGTAGCAAATCGCGGCACATAAAATCAGCTATATAGTTTAATACCGGACGCTGACGTAAAAATTTAACACCCATCAAACTTCCTCGCAATCCAAACTTCCACAAATAAGCCTCCGACTTGGTAAAGTGCTTACGTAGATATCTGGCTCTTTCGGTCAGGTAAGGATTATAGTGCCAATTGTTTTTAGATGATGCAATTTCCATGATTGATATTGGGGTTAAGTTCTGTTTTTAGTCCCCTCTGTCCTGCGGACAGCTTTCCCAAAAGAGCATTACCCCCTCAGTCCTGCGGACAGCTCCCCGAGGGGAGCAGGGCACCAGGGCGGCAGTCAGTCATGTAAATCAATCTTCCCCAAGGGGAAGTGGTCGTAGACCGATGGGGGATCGTACCAGAAGAAAATAACTAAAGTAGGCAGAGGGATATTGAACACACAGAACGATTCGGACCCCCTCTGTACTGTGGGCTGCTCTTCAAAGGGAGTATTCCCCCTCAGTCAGTGAAATACTGACAGCTCCCCAAAGGGAGCATTACCCCCTCTGTCCTCCGGCAGCTCCCCGAGGGGAGCAGTGCCCAAGGGTAGTATTTACACGGTTTCTTCCTTATCAACTTCTGTTTGTTCGGCGATGGGTTTCGACGATCCATAAATTACATAATCGGTAAAATAAGCTTCGTTTTTACCCTTCCAAATCAACTTTCCAATTTCGCAAGCTTCACTAATTAAAGCATACAATTCGTTGGCCATGGTAATTCGCTCCACCGATTTTTCGCGACGCTTGGACATTGCTAAGCTTTGTTCATCAATCACATCGTCTAATAAAGTGCGATTACTTAAAATTGAATCGATCAACACTTGCGAAACCTGACGATTTGCTAATATATTTAATCGCGACTCGGCTGTTTTGGCCACGTGTAAAGCATGTGTCACAAGCTCATTATCGGCAAGCTGATGGGTGCGACCAAATTGAAAAATATCATACTCTACCGATTTTGAGCCATAGGTAAGGCGCGCACGATTACGTAAATCATTAATATCATTCTCAAGAGCCGACCGGATATTACCTTTTTTATCGGTCAGGAGCTTTTGCTCGCCTTCGTAGTAGGCATTCGATGGCATTTCTTTAAGGTTAGTACCCAAAGAGGCCATCTGCTCGAGTATATCATTACCCGAACCATATCCCTGAAATTGCTCTGTATCGCGTTTCATTACCACTTGTAACTTATCGTTACGTTGCAACAATTCTGCAATCGAAAATCCAAAATTAGTCCTCATAACAAATGTTTTAAATAGTATTAAATGAGATGAATTATTAATATTGAGGCGCGGAAAGAAGATTCCGGAGATCTACAGCTTTTGCATCAATATAACAAAACAATGTTTAATAATTCACCCCTGAATACAGCGTGAGTATTAGTAATTTGTTAGATAAAAAACACACCTAATACCACATAAATATTCTATATCCTTTTGTAATTAAGCAATACAGAAAGTCATATATAACTATAAAATCACATTTCAACAATTTACTTATGTTTATCAAAGCCTATAATTTAGACTGACTCTTAATTATATTATCAACAATACATTAAGCATCAACATCAACCATTTTTAGAGGTACTACAATACCTTATAACAGGCTAAAACACCTTAGGCATATTTATTTTTTTTGTTGATGAACACACTTAAGGTGTTTTTATACATACTTAAGGCATTGTTATACACACTAAAGGTGTTGATAAGTACACTTGAAGTATTGTTGCGCATACTTAACACGTTGTTGCGCACACTTAAGGTGTTTTTATATTAACTGGAGGTATATTTAAATACAACAAGGATGTTGATGTCTATGACAAGAACATAGTTAAGGTAAAGTAAGAGTTTATACAGTAAATTGTGCCCACTGGATTTAAAAGTAATCACTACTTGATGGCAATACTACTTACTAGCGGCTTTATGCTATATTATAAGTCACAACATTTAGATGTTTTATGACTGGCTCTGATGTTGAACACCGGTTTATATGGAATGGTGAAGAAAAATACAGATCCTTTATCTACTTCTGATTCAACCCATATTTTGCCTCCTAACAGGCTAACTAATTCTTTAGCAATGGCAAGGCCTAATCCGGTACCTCCATACAATTCTTTTATTGAATTGTTGGCTTTAATAAAGCGCTGAAAAATTTTTTGGTGCGCTTCAGGATGAATCCCTATCCCATTATCCTTCACATAAAATATTAATTCATTATTTACATTATTATAACCAAACTCAACAGAACCTTTAGGTGAAAATTTCAACGAGTTAGTTAATAAATAAGATAAAATCTGAATGATTTTAGATTTATCGGAATAAACCTCGAGTTGTTTGTTTTTTATGGATTGCTTAGCTACTAATGCTATATTTTGCTTAACAGCCTCCTGATGAAACATGGCAGATAATTCATCTATCAGGTCGTTCACTCTAAATTTTGACAGATTAATTTTTTCCTGCTTGGTTTCGATAGATGATATTGTCATAATATCAGTAATGATGGCAATTAACTGATCTGCATTTTCCTGAATAATGTGCATAAAGTTTTTACACTCTTCTTCCGAAAACTCAAAACTGTTTATTAATTCAGCAAATCCTGAAATGGCATTTAAAGGTGTTCGGATTTCATGCGACATATTTTGCAAAAAAGCGGTTTTTAACAAGTTACTTTCTTCGGCTTTTTCTTTGGTAATGGTTAACTCGCATTCAACTTTTTTACCCTGAGTAATGTCTGTATGTATACCCAGGTTGGCCACATGCTTGCCATGTGCATCATAAACCGATTTTGCATTAAAGAGTGTTATAAGGTCTGATCCATCCTTTCGTTTAAACTTAAATTCGCCCTGGATTAATTTATTATAACGCAAACGGTTTCTTATTGCTATCATCTCCGAAACGTACTCGTCGTTTGCAAACCGAGTCATATTTTGGTTGAATATATCTTGGGTTGAATAACCTAACATATTTGCGAATTGCCTATTTAAATAGGTGCAATTACCATTCAAATCAGTCATTACAATACCTTCTCTCGCATTTTCAACAATAATGCGGTAAATTTCGTATGCTTTATCTTTATATTTTGAAAACGCAACCTCGTCGCTCATATAATGTGAAGCACTCCTATTAAAAGCATCACTTTTTTGGGGGCTAATATAATTTTGAAGGATTATGTCCTTCTCATGAAGTTCTTTTTCTAATTGAGCTATACGATTTTCGAGATCGTTATAAGTTAAATTACAATTCTTCATGTTTGAATTAAAATGTCTGATATTCCTCGTAAACCTTTTTATCCAATTTTTTATTGTATCTGATTTCGGTATTTAAATCAGACGTTTTAATATTTGAAAGCTTATTACCGGCCGGCCTTTTCGTTGCTTGATTTAACTTGTTTACAGGCGCTGAAGTTGCTGCCTCAACTTTAAAGAAAGAAACCATTTCTTTTAATTTTTCAGCCTGAGCTGATAATTCCTCCGAATTAGAAGCCAATTCTTCACTAGCAGCCGCATTTTGTTGAGTAACGTAATTGAGTTGCTGAATTGAATTATTAATCTGTATGGCCCCGGCATCCTGCTCCTGACTCGAAGCGGTTATTTCTTTAATCAGGTTGGTTGTTTCTTCAATTTGCGGCAATAACGATTTCATCTTATCACCCGTTTGAACTGCCACTGTTACACCATTATCCACTTCACTAATAATTTCATCTGAAGCTATCTTACTTCGCTCAGCTAATTTTCTTACTTCGGCAGCTACCACTGCAAAGCCTCTACCATATTCTCCCGAATTTGCTGCTTCAACAGCTGCATTAAGTGCTAAAATATTAGTTTGAAAGGCAATTTCGCTGATTATTTTTGTTTTATCTGCAATTATTCGGCTAGCCTTAACGGTATCTTCGGTATCCTCCGATAGCTCGTCGATACCTTGTCTTGTTAAATTCGAAATTGATTCGTTTTTAAGGGCATTGCTTTTATTTTGCGAAATATTCGAAGCTATTTCCTCCATTGTACTCGAAATTTCTTCAACAGAGGCAGCTTGTTCGCTGGCATGCTGACTTAATTGTTGAGAAGAAGTACTCAGCTGTTCGCTGGCCAGCACCAGGTTATTTGATCCGTTAATTACCTCCGAAATAATTTCTCTGAGCTTTATTACCATCAATTGCAAAGAAGCTGCAGTTCGGCCAATTTCATCCTTACTATTGATGTTAATTTGCACATCGAGCTCTCCTTTGGCAATTTTTGACGATACCTCGGCTATGGACTTTATTCCAAATAAAACAGGTTTGAGTAAAAAGAAGATACCAATAAAAGTGAGTAGCAAACTAACTATTATTCCAATAATAATGATGGTATTTAAAACCCTTAAACTCTCGTACATATCCTTTTCGTACAGCGAAACACAAACATAGCAATCGTAAGGTTGATAATACCTGAAAAACTGCTGCTTCCATTCGCTCCCTTTTTTTTCAGGATGCAAATACCTTGAGTTTCCGGCAATCTCCTTAGAGGCATCCTTCATTTGCTTAAAAAAAGTATCTTTTGCTATGTTTTGTCCTTCAGACTTTGGGTGAATAATTAAATTACCCTGTGCATCTACTATAAAAGGATATCCTTCGGAGAAATACTTCCTTGATGAAAATTTACTTTTTAAAAAGTCATATTCCTTTTCTTTAACCCCCACATATAACATCGCTTTTATTTCGCCATTAATTTTAATGGGTTCATAGGCAGTTAGGCACCAATCGTCGATAACAAATGATCGACCATAGTACTTTTTACCTTGTTCAATGGTTTTAATAACTTCTGATGTATTAGGTATGAAAGTAGCCACAGCTCTTGTTCCATCGCTTCTACGAACATTGGTAGCAATTCTTAAATAACCCTCTTTTATCTTTTGGAATATAGTTACCGTTTCTGCCGATTGTGCGCCAATATCATCAACCAATTGGTTATTGTGATAAAGTGGTTCTCCTTTGTATAACAGGGTTGGTATTTCGCAATCAAATGTTTGATTCGTATTTTGATTACTTACAACAGTGTTTATTTTTTCTTTTGATTCGGTAATGCTACCTGAATTAAAAAGGTAGTTGTGAGCAATGTTTAATGATAATTTAACGGTGGCCTGTTTACCATTAACATGCGTATCCAATATATCAACCAAATCGTTCAGATGCGTATACATTTGCTCATCTGTATTTTTAACAATGCTCTTTTTTAGATAATTGGTAATTACTATCCCTAAGATTGTAAATACTAAAAGAAGCAATACAGCAAAAGCACTATTAATTCTGACTTTTAACTTCAGATCTGTAAATTTCATAATTGGTTATTGTAAATCAATACTATAAAATGTATTCAATCAATAATTTGTTATTTACTATGTTGTAGATTTATTGTCGGATGACGGGTATAGAGTAAAAAAATTCTAAAGAAGTGCTGCTTTAAGCTATTGTTAATAGGCTACCACAATTTAATTCAAAGCCCCCCAAGCTGTATCCTTATATTTGTGAATAACCAGGCAGGTTTAATACCCCAATAGGTTACACAAAAATTAATTTGGTGCGCTACTAAACAAGTTTCTATTTGCAAATAGTAATACTTACATTTTTTCTCAACCGCCTCATCCAACACCTTCGTTAGTCATCAAACTATCTTTGCAACAATAACAAATGCTTTTATTGACTATTTAATACACTGCTTTAAAATATATTTACAAATGTACTCTGTTGAATTTGATAGGAAACAACACAATTCAAATCTATAATTATAAAAATCAAACCTTTTATGCTCTAAATAGCTTTGGTGAAGTACCTGTATGTTTCTTGAAAAAATTATTAAAATAGGCAGGGTACTCAAATCCAAGCATATAAGCTATCTCATTAATATTTAAATCGGAATGTTTTAATATAGCTTTAGCTTCAATAACTATCCGTTCATGAATATGTGCAGAGGTAGATTTACCCGTGGCTTTTTTTACAGCTCGGTTTAAATAATTGATATGTACAGCCAAAATATTTGCATAATCTTTGGGCGTTTTATACTGAAGTGGCTGACCTAATTTTGTATTGGCAAATTGCCTGTCTAATAATCCCAGAAACGTTGAACTCAACCTTGTAGAGGCATCAACCTTATCCCCATTCATCTTAGAAGGTTTCATTTTTAAAGCTTCGTGAAGTATTAAGTTGATGTAAGTACGAATTAAGTCTTCTTTATGGGGGTAACACGAATTCTGTTCTGCAATTACTTTCTTAAAAATATCCTTCAATAACTCTCTTTGATCCTCTGATATTTTAACAATAGGAGAACCATCTATTTTAAAAAAAGAAGAATTTAATAAACTTTCTTGCCGATCAGTTACTTTAAAAAACTCATCTGAAAATAAAATTGTGTATCCTTCAATATCAGAAGATACCGTTTGCCATGAATAGGGTACCAGAGGAGTACCAAAAAAAAGGATAGAACCGTCTTCGTGATACTTCTTGTCTGCGTAATAAATAATTCTTTTACCGGAAGTGATACATATCTTATAAAAATGCTTTCGCCCATAAACAAGATTTATATTGGCATCACCTTCTATTTTAAAAGCATTAAAACCACTAATATTTAGCTGATAATTACAATCTGAAACAATTTTCATAGATAAAAACACATAACCACATCACTCCCACTTGTTTTATTTATAATAGGCATGATGAACTCTCTCTTAAAACTTAGTAAAAACAAAGAAATAGCGGTTCTCAAAAAACCATATCTAAATAAAGTTTACAAACATACTATTCTTCAATAAAAGTTCAAACACCAATGAATTCCTTCATAACGGTTTTAGGTTAACTACATCGACAAAAAAACTTTTAATCTAAATTTGAATACTTTGCTATTTCTTTAACTGATTAATACAAAAGTAATACAAGAGTCACTTATTGAGATAAAACTATTCAAATTAAAAATTATGAGAATCAAACTTTTTTATAATTAATAAATCGGATACCCAAAGCAGAACTAACGGCTAAAGAATAGTACTTTCGCATAATTAATAAAGTTGCTAAACCTTATACTTTTCGTCTAACTTTTAAATAATTCAATGTTAATAAAGAAATAAGCCCTTCTATTTCATATTCTTTGTTTCTTCTTTAGCCTTACTGGTAGTAACCAGATAAACGCCTGCAAAAACCAACACAATAGCAAAAACCTTTGGCCAGCCAAAACTATCTAACTGAAGCATAACAGCGGCTATGGCAGCTACAATAGGTTGCACATTATTATACATGGTGGCCACCGTTGGTCGAAGGTATTTTTGTGCAATGGGTATCATCATATACGACAAAAAAGTGGATCCAAGTACGATAAAGGCAAGCTGTCCCATGGTAGTAACCGACATATTAGCATAATCAACACCCGAAATATTAGACCAGGTAAGTGGCAAATAGATGCACGCACTAAAAAGAAACATCCATTTCATAATGGTAATGGAGTGATATTTTTTGATGATATTTTTAAAAAACACAAAGTATATAGCATAGCTAAACTGCGCCATAAAGCACAATAAAATTCCCTTTAATCCTAATTCGCCAAACGATTTACCCGACGAACTATTGAGGATAATAACAATGGCTCCGCTTGCCCCAATGGCAATACCAACCAGCTTTTTCCAGGTAACCGGTTCTTTTAAATAAAAGGCCGAAATAACCATGGCAATAATAGGTAAAGTAGTAGTGACAATAGAAGCATTAATGGGCGAAGTATACGAAACACCAAACACAAATACTCCCTGATTAAGAATAATACCAAACAGAGCACCCAACACCAGCCATCGTAAATCTTTAAACGGAATGCGTTCTTTGGGAATAAACATCGAGGCAGTCCAAAAAGCAATAGCTGCACCCGTTACCCGATAGGCAACGATCGTCCATGCATCAATATTACTGTTAACAACCACCGCCTTTACAAAAGGCGACATTAGACCCCATGCCATATTTGCAACTATCATTGCCATATGGCCTTTCACTTTATCTATTCTCATTTCGGATGCAAAAGTGAGAAAAGAAGCGATACTTTGTATCAACTTGCCTTAATAATTAAAGTGCAAATCAAAAAAAGGTCCAACTTTTAAGCTGAACCCCACTAACTTTACTTAATCTTACACTAAACCGATAATTTGTTAGTTTTTTGAATTATTTAACCACATGGTAAGCATCCAGTGTTCTTTCTCCAATGAACGAATCATAGAGTTCATCAAATCCAGTGTCGCCATATCACCGGCTTTTTGAGCCGCCTCGGCAACATCCACCAATAATCCATCTAGTTTTTCAATATCACCCAAAACCTGTTGCGTCATTTGAATAGGTGTTAAATCGGTTCCGGTTTCTTTAATTTCGGCTACCTGCAAATACTCACCTAATGTACTCATGGGTGTTTTACCAAATACTCTGATGCGTTCGGCAACCTCATCAATATTAGTAACAGCAGCGGTATATAGCTCTTCAAACTTTTCGTGAAGGTCGAAGAAGTCGCCACCTTTAACATTCCAATGGTAGTTTCTTAATTTTTGATAGAAAATATGGTAGTTAGCCAATACAATGTTCATTGTTGATACCATTTCGGCAGTATCTAATCCTGTAAATCCTAATTTTCGGTATGTTTTTATTGTAGTTTCCATGATATTATATTTTTTAAAAATGATTAATTATGCGAATCAACAGCTGACCCACTTTGGGAGTCCTTTATAATACGTTCATATTCCACGGGTTCCACCAGCGGCTATTCATATTAAATCCTGAAGGGATTTATAAATGTTTGAAGGACATTAAGAATAATAGCCTTGTGCGAAGCGCGGGGTGACTATTTGACTAATGATACAACTCCGATAGTGGGTTGAACTATGATATAAAAACAATTTGAACTATTGATTCGCATTTATTATTTGATTGTATATTATTCGAAATTTATGGTCGCTATTGTGCCATAACATTCTTTCACTTGAATTTATTCGTAAAACATCAGAACAGGCTTGTCTGACTTACTTGATATTTCAATGGCCTGACTTTTATTAAACAGGTTCTCGAAAAAATCTTTCTTTTCGCGAAGCACAGCCACCAGATCGTAGCCATTTTGGGTGGCATAATTATTTATACCATCTGTAATATCTGATGCTTTAATGGTTCTTACCACCAACTTGTTGTAGTTTACTTTATCAAGAATTTCTTTGCCGACATTAATGGTGTCAAATTTTTCGATTTCGTCGGCTGTGGCAATATGAAGCAGGGTTACCTTTGCATTAAATACCTCTGCAATGGAAGTTAATTTCTGCAATTTAGGTATATCAACTTCCAGGAAGTTGGATGCATAAAGTATTTTCGTAAAAGGTTGATAATGATAGTCGCCTGGCAACCTTAAAATAGGACATTCTGCTACCTGCGAAAACTTATCAAAAAAGGTAATTAACGAAATATCCTGTCGATAATTATCATCGGCCAGAACAATCATATAAGTATCTTGCTCTTTCGATTTTTGCTCAACCAAATGGTCAAGTGTTCCGGTTTGTACTTTTAAATTGATAAAAACATCGCGCGTTAAAGCTTTTAAGTTATCTATAACCTCTTTGGCTTTATTTTCCTGTGTCTCCAGGTATTGATAAAATTGGTTGGCTTCCTCCATGCTGGGAACCGGGTTCATTCCGGTGGGAATGCTCACCATACTCGGATCTGACACTAATATAAGCTCCAGATCTTTGTCTAATTTGTTACCTAACTTAACCAAGGCTTTGGTTGCTTCTTCGATGTTTTCGGTAGTTTGAATAAACTCTATTATCTTCTTTTTCATGATGTAAGTGTTTAATTTATTATTGTTTGCTATAAATAGTTCAAATACCATTCTACAAATACCAATAAATTATACATCTCACACACCACCTCTATATCCTACTTGTTTACTGCATGTTATAAACAGAAATATTTTTTAGTCCTTTTACCAATTTGTAAAAGTGTGGTTAATTTTCAGCAATAATCGTAGAGATAAGTTGTTGAGTTTGTTCCACAGTTACTTATGTGTGGATACAAAAAAGCAGAGCTCCTTCAATTATATAAAGAGATCTGCTTTTTTATAAACGGTTATTCTTTTAGTTAATTTGTGCTGTGGCGTTTCATCAATTTAATAAGGTATGATCTTATCAGGTTCTGAAAGTACTCTTTAAGACTGTTAGCTGCCGAAACCTGTAGGTAAGTTTCAAATTCGTAGGCGGTATCTTTTAAAGCCAATTCGCTATACTTTAGTTGATATTGAAGATTTTGCTTGTAGTAAGCCAAATCATTAAAGGATTTTATTTTAGGTACTTTACTCATTACTTTACTATTTATCATCGTCATCAAGTATTATAGACGCTAAGCCCCGTACTACCTGATCACCAATTATTTTATTTTTAAAAAGTAGTATTATAACAGCCAGTATTGCAAAAAACAACACCGAAATTAGTAAGCCTTGAACCATATTACCATACCAGAAACTAAATGCTAAAGCCAATAGTAATAAACAAAATAGCAGCGTAATAATAAGAGTAATGGATGTGATGAAATACGTGCCCACTTTACTTGATTTTTCGAGTAGGTTCACTTTGGTTAATTGAACCTTCACATCCATGTAATCTTTGACTGATTCGTTCAACTCTGAGATGTTATCCTTTAATGATAATTTGTTCATGTCCGGGGGTATTGTTAGGCTTCAACTTTATTTTTATCAACCTGATCTTTAATCTTTCCAATTTTCGATTTTACTTCCGTTTCGGCCTCAGCATATTTGCCTTTCATGTCATCAACCATTTCTGTCATTTGCTCTTTTAAATCGTCCATTCGTTCGTTGATTTCACGTTGAGCATCCGTTTTTATTTTTCTGGCTTTCTTTTTTACTCGCTTACGCGTTTTGTAACCTTTGTCGGGTGCAAATAAAATTCCTGTTATGGCACCTGCTGCTGCTCCGGCAATAAATCCTATTAATGTATTTGTTGTTTTAGACATAACATATAAATTTTAGTTAAACAATTATTTATAAGTAGTAATGAAAATACCTTGCCAAAACACAAATACTGGGTTTTGGCTACTTTTTAAGTTAAAAACTGTGGCGCGTACTCCAAAGTTGTGGTGTAAAATACACAGTTTGTTTTTCCACATCACAACCTCTACACAATTGGCATCATAAGATTAAAAAACAAAAAGCCATACACGATTTGGTATGGCTTCATTGGGGATGACCTAACAAATGGGTTTATTCTTTTTCGGTATTTACTTCTGAAAACACTTCACTTAACGATTTACCTCCCTTCATACCAAAATCTAATGTTCGTATTGGGAAGGTTATAGTAATATCGTTATGATCATAGGCTTTTTTAATGTTTTTAATTCCTTGACTTTGTGCCCTCAAATAATCAGTTTCCCGGGCAAACTTTACCCAATACTGAATTACAAAGTTAATGGAGCTACTTCCGAATTCGGTATAGAAAAGCTCAACTGTAGTGCCAGGCTCGAGATAGCTTATTTTTCGGATTGCTTCTTTGGTCACTTCTTCTGCTTTTTCAAGATCATCACCATAAGATATTCCAACTTCCAGATCAATTCTTCGATGACCATTAATGGTAAAATGGGTGTAATAATTCTCTACAATCAAACGGTTGGGAAATACCACATCCTGTCCCTGCATAGTTGTTATGGTAGTGGCGCGTATCCCTATTTCTTTAACTGACCCATATACATCGTTGTACTCAATAATATCGCCCACATTAATAGGACTTTTAACAGCCATATAAATACCGGATAAAAAGTTAGATGCCACATCTTTAAATGCAAAACCAATAGCTAAACCGGCAATACCAATACCTGCCAGCAAAGAAGTAACTGTTTTATCAAGATTAAGCACATTTAATGCTACAAAAGCACCGGCAAATGATATTATCGAAAACACTATGGTTGATATTAAACTATTGACAGAGTGGTTGGACGAAACTCTGAAAAGTGCCTTATTGAGAAATTTACGAACCCATTTAGCCACTATGTAAAATGCTACAACCACCAAAACAGCTACTATTACATTGGGAAGCATGGTTATAAACGTTTCTATCCATCCTTGAATCTTGAGCAAAATCTTATCTGTAGCTTCACTTATTTTATCGAACATTTTTAGTATGCTTTTATAATAATCAATAACGTAAGCTCAAAAAACAAATGGATGCCGGTTCATCAACAGCATCCATTTATTTAATAGTTGGCTCCACAACCGTAAAAATACTTTATGATGATTGGCCATTAAACATCGTTGTTAAAAAAATTTTTCACACTTTCGCCAAACTCATTAAAATCGTGCTTAATTTCTTTTTTTGCTTCGGCCCAGTTTTCTTTTCCATCTTCACCGGCTTCATTAATCTTTGCTTTCAGCTCTATGCTTTTATCTTTTAAATTGTCAATTGCTTCTTGAGTAGCATCATCAATTTCTTCGCCTGTTTTTTCGGCATTATCTTCAAACTCTTCCAGTTTGTCATCAACATTATTAATCACAGTCTGAGCTTTATCTTTAAACTCTTCGCTGTTATCTTCAGCAGCCTCTTTAAACGATTCATTTAAATCTTTCAAATCTTGCTTTAATGCGGTTAAGCTTTTTTCAACTTCGGTTTTGTTGTTTTGCTTCTTAGCCTGATTACATGATGCAAACACTATAGTTGCTAATAAAATGGTAATAATGGGTAATATACTTAGTACTTTCTTCATAGTTTTATTTTTTAAATTTGTAATTGATTATTAATTATCGAAGCTCGGAAAAGAGCAATTAAAAAACGGGTTAGTTTTTCATGTCGTTTAGTTCCTTAACAATTTCCTCTTTGGCTTTTCCGGTTTTTTCCTGAATCAAACCAACTAATTGATCTTCTACTCCATCGGAATAAACCATCTCATCATCGAAGATTTCACCATATTTTTGTTTTACTTTTCCTGTTACTTCTTTCCATTGTCCTTTTAATTCTAACTTATTCATCGTCATTTCTTTTTTAGATTAATAATTAAATTGTTTGTCAGAAGTAATGAGAATAACGTGCCAAAACAATAATTACACATCCATATATACACTCCTACATACTATTAATCAGCTAAATAAAAAGAATAACAAATTTATAAAATCTATTTTTTGAACTTTAAGGAAAGTAAATTGTGGGTGTGACTTTCCACAAAAAAGTGTGGAGAAATATGAACACTTATGCTTTTGAAATAAGTTCAGCCACATAATTATCCGGCAAAGGTTTCTCTTGATAACCTACTACAAAAGGAAACGACATTGCTTTTTGCTTATCTTTTTCGCGGGTAGAACTGGTAACGATGATAATTTTTGTAGATGAATGCCATGGATAAAACTGCTGCTTATATTGTTCCATAAACTCAAATCCATCCATTTCGGGCATGTTTAAATCCAGAAGTATATAATCGGGGCTTGGTTTATTCTTGTGTTTTAAATCGGATATTAAAGACAGTGCTTCTTCTGCGCTGGTAGCAGTTGTAAAATATTTGTTCAATCCGTCCCATTCAACCATCATTTTATTGAGTTCAATCAGAAATGGATCATCATCTATTAACAATACTTTATTGTAATTCATCTCAATCATACTCTTTTAGAAACAAGTGTATTTTTGTGCCTTTATTGAGTTCACTTTCTATTTCTACGTATCCACCATTTCGTTTCACCATGGTTTCAACAATATGCAAGCCCAACCCCATTCCTTTGGAATTTTGACTCAGCTTACCAAAGGGACGAAATAGTCTTTTTCTGTCTTTCTGCAAATCAATTCCAGGTCCATTATCTTCAATGGTAAGTTGAATGGTATCTTCATCTAACCTATGAGCTTCGATATTAATTATTGCTGAATGATTATAACAATACTCTATTGAATTGGATAATACATTGGTGATTATCACTTTGAGAAAAGCTTTTACATGGCTAAAAATCAATTTGTCAGAAATAGTTATATCTACCTCAATACGTTTTTCTTGCAGTTGTGCCTCAAGTTCTGTTAATACCTCATCTACCACCGCATACAAATTAATATTATAAGATACCGGCTCATCTGCTTTTTGAATATCGATTACCCGTATCAACCCCATAAGTGTTTCATCCAAGCGATTTACATTACCGGATATGTTGGACATGAGTTTAACTTTATCCAATTCAGGGGCTTTATCAATTGCCTGTGCCAACATCTTTAAATTAGAAACCGGAGCTCGCAGATCATGCGCTACTGCATGAACAAAATGTTCGAGATAATGATTCATGGCCAGCAGCTCGGCATTGCGTTTGTCCAGTTGTTTGGTTTGCAACACCTGTTCATGAACATCGGTGCCTGTACCAATCCAATTCACAACGTTATTGTCATCATCCTTCACTGGAATTAATGAAATTAAATGCCAACGATAATCTTGCTGATGTTGTATTCGAACTCTTATTTCGGAAGCAATTCCTTTTTCTTTAATACGATCCCAAAAATTCTCCATTTCTGTGTGATCATCACGACAAATTACCTTCCACCACAATTTATTTAAATCATCCTGATAAGCTGTGGCTGTATATTCATACCAGCGTTTATTAAAAAAGTCGATATGACCCGATTCAGAAGCAGTCCAGGCTATTTGAGGTAACACATCAATTATGCGCTGCGCACGCTTGCTTTCATCCGATACAGATCTAAGGTAATCCAGCTCCTTGCCCAGACTTTGGGTTTTTCTGATAACTGTATTTTTATCCTTAAATTCCATTACAAAAACTTCGGATTCATTTTTATGCGTTAGCTTATCTTTATTTCTTCTCTCCATATCCATCTTATACAATTCTTATTTCTGCCCAATTACTCGCAGCAGATTTAAACAAATAAACTTGTGTTGGTTTATTTACAATTGCTATAAAAAAAAGAATTCAAGCACTATGCCATAGCACCATCAATACGCAAAGCCTCATCTTTTGTACCCAACATATACATCCACTAAATACATGTATAACAATCCAATATCGAAATTTACTTCATGGGTATTTTTTATAAGTTTTGACTATTAATAAAATCTCGATCAACTACCTGTGGAAATACATCCACAACTATAAACTATCGATACAAAGGCTAAAAAGTTCACATTCTTTTCAGGGCTTTATAATCAATATCTAATTGCTTCATTTTATTATATAGTGTTTTTCTGTCGATATTTAATTTTCGTGCAGCCTCGGATTTATTAAAATTAACTTCTTCAAGCGTATTAATAATCACTTCCTTCTCGAATTGATTGGCAGCACCTTTCAAGTCCGGAGCTTTATTATCGTCTTCCGATACATTCTCCAATACCTGACTAACCACATCATATTCTTCCTTTTCTTTATGATTTTTGATTTCATCGGGCAAACAATCGAGTGTTATATTCGAAGCCGTTGATAACAATACTGATCGTTTGATTACATTCCTCAACTCACGAAGATTACCATGCCAAGAGTAATTTTGCATCGCAATAATTACATCCGGATCCATACCTTCCACTTCCTTGTACAAATCACCATTGGCCTGTTGAATAAAATGACGAGCAAAAACAAGAATATCCTCTTTTCTCTCGCGCAAAGCTGGCAATGAAATTTTAAATTCGTTCAAGCGATGGTACAGGTCTTCACGAAAATTATTATTCTGTATATCCACTTCCAATTCATCATTGGTGGCAGCAATAATTCTAACATCCACATTAACGGATTTTGTACTACCTAATTTAGTAATAACCCTTTCCTGAATGGCTCGTAGTAATTTCACCTGAAGATCATATGCAAGGTTCCCCACCTCATCTAAAAACAAAGTACCCCCGTTGGCCTGTTCAAACACCCCTATTTTGTTATTTATGGCACCGGTAAATGCTCCTTTTAAATGCCCAAACAGCTCGCTGTTGGCCAAATCCTTTGGTATGGCTCCACAATCAACTGCAACAAATGGCTTATCGTTTCTTTTACTATTTTGATGGATAAACCGGGCGATATACTCTTTACCCGATCCGGTTTCGCCTTGTATTAGTACCGACATATTGGTTGGCGCAACCACGTCGCATAAACGAATAATATCTTTTATTTCACTACTCTCTCCGATAATGAATTCCTTATTATCAGAGGCAGTATTTTTTTTATTTTCCTTTTTACTAACCTGCTTCACCAAACTCAAGAGCTCCTCTTGCTGCAATGGTTTGGTTACATAATCATACGCACCTAATTTCATTAGCTTAACAGCCATGCGGACATCGGCATAAGCAGTAATGATGATTACTTTAGTCTCGGAATTTTTAGATTTGATGTTTTTCAACATTTCCAGCCCGTCGCTATCAGGCAAGCGGAAATCGCAAACTACTATATCGTATTTCTTTTTCTTGAGCAGAAGATTGGCTCCTTCGGCAGTATATTCGGCATCTACCTCATAACCATGATTTGTAAGATAGGTTTCAAGCAGATTGCACATAAAAGTATCATCGTCAACGACTAATATTTTATTCATATTGTATAAATGAGGTGTGTGGTGTTTGTATTAGGCTGTTATCTTTTCTTTTTCTATGGCTTCCAATATTGCTTCGATCTGATCAATCAAAACATGTAGCTTATCTGGTATTCCATCGAATTCTTTGTTAATCACCGATTTTTCTATGGATCGCAATACATCAGAAGCTTCATCAAGTTTAAAGTACCTGAAAGATGAAACCATCCGATGGGCCGTTTCGCGCAACAAATCCCAATTACTCTGTTTCAGCCCATGTTTTAGTTCTTCTAATCCTTTCTGCGTATTATCAATAAATGATTGCAGCATTTTATTAAACATCATTTGATTTCCACGGGTAGCTTTTTGCAAATCGGTAAAATCAAAAATAATGGTAGGTGTTTTTTCTGTTTCCATAATGGCTTGTTTAGGCATCTTCTTATTCGTATCAATTTGTATACCTAAAACATTACATACCTTATTAAAAAGCTCCTCTTCGGAGTATGGCTTGATTAAATAATCGTCCATGCCAAACTGCAAATATTCATTAATATCACTTTTGACAATATTGGCAGTTAAGGCAACTATTTTAGTTTGTTTATTTGGATTTGGTTCCGTTCTAATCTGATGGGTTGTCTGCATTCCACTTAACTTTGGCATATGAATATCCATAAGGATAATGTCATATGCCTTTTGATTGGCGAGGTTATATGCCTCTTCACCATTTTGGGCCAAATCAAAGTCTACATCCCAATTATTAAAAATCGTTTGAGCTAATTCCCTGTTATACTGATCGTCATCGGCCAACAATATGTTTTTTCCTTTCAGATGATGGGCATCCACAACAAATACCTGATCTTCTTTAATAATATCTGTTTCGGATCCTTTTTTGTATGGAATAACAATACTAAAATGACTTCCTTTCTCCGGTTCACTTTTTAGTTTGATTTTCCCTTTCTGTAACTCAATCAATTTCTTACTAATGGTCAATCCCAAACCTGTTCCTCCATGCTTTTCTTTAATCATATTCTCCGATTGCGAAAACTCATCAAAGATGATGGCTTGATCTTTTACAGGAATTCCAATACCGGTGTCTTTCACATCAATACGTAAACGGACTTTATCATACTCCTCTTTTTTTACCGAACATGAAAACCGAACAGAACCGGCATCTGTGAATTTTACAGCGTTGCTAACCAAATTAATAAGTACTTGTTTCAATCGAAAAGGATCACCAACTAAAACCGGTGAGATGTCATCATCAACCACATACATTAGCTCGATACCTTTTCGTTCAGCTTTTAACCTGAAAAACTGATAAACATCCTCAAAAACCTTTCGAACATCAAACGGAACTTCATCGATAAACACTTTTCCCATTCCTATCTTCAATAAAATAAGAATCTCATTGACCAGAGAAAGCAATATATCGGATGATTCATTGACCAAATCGTTGAATTTCCTTTGCTCCGGTGTTAATTGTGTTTTGGCTAATTGCTCAGAGAAACCAATTATGGCATTGAGCGGAGTCCTGATCTCATGACTCATATTGGCTAAAAAGTTAGTTTTAGATCGGGCAGTGTTTTCTGCCTCGATCTTAGCTTTACGAAGTTTTTGTTGTGCTTTTTTTAATTTGGTGATATTGTGGCCAATTAAAATACCATACTCAATTTCACCATTATCATCGTAAATTGGCTGAGTAAGAATCTTATAAGCCTTACTTTTATTTTTAAATTCTGTTTCTACCTTATTACCAATGAGAGTACTATCCAGTAGGTGTTTAAAACTATCCTGCAGGTTCTTATCCGAAATATCCAATATAGTTTTCCCTAAAAAATCCTGCTTTGAGTAGCCATACTTAGTTTTTTCCTGACCGCCTGTAAGAACAAACCTTTGTTTCTTATCGAACAGATAAACATCCATATCAGGCAAGTTATCGAGCATAGCCGCATATTGCTCTTTCAACCTTTTATTTTCAGCCCTAAGCTTATTGTGTTCTTTTTCGAGTTGGTTATTACAATCTTCACATTCCTTCAAAGCCTTTTGAATTGATAATAACTCATCTGACATTGCCATGTTACATTTCGATTCAACCAATAGCTTTTCTAACTTTTGATTAATTGCATCAAATTTCTTCATTTGGCTGATCTCCATAAATTCGTTTTAATACAAGTTGGTCACTTTTTGCTTTTGTAGAAAAAATGATACAATTTTTTTAGAAGTGTGGAAAAAATTCCCCACATCAAAATCCATTCCCAAATTTAATTCTCACTCCATTTAAATATAGCCCAATACCTTTGCATGATTAAAGGCTTCTTTGGTATGCTTTATTTGTATCAGATGTGTATGTGTATCAAACAAACTATCTACTTCATTAGTTTTACCCCCCCACAAAGATTTAATTTGCCTGATATACACGGTTTCTATTCTACCCGGAAATTCCTTGGTCAATCTACCATAAATAATTGGATCTTCCTGCCCGTTATCTCCCAGTAAAACAAATTTCTGGTAAGGATAAAAAGTCAGTAAGAATCGTATTTTATTATATTTTAAATCATGATGTTTCTTTCCGGATAACCACAATTTAATAATCCCTTCCGAGTACTTTTTAAGCAACAATGTTCCTTCTGGAATCTGGTTAAATTTAAAAAAATCATTCAATAAATCGTATAAGTTCCATTCACTGCTGGAAACATAAAAGAATGGATGATCTGCATTATTAGACCTTCCTGACTTTAATTGTTGGTAAAACCTTGGTATATCCGGGAAAGGCAAACGACTTTCTGCATTCTTAAAAAGAATCAAATATAGTTTCCGAAATAAATGCGTTGAATGCGAAATAAGCACAGTATCATCAATATCTGAAATAAATATCCGCTCTTCGTCATCATTAATAATTTGTATTTGACCTGTAACCTTAACAGACGTATTAGGAATAATAGCTTTTACAGGAATCCATCTATCAGACTGTACTTTATGAAAACAAGGTAGTTTTAATTGAACAGAAAACGATCCGGATCCATCTGTTATCACCTTAGTTTGCTCACTTAGCAAATCAATTTTCACCTCTTGATTAGCTACCGTCTTACGTGTAAAACGCTTAATCATAGCGCGCATATTTTCCCATTTACTATTATTTGAGAAAGATTGAACATTCTTTCCTGCGATCACCATTCCACTCACGAAAACTGTAGTGCTATTACCATAGCCTTTATACAAAACAATTTCCATATCATCTTTTAAGTCATCGTTAGACATTAAAACATCCTTGATTCTGAACATCCAATTCCGAAGAAAAATATTTTGCA
The DNA here is from genome assembly GCF_963668385.1 of uncultured Carboxylicivirga sp. GTDB lineage: Bacteria > Bacteroidota > Bacteroidia > Bacteroidales > Marinilabiliaceae > Carboxylicivirga. The sequence goes on from NZ_OY764327.1 coordinate 5,911,168, forward strand.
TGAATTTTTTATACACCGCTTCGCTTTTTTAGCACCAATTTTGATAATAGTATAATCAAGTACTAAGCCATAAAACATATGAAGAAGAAAAAACTATTGTTTGTTATCAATCCACATTCTGGAAGTTCTGATTATTCCAATATGGATGATTTAATCATCAGAGTTTGCCAACCAATGAATGTTGATTTGCAAATACTGCACACAACAGGCAAAAACGATTGTACCACGATTGGCAATAAAATAAAGGAATACAAACCAGACACTGTAATAACTGCAGGCGGAGATGGAACGGTTAACCAGGTAGCATCCTTGCTTATTAATAGTAAAATAAAACTAGGAATTCTGCCCAAAGGTTCGGCTAACGGATTAGCCTATAATCTGAATATAGGTGACGATTTTGAGGAAGAGATTCGTAAAATAATAACGGGTAAAGTTCATCGTATGGATTCGCTACTGATTAATAACAAGCATTACTGTTTTCACCTTAGTGATATAGGTATAAATGCTAGATTGATAAAACGATTTGAGGAAGACGATACCCGCGGCTTAATGGGTTACGCCAAAGAACTATTGAATGAATTAAAGGATGGTAAAAAGGTATTTAAAACCATTATTGAAACCAAGGAAAAGAAGTATCGACTAAAAGCCGAAATGATACTATTGGCCAATGCCAAAAGTTTTGGAACTGGCGCCATCATTAATCCAAAGGGTGAAATTGATGATGGTTTATTCGAAATAATAGTATTAAAGCCTTATCCATGGTGGAGCATTCTAAGCCTTTTCACTAAAATGTTTACCGGTAAAATCAATCATTTAAAATATATTAAAACCATTCGTACCACAAGTGCCATTATCAGATTAAATAGTCCACAAGTATTGCAATCGGATGGAGAGATTCTTGGCGAACCGGAAGAAATTACCATCAAAATTATTCCTAATTCGTTAAGCATTGTATACTGAGTTAATCAACAGAAGTAACTCTCCAAACACAGGCTTCAGTCATCCCTCTTCTAACTATTTTGCTATCTTCGCCGTCAAATTTGAAGGATGAATAAGCGAGTGATTTTAGGAATGAGTGGTGGAATGGATAGCTCCATGTCAGCAATACTATTACAACGACAAGGATACGAAGTTATTGGAGCAACCCTTCAGACTCATACCGAAGCCGATGATAAAAATATTGTTGATGCTCAAAACCTGGCTAAATCACTTAACATTCCGCATCATTTGATTGACTGCCGCGACAATTTCAAGAAGGAAGTCATTACTTATTTTGCAGACGAATATATCAATGGTCGCACTCCTAACCCTTGTGTTTATTGCAACCGTACTATCAAATGGAAATATCTTTTAGAACTAGCTCAGCAATTGGATTGTGATCATATTGCCACCGGGCACTACGTTCGAGTATTGCAAGAAAACAATCATTACTACATTCAAAAAGGATTGGATCCGGCCAAAGATCAATCCTATTTTCTTTGGAACCTGAGTCAGGAAGTACTTTCAAAAGCTATTTTCCCTTTAGGGCAATTAAAGAAGACCGAAGTTAGAGAACTGGCTTCTGAATTAGGCTATCAGAACATTGCTGATAAAAAAGAAAGTATGGGGGTTTGCTTTCTGGCAGGCATCGATTACCGAGAATATCTCAAAAAACTCCTGACGGATGAACATCCATCCTTACAAGCGGGGCCGGTAATCGACAGCGAAAACAACGAATTGGGGCATCATGAGGGTTTTCCGTTTTACACCATTGGGCAACGAAGAGGTATTGAAGGAGTTGCCAACGGACAATGTGTTGTAAGCATTGATCCCAAACGCAAAGCTTTGATTACCGGAAACAGAAAAGACTTATATACCAACCAGCTTCATTTAAAAGAGTATTCGCTTACACCCGATACTTCACTTTGGAAAGATCAAACCGTTTTTATTCGGGTAAGAGGATTGGATAGTGTACCTGGTTATAACGGCATCATCACTCCAAACGAAAATGGACTAAAAGTTCAGTTTGAAGATAAAGTATGGGCTATCACACCCGGACAATCCATAGTATTTTATCAGGATGATAAGTTGATAGGTGGAGGTATCTCTTAAAAGATAATATTCTTAATTAGTCTAATTTAATTTCTAAAATAACTTTCGTTCGTTTGGTTATTTTAAACCTATCATCGATACGGTGGCCGGCAATCCACACTATATCTTCGCCCGATATGACAAGCCACGTTTGTTCTTTATCAACCAGCGAAAACTTATTATCAATAAAATAATCACTTATCTTTTTAAACTTCATCATACCCAAGGGCATAAACCGGTCGCCTTCTTCCCACTTACGAAACAGCAAAGGTAAATCAACCAAATCGGCATCTAAATGAATCAACTTAGGGTTGGTCGAAAACTGAAAATCATCGGACTTCTTATATAATCTTGCCGACACCTTAATGGGCGATTCAATGGTGGTTTCTTCCAACCAAAAATGATCAGTAGTAATCTCTTCGTTCGGAAGTACCAAAAGGTTATGCCTGTCTTTTATTAAACGATGTGTTTCGCTAAAAAACTGCTTTCCACTTTCTCCATCTAAATGCTGCAATACATCTTCTACCACCGAAGTATTAAAACCATAGGGACGTAAAACCTCAAACAGAATCGTTTTCTTTTCGGCAAATAAATGAAGCTTCGATATTGGAATCAACACCCTGTCGTGCTCATCAACCAACACCTCATCCCTAAAACGTTGTACCACTTGCTCAAGCATCATCTCAGCCTCGTGTACATGCTCCATATTGGTTAGCATGGTTGAAAAAAACGATGGATTCATCTGCTCTAACACAGGAATCACCTCGTGACGTATTTTGTTGCGAAGATACTTTACATCAGAGTTAGAGCTATCGTTACGATAGGCAATCTCATGCTGAAGACAGTATTCTTCAATCTGGTTTCGCGAAAAATCGAGAAGTGGTCGCACTATATTGCCATTTCGATGCTGAATACCCGATAAGCCCTTCACGCCTGTTCCGCGCACCAAATTTAGAAAAAACGTTTCGATGGAATCGTTTCCGTGATGCGCCGTAAGTAATACGTCAACGCCCTTTTCAGCCATCAACTCGTTAAACCAATTATAACGCAAATCGCGCGCCGCCATCTCAATCGATATTTTGTGCTCTCTGGCATAAGTCGTAGTATCAAAACTCTTAATCGATAAAGGAATGTTTTGCTCAGCACAGTATGCCTCCACCAATTGCTGATCGCCATCGGACTCCTCTCCCCTCAGGTTAAAATTACAATGGGCGGCACTAATATCTATCCTTCTATTTTTAAGCAAATGCAGTAATGCCATTGAGTCGGCACCACCGCTTACAGCCACCAATACGGGTTGATGTATAGATAAACCACATTTACTTTCCAATATTTTAAGAACATTTTTAGGAGTAAGATCCATCATTACTTTTCGATATTAAATACTTGCATAATGGCCGATGCCTTTAACATACACTCGTCGTACTCTTTTTGAGGATCGGACTGAGCTGTGATAGCACCCCCAACCATAAACGACATGTATTGCCTTTTTGCATTGTAAAGCACACTACGAATCACAACATTAAAATCGAAGTCGCCTTCAGGGGTTACATAGCCCACCGATCCGCTATACAAACCACGCTTGGTTTGTTCGTACTCTTCAATCAGCTTCATAGCACTAATCTTAGGCGCTCCAGTCATCGATCCCATAGGAAATGATGCTTTAATGGCATCAACCCAGTTCAAGTCTTCACGTAAGTCGGCCGATATGGTTGATATCATCTGATGAACCTGCCTGAACGAATACACTCCACACAGCTCATCAACGTTAACCGTGCCCCGCTTAGCCACCTTGGCCAAATCGTTACGCACCAAATCACATATCATTATATTCTCGGCCCTTTCCTTTACCGAATACGATAAGTAATCTTTATTGGCTTTATCGATAAACGGGTGCTTATCGCGCGGCGAAGTTCCTTTAATAGGTTGTGAAACCATGCGACTTCCCTCCTTTTTCAAATAACGCTCGGGCGAAGCCCCCATTAAATATTTGTCGTGATATTTTACGAAAGCCGAGAACGGTGTTGGCGATACTTCCTGCAAGCGATGATACACACACTGAGCAGTAAGTGGAATATCGTTGGCAAAAAACTCCATGCAATAATTCAACTCATACACATCGCCCCGCTGAATGTGCCACTGTATCTTTTCAATGGCATCAATATAATCGTTATGCGATACCTTATGATTGATTTTTACCTGCTCATACTCCACTTCGGTATCGTCGCAATGTTTTAGATCAGCCACAAATTCAAGTACCGATTCTTCATCGTCGTATTCAGTAAGGTACCCCACCTGCCATGTTTGACCATCATTCAAAAACAAATACCGTGGACGAAAGAAGTAAACATCAGGTAACTCAATCTTATCAGGGTGAACCGATGATAAATCCTCCAATTGGTTTTTAATATCATACGACAAAAAACCCAGCATCCAGTCTTTATATTCATCATAAAACAGCTGCACCTGATTAAGGTCATTACTGCAATCTCCCACACTATGCAACCCCGCCACAAATTGGTAGCTACGCTTAGCCTTCACTACTTCGGGCGACTCAAAACCGTTGCTATCCAAAATTACTCCGGCGCCTTCGTTACGCGTAGCCTGGCAAAGCAATTGTTTTAATTGGGCATCATCCTGCGGATGTATCTCAAGGTATTTTCGCATGATGCAAAAGTAATAAATGCCACTTAATAGTTAAATAGGGTGATGGTTTATTCGTCTTATTAGAAAGATACAAAAAAAGGCTTCTCAAATGAGAAGCCCTTTTATATACATCGTCGGAATAATTATTTATTACCTAAGTAATCAGCAATACCTTCTTGTGTAGCTGATAATCCTTTGTCGCCTTTGTGCCAGTTAGCAGGACAAACCTCTCCGTTTTCTTCGAAAAACTGAAGTGCATCAACCATACGAATAACCTCATCAACACTACGACCTAATGGCATATCGTTTACTACCTGATGGCGTACTACACCTTCTTTATCAATTAAGAACAACCCACGGAAAGCTTGTGGAGTACCTTTAAATACTACCTGACCATCGTCGTTAAAATCATATTCTCCAGCTAAAACATCGTAGTTTTCAGAGATAGTCATGCTGCTATCAGCAACCAAAGGATATTTAACACCCTTGATACCACCTTCTTTAGGCTCAGTTTGTAACCATTTCCAGTGAGAGAATTCTGAATCAACAGAAACACCTACTAACTGAACATCGCGACTTTCGAACTCAGCCAATTTTTCTTGAAATGCGATAATCTCAGTAGGACACACAAAAGTAAAGTCGGCAGGATAGAAATAAAGAATTACATATTTCTTTCCTAAGAATTGATCCAATGAATAGTTTTCAACTATTTCACCACCGTTAACAACAGCGCTTGCACTAAATGATGGAGCTTTCTTTCCAACTAATACAGACATAATTTTAATGTTTAAAAGTTAATATTTTATCTAATCAGAGTTAATTCAATGTAAGTATCTAAACTCTTAAGACCGGTTAGATATTTAAATCAATCATTCAAACAAAACACTTTTGCTGTTGTTCAATGTGAATTTATTTTTTTGCAACTAATTCAGCAATTTTAACTATTACCTCCGTGGCTTTCATCATACTCTGCACCGGAACAAACTCAAAACGCCCGTGAAAATTAAGACCTCCTGCAAAAATGTTAGGAGTAGGCAAACCCATGTATGATAAACGAGCACCATCAGTTCCTCCACGAATAGGCTTCACATTAGGATGAATACCCACTTCTTCCATGGCTTGTTTAGCAAAGTCAACCACATGCATAACAGGCTCTACTTTCTCGCGCATGTTGTAATATTGGTCTTTCATCTCAATTTCGGCAGTTCCTTCGCCATACTCCGAGTTAATTTTCTTAATCAAATGATCCAATTCTTTCTTTCGATCCTCGAAACGATCGCGTTTAAAATCGCGGATAATATACATCATTTCGGTTTTTTCTACATCACCATTAAACGACATCAAGTGATAGAAACCTTCGTATCCTTCGGTATGCTCAGGCGTCTCATGACGAGGTAACATGGTCATGATTTGATTGGCAATACGCATAGAGTTACGCATTTTACGTTTGGCATATCCAGGGTGAACCATACGCCCGTGAATGGTTAATTTAGCGTAAGCTGCATTGAAGTTCTCAAACTCCAACTCACCAACCTCAGAGCCATCCATTGTATAAGCAAATTCAGCACCAAATCGTTCCACATCGAAGTGGTCTGCTCCGGCTCCAATTTCTTCATCGGGAGTAAAACAGATACGAATTTTACCATGTTTAATTTCAGGATGCGCCAACAGATATTCCATAGCCGTTACAATTTCTGTAATACCAGCCTTATCGTCAGCTCCCAACAAAGTGGTACCATCTGTAACTACCAAATCCTGACCTTTGTATATTTCTACTTCCGGAAAATCAGATACTGTTAAAACAATATTCTGCTCTTTATTAAGTACAATATCACCACCCTGATAATTTTCAATAATAGCAGGTTTTACATGGCGCCCACTAAAATCAGGGCTGGTATCCATATGCGCAATAAAACCTACTACCGGTACATCACCCGCTACTGTGGCAGGTAGAGTAGCCATAACATAGCCATTGTCGTCAACTTCAACTTCACTTAATCCAATGGTTTTTAGCTCTTCAACTAATTGCATAGCAAATTTCATTTGCCCAGGTGTTGAAGGAGTTAAACCGGTATCTGTATCTGATTGGGTATCAATTTTAACATAACCCAAAAATCGTTGTAATAAATTATCCATTCTATTTTGTTGTTACTGTTTTACATCATCTGCATTGTAAATGAATCCTAAACGCTTACCCGTTCGCACCTGCGAGTTCAACATTTCGTCATTCATCTGCAACATTGAAATAATCTTCATATCGTCGTACGGAGGTACCAATAAATCAAATTCCAGAGCATACAAAACAGCTGTTTCTACAATTTGTTTCCAGCTGGTTTCATTCAACTCCGAAGTGCCAAAGTTATTAATACCGGTACCTCTCTGCCTTTTTCCTTCTACAAAGTAATGACCATCTTTATTAATAAACACTCTGGCAATAAGGTAACCCAGATCATTCAAGCGATTATACCTAAACGAATCGTGAAGGAAGTTATAGATATTAATTACCCCACAATAAGCATTGGTTAAATCAGCTTTTACATATTCGCTTTTCCAAACTTCGTGATCGCGATCAAAAACAAAAGCATTGGTATGCATATGAAATACCAACACATCACCAGCCACTTTTAGTTGAGCTACGAATTCGCCTTTATCAGTATAACTAAGATCAAGCCTTTGATTATGTTGTTCAATTTGAGGATTATACAACTCCACTACTTCTTTTAGTACCTGCTTTAATACTTCGAAATACTTGTGCGTGGATACAAAAACGTTTTGTTTAACTACAGCTTTTGTATTAAGCAATTGCACAATTGTTTTAGGAATTTCATTCTTTGGTGTCATAGTTAGCTGTTTTTATATAGCTGTAACGCATGCTTTCCATTCTGCTTCAGATCAACCATAAGGTGTAATTGTCAAACTTTCAACATCATCATATTCTCTTTATCGAACTAAACTCATCTTACTATTCGAATCTAAAGCCTTAACATGTGCCGTACAGACAGACTATAAATAAAGCCAAAAAAAAGAGAAATCAAAATGATTTCTCTTTCTATATATCTTCGTTTGAATATTAATAAGCTTTTGCAAACAATACTCGTTTTTTAGATGGTTTACCTGTAACCATACAAACACCTTCTTCTTCAGGTTGATCCAAAGGAATACAGCGAATAGTAGCCTTTGTTTCGTTTTTAATCTTCTCTTCAGTTTCTGGAGTACCATCCCAGTGAGCTAAGATAAAACCACCTTTTTCTTCCAGAACTTTTTTAAACTCATCGTAAGTTTCAACTGGAGTTGTACTTTCAGCTCTGAAATCAATTGCCTTATTATATATATTTTCCTGAATTTGATCCAAAAGATCAGCGATATATCCATCAATACCATCTAAGGCAACCGTTTCTTTACTCAATGTATCGCGACGAGCAACTTCAACCGTACCGTTTTCAATATCACGAGGACCAATTGCCAAACGAACAGGCACCCCTTTTAATTCATATTCAGCAAATTTCCATCCTGGTTTTTTATTATCGCTAAAATCGAATTTCACATCAATACCACGTACAATTAGTTTTTTACGGATATCTTCAGCAACTACTTTAATTTTTTCCAACTCTTCATCTTTACGATAGATTGGAACAATAACCACTTGGAATGGAGCCAATTTTGGAGGTAAGACCAAACCATTATCATCAGAGTGAGCCATTATTAAAGCCCCCATCAAACGAGTAGAAACCCCCCATGAAGTTGCCCATACATAATCTTCTTTTCCTTCTTTGCTGGCAAATTTCACATCAAATGCTTTGGCAAAATTCTGCCCAAGAAAGTGAGAGGTACCCGATTGAAGAGCTTTACCATCCTGCATTAATGCTTCAATGGTATAAGTTTCTAAAGCTCCGGCAAAACGTTCGCTAGCCGATTTTATTCCTTTAATAACTGGAACCGCCATAAATTTTTCAGCAAAATCGGCATAAACATTAATCATTGTTTCTGTTTCCTCAATTGCTTCTTCTTTGGTTGAGTGAGCAGTATGTCCTTCTTGCCATAGGAACTCAGCAGTACGTAAGAACAAACGAGTACGCATCTCCCAACGAACCACGTTAGCCCATTGATTACATTTAATAGGAAGATCGCGGTATGATTGAATCCAGTTTTTATAGGTATTCCAGATAATGGTTTCTGATGTTGGGCGAACAATTAGTTCTTCTTCCAATTTAGCATCCGGATCAACCACTACCCCATCACCATTAGGGTTATTCATTAATCGATAATGCGTTACTACGGCACACTCTTTAGCAAACCCTTCTACATGATCGGCTTCTTTACTAAAGAATGATTTTGGAATAAAAATGGGGAAATACGCATTCTCATGACCTGTTTCTTTAAACATACGATCCAATTGAGCTTGCATTTTTTCCCAAATGGCGTATCCATAAGGCTTAATAACCATACATCCTCTTACAGCTGAATTTTCAGCTAAATCGGCTTTCAACACAAGGTCGTTATACCATTGTGCATAACTTTCACTTCTAGGCGTTAACACTTTTGCCATATCTATATTCTTATATTATTCCAAATTCTTGTAAAGTCGCACAAAATAACAAAAATTCATCCAAAACATTAGGCAGTTAACACCGTTTTTTTTAACCTTGTCGATGCATTCTAAAAACACCTTACTTAAAACCCGGGGAATTAAAAGCAATATTTTTTAGCTTTTTTTGCATTTTTTATTGTTATGGTACGTTTTTTGTTCGTTATAACATACAAACAAACCGTATATTTTGGAGGATTCGTTATGCGTTTAAAACCAATCATAGGCCTTATTTCACTATCACTCCTTGCAGCTTGTAGCTCTACACAATGGAATGACAGCAGTTATTATCAGGACGATCTTTATTACAGTCCGAACGAACAACCTTTAACTGTTTCCGACAATTACGCGCCGGTTCAGCCGAAGGAGCAAGTACAAAAGCAAGATGAAAAAGATTTTGCTCAACTAAAATACGAATACGAGAAATCGGAATTAACACAAGACGATAATCGAAATTTTTCGCAAATACAAAGTGATTACTTATCGCTATTAGGCAATGATTCTATTGCTGAAGCAGACACTCTTGTATATTATAATGACGAGACAGGTTATTGGGTTAACGGCTTTGAGGGATCAAGTATGGATCAGGATTATGCCGAACGCTTAATAAGATTTCATGGTCCATTCAACGGAATTCCTTACTCATCTCCTTTATACAACGAACTTGTTTATATGAATAACGGCTTCGACTGGAATGTATATGTTGACGGTAACTATGCGTATATTTTTCCAAGTTGGAGTAACCCAATGTACAACAATTACATGTACAATTACGGTATGTACAATAACCCTTGGCGTTGGAATGTATCCATTGGCTGGGGATGGGGTTATTCTTCGTGGGGTTGGCCTTATTACGGATATGATGGCTGGGGATCGTGGTACGGATACGGTGGCTGGGGCTATCCAGGATGGGGTTACCCAGGATGGGGCTGCGGTTGTTGTGGTGGCTATTATCCCGGCTATGGTGGCGGCATAGCTTCTCGTCCACGCAACTATGCTCCACGTGGCATGAACACTCCTACAAGTAGATCAAGTAGCAGAGTTGCATCATCAAGAGCTAGCTCGCGCACAACTGACAGTCAACTAAAATCGGCACGTAGTACTTCAGGAAGAGAAGGTTATATAAGTGGAAGTACAAGAGTATCGTACAACGATCGCAACCAAAGGATTATTACCGATACTAATTCGGGTAGAACATACACCCGATCAACTACAGGTAATGCTGCTAATAATACTGCAGCAAGTACTGCTGTACGGTCTACACGCAGAAGTTACAACCCTACATCTAATACTTCCAGCTCAACAAGAGCCAGCTATAACAGAGTTTCGAACTACACACGATCATCAGCTTCAAGTAACTACACAGGCAATTCAAACAGAAGCAGCTACACCGGAAACACCAATAGAAGTAGCTACTCTTCTAGCAATAGAACAAGCAGTAGTTATCCGAGCAGGTACAGCAGTAATAGCAGCAATAGTAACCGAGCATCTTCTTCAAGATCTTCATACACACCTGCACGCTCATCAAGCTCCAGCAGAAGTTCATACACACCTTCTTCTTCGTCTAGCTCGCGAAGCTCATACAGTAATAGCTCAAGTAGCAATTCAAGAAGTAGTAGCTATAGTAACAGCAGCTCTAGATCTAGCTCTAGAAGCAGTTATAGTACAGGATCGAGCAGCAGTGGAAGTTCTCGTAGTTACAGTGGCAGCTCTAGTAGCGGAAGTTCAAGAAGCTCAAGTGGTGGATCACGTAGTAGCGGTGGCGGATCTACAAGAAGCAGAAGATAACACTTAACCTAAACTCTTATTATTAGTATCATGAAAAAATTATCATATATATTTTCATTAGGACTTGTATGCCTTTCAGTAAGTATGAGTGCTCAAAACCTTGACGATGCCATTCGGTTTAATAAGCGCGAACTAACCGGTACTGCCCGATCAATGGGTATGGCAAATGCCTTTGGTGCTCTGGGAGGTGACCTTAGTGCCATTAGTATTAACCCTGCTGGTATCGCAGTTTATCGAAGTTCGGAATTTGCTTTTACTCCTTCGTTCTCGTTTAACCAATCAAAAGCTAGCTTTGGTGATTTCACCAATAAAGATGATGCCCATAGCTTTCCTTTTAATCAAATTGGAGGTGTTTCGACCTACCAAACATTGCGCGAAAAGAAACAAGGAGTAATCAGTACTCACTTTGGTTTTACTTATAATCGTACGGCCGATTTTAATTCTAAAAGTCATACAATACTAGGTAATAATGTCAAAGACATTTATGATGCCAATGGTAAACTTACAAGAGGAACACTTGTAACAAACATGTTATTAGATGCAAACGGGCACACTACTGAATCGATGAGCAACAGAGCTTATTATGCATATGACACCTACTTAATAGACGCTATATTTGATGGATCCACTGAATATTTTAGCCACTATGAGAACATTATAGACAATGGGGATGGTACTAGTACAATAGTAAATCGAAACACCCGTGGTGTAAACCAAAACTTTTTAATCGATCAAAGTGGTTATTCAGGTGAATACGGCTTAACTTTTGGTGCCAATATTAGCAATAAAATACTTCTAGGAGGTTCGGTTAATTTTCAATCATTCAAATACGAAGAACGAATGTCGTTTATTGAAGTGAATACTAACGGATTTGATCCATCGTATAATACCGATCTAGATTATTACGATGCATATACCAAACTAAGACAAGATGGTTTTGGTATTAATGCTAAAGTAGGACTAATAGCAAATTTACATCCGTTAAAAATTGGGTTATCATTTCACACTCCCACCTTTTACAATATAGACGAAGAGTACTATGATGGCATTAACGCTTACTACCTTGATAAAGAGAATTTTTATAGCCAAAATGACATTGGAACCTATACTTACAACTATCGAACACCATATCGCGCTCAAGGAAGCCTTGCTTTGGTACTAGGAAAAATAGCACTAGTTTCTGTTGATTATGAAATGACGGATAACGCATCGTCAAAAATTTCATCGAGTGACAGATACGTTAGTGATTTCGATCTTCTTAACAAAGAGATAAGAAATTCGCTCAAACTAAGCCACGATGTCAAAGCTGGTATCGAAGTTAAACCTGTTCCTTTCTTTGCATTAAGAGCTGGTGCTGCGTATTACGACTCACCTTATAAAGATGGCATTACAGATGTTAAACTAGATAAATGGATGTTTACCGGTGGTTTAGGCTTTAGAAACCGTAACTTCTTTTTTGATGCCGCTTATGCGATGACAAAATACGATGACAGTATATATTTGAATGCATACGATATGTTCTACGGTGTAACTGATGATATTATTAAGATGTCGAACACCAGACACCATTCATCGTTTACATTTGGATGGAAGTTTTAGTATTTCATATATTGCAAGTAGAAGCCAGATAAAACATATTAACCTGAGTTCGATTTAAATTTTAAAACTCAGATTGAAATAAAGAACTGATTTACAATGAATAATTTTAGAGTAATAGTGAACTATTGCGATTAAATTTGAAGCAGTTAATCAGTTATTTATTCAAAGCTTGCTAATTACCACTTACAAACAGCAATTTTCTTCGTGCAATCGACTCAAAATAGCCCGCTATTCCTTCGTCAATATACACTTGAAACTCACTATTTGTAAGCGTTCTGAGTTCAAAATTTTACGTCGAACTCAGGTTATTATACAGAAAACGAATCGGATATCCGGTTCGTTTTTTTATTACCCAATATACAACTCTAACTACTATTAAACTAAATACTTTTTAGGTCAATATTCAAATATCAACAATTGTTGGTCGGCACTATCATCAATAGTTGGTACGTACCAACCATACCACTTGGTACGTACCTCACTCGAACATGGTACGTACCAATTTAAAGTGAGGTACGTACCTTCTGCAGCCCTTATCTGCACTAAGGTTCAGAAACCATAAATTTCGAAATACAATCACCACTTTTATTTATCAATAATCATAAAAAAAAGACAAAAAAAGAGGAAGCTAAAACAACTTCCTCTCGTTTTATATATAGTATATATATATATTAGATAATCATCCCTGCTGCAACCGTTTCGTTAGTTGCTTCATCAACTAAAATTAAACTACCTGTATTACGGTTTCTATTATATGAATCGAAAAACAAAGGTTTAGTAGTACGTATTTTGATACGAGCAATATCATTCATACCTATTTCTTTATCTTCTTCATTCTTCTCAAGTGTATCGATATTCATTTTATACTGAATATCAGTCACCATAGCTCTGGCTTCAGCAGAAGTATGACGAACCACATACTTTCCTCTTGGGATAAGTTTGCGCTCGTTAAACCAACAAATCATCACTTCAACATCCTGACTGTTCGTTGGTTTTGATCCATTATTGGATTTAACCAACATATCGCCACGACTAATGTCAATATCGTCTTCTAAAGTAATGGAAACCGATTGAGGAGCAAATCCTTCCTCGAGAGGCTCTTCCATCATATCGATAGTTTTAACCTTGGAAGTAAATCCGCTAGGAAGTACACTTACCTCATCACCTAATTTAATGGCACCCGAGGCAATACGCCCTGCATAACCACGATAATCGGGCCATTCGGCCGATTGAGGACGAATTACGTACTGTACCGGAAAACGGAAATCGTCGTGATTGATATCACTGCTGATATGAATATTTTCCAACAAGTACATTAAGGTTGGGCCATCATACCAATCCATTTTTGTTGAACGCTCAACCACATTATCACCTTTTAGTGCACTAATGGGTACAAAACGAATATCTTGAACCGATAATTTTGATGACACAGCATCAATATCAGATTTGATTTTATCAAAAGTTTCCTGACTGTAATCGACCAAATCCATTTTATTGATACAGAAGATTACATGAGGAATTTGCAATAATGAAGCAATGTAAGCATGACGTAAAGTTTGCTCTAACACACCATGACGGGCATCCACCAAAATTAAAGCCACATTAGCAGTACTGGCACCGGTAACCATGTTACGGGTATATTGAATGTGCCCAGGAGTATCGGCAATGATAAACTTACGCTTAGGAGTTGCAAAATAACGATAAGCCACATCGATGGTAATACCTTGTTCGCGCTCTGATTTTAATCCGTCAGTTAACAACGCCAGGTTTACATCTTCATGACCAGCACGCTCACTTACTCGCTCAATTGCTTCCATTTGGTCTTCGAAAATTGCTTTACTATCGTATAACAACCTTCCGATTAAGGTACTTTTACCATCGTCCACGCTACCAGCTGTGGTAAAACGTAAAAGCTCCATATTTAAATATCCTGATTCTTTTCCGGACATATTATTGTGTTTTTCTGATTTTACAAGTTTAGAAATATCCTTCACGCTTACGGTCTTCCATAGCTGATTCCGATCTCTTATCATCAGCTCGTCCGCCACGTTCAGTAGTACGTGTTGCCGCCACTTCATGAATAATATCTTCAATAGTATTGGCTGTTGATAATGTTAATCCGGTACAAGTAACATCACCAATAGTACGACAACGAACATCTCTCATTTCTAACTTCTCAGTATCTTTCAATTGCATACATGGCTCATTTGCCATCCACACACCGTCGCGGTTAAATACTTCACGTTTATGGGTAAAATATAAGCTTGGCAACTCTATTTCTTCCATGTAGATGTATTGCCAAACATCCATTTCAGTCCAGTTACTGATTGGGAATACTCGGAAGTGCTCTCCCATATTTTTACGCCCGTTAAAAAGATTCCACAATTCAGGACGTTGATTTTTAGGATCCCATTGACCAAATTCGTCACGATGTGAGAAAAAACGCTCTTTGGCTCGTGCTTTTTCTTCGTCACGACGACCACCTCCCATTGCTGCATCGAACTTATTACTTTCGATTGCATCCAATAAAGTAACCGTTTGTAATTTATTACGACTGGCATTAAATCCTTTCTCCTCAACAACTTTACCCTGATCAATAGAATCCTGAACCAAAGCAACAATACACTTCGTTCCGGTTTCTTCCATCAATTTATCTCGGTACTCAATGGTTTCAGGGAAATTATGACCTGTATCGATATGCATCAAAGAGAAAGGCACTTTGGCTGGCCAAAATGCTTTTCGGGCAAGATGAAACATTACGATTGAGTCTTTTCCGCCAGAAAATAACATCACTGGATTTTCAAACTGTGCAGCAACCTCTCGGATAACATAAATAGATTCTGCTTCAAGTTCTTTAAGGTGATTTATCCGGTATTTATCCATGATAATATTTAAAATTTCCTACTATAATTAAAGCCATTATTGATTTACAGGCCATTCAATGCAAAAACGTCGCCAAAGGTAATGAATATCGCTAGAAATTGAAAATTTAAAGGTATGGTTTTCAAGAAACAATATCTACCAAAAAAGGGTGCTTTCAGCACCCTTTCACAATTAATACATATCCTTTAGATCGCTCTGATCAAAACTCTTATTGTATTGCGTCATCGCTCGCAAACTCATACCCACATTAGAGAATCCTCCATCGTGGAAAAGATTTTGCATGGTTACTTTCTTAGTCAAGTCCGAGAACATGGTAATACAGTAGTTGGCACAATCCATCGCATCAGCATTACCTAGTGGCGACATACGCTCCGAAAAGTCGATCAAACCATCAATACCTTTCACACCACTACCGGCAGTAGTAACTGTTGGCGATTGCGAAATTGTATTTACACGTACTTTACGCTCGCGGCCATAAATATAACCAAAGCTACGTCCGATTGATTCTAACAATGCTTTAGCATCAGCCATATCATTATATCCATAAAATGTGCGTTGCGCAGCAACATAGCTTAAAGCCAAAACAGAGCCCCACTCACTAATAGCATCCATTTTGAAACCTACCTGCAACATTTTGTGAAATGAAATAGCAGAAATGTCTAATGTTTTATTTAAGTAATTATAATCAAGGTCGTGATAAACGCGCTTCTTACGCACATTCAATGACATACCGATAGAGTGCAATACAAAGTCGATTTTTCCACCTAAAGCTTCCATCGACTTGGCAAAAACATTCTCAAGATCTGCAACATTGGTTGCATCTGCAGGAATAATTTCAGCATTTAGTTTTTTACCTAGTTCCACTACTTCACCCATACGGCAGGCTACCGGAGTGTTCGACAAAGTAATTTGGGCACCTTCTTCTACTGCCCTTTCAGCCACTTTCCATGCAATAGACATGTCGTTAAGTGCTCCGAAAACAATACCTCTTTTTCCTTTTAAAAGATCAAATCCCATATCAGTTTATTTTTGAGCGCACAAATATATATTATATGTTGCACTTCACAAGTTACATTTTAAAAATTTCGTCTATGTTCAGCTTTTAATAACAAACAGAATTCATTTTAGTTCTTACAATTTATGAAGCTCTGTTCAGTTTTTCAATAGAGAACGAGCGTTTTCCATTGCAGCATCGGTTAATGTTGATCCACTCAGCATTTTTGCAACCTCTACCACACGCTCTTCGTGAGAAAGTTTTTTAATTTGAGACACAGTTGTATGCTCATTATCTGTTTTAAATACTTTATAATGATGATTTCCTTTCACTGTAATTTGAGGCAAGTGAGTTATACTTACTACCTGCATTGCTTCTGCCATTTCTGACATGATTACACCCATTTGATCAGCTACTTCGCCAGACACACCTGTATCAATCTCATCAAAAATGATAGTAGGTAATCCTTTAGCCGATGATAATAATGACTTAATACTTAGCATCACTCTCGACATTTCTCCACCCGATGCTACTTTATGAATTGATGAAGGCGTACCGTTTTTATTTCCTGAGAATAAAAATTCAATTTGATCTACTCCATAAGGCATATAATCATCGGCATTGGCCATCTGAACCACAAAATTAGCATGTGGCATACCCAAAGCATGCAGTTTTGATTCAACAGATGACTTTACAACAGGCAATACTTTCTTACGCGAATCACTTAACTTCTTCGCCTTTTCTTGAAGAGTCTTAGTCACCTCTTTTAACTGCTTTTTCAGTTTTTCTAACTCATCATCAAAGAAGTTGATTTTATCAAGCTGCGATTGAAGATTATCTCTCAAAGCAATCAATTCCAAAACATCCTCAATATGATGTTTTTTCTGAAGACTATAAATCAAATCCAGGCGATCTTGTACCTTTTGTATCTGTGCCGGATCGTATTCCATATCCTCAACCCGGGTTTCAAGGTCATCGGCTAAATCTTTTAAATCGAGATAAGCTGATTCTAAACGCTGTATAATTTCCTTTCCGTCATGAAGATATGGCTCAACCTTTTGAATCTTATTTAACGAGTCGCGTAGCGCTCCCACCACCATCTTAGGTTCTTCGTTTAAAGCTCCAACAACGTCGGCCAAATTCATCTTTATCTCTTCAACATGCGAAAGTTCTTGCAACTCTTTTTCAAGTTCTTCAAGTTCTCCTTCAACCAGATTTGCTTCATCTAATTGTTGAAACTGAAACTGAAGATAATCAAGATCATCTTTCTGCTTATTGTTCTCATCAATTAGCTTATCAATCTCAACTTTTAGTTTTCTGTACTCCTTAAAAGTTACCGAATATTCTTGTTGTAAAAATCTGTTATCAGCTACTGCGTCAACTATCATACGTTGAAAACCAACGTCATCCAACAATAAATTTTGGTGCTGCGAATGAACATCAATCAACTTAGATCCTATACCTTTCAAAAACTGTAGATTTACAGGTGTATCATTCACAAAAGCCCTAGACTTACCCGATGGTAGCACTTCGCGACGAATGATGGTATACTCTTCAAAATCTACATCATGAGCCTCAAAATATTCTTTCAGCCCATTATTACCCACAAAAAATTCACCTTCAACAACACACTTCTTTTCCTTATTTAACAAAGCATTCAAATCACTCCTACTGCCTAAAATAAGAGAAAGAGCACCCAACATTACCGATTTACCGGCACCTGTTTCACCAGTAATCACAGTTAATCCATTATCAAAGCTAATGGTAACCTTATCAATTAATGCGTAATTTGATATAGAAAGAGACTTAAGCATAGTATTAGTTGCTACTTAACTTTTCGTATTTTTTACTGTTCGACGGATCTACTTCCGACAATACCTCCACCGCTTTACTTCGTTCCATGGAGAAGGATTCTTCAAATATTTTTACAATTTCATCGCTTTTTGCAGTGAAGAACACCTGCATAAAAAAAGAACCGGGACGCTGACGTTGAACTTTCCTTAAGTCTTCCAAACTTTTTAGAATCTCAGCTCTTCCTGCCTCGGGTTTATCATTCATAATATCCAATCCTTTACGATGATAAGTATACATACATTTACGTAGAGGTTTGTGATACTCATTCAGGATATTTTCAGTTAACCAATAACGATTACGCTGGCTATCGAATGATTTCCACCCCAAATAACTTGATCCCTGTGCCTGATTAACGATTTGTTCTGCTTTTTGGAAGTATTCAGTACCTCCATTGGGCGAAAAAGAATCGTAATCCATTCCCAAAATAATATTGGCATAATAAGCTAATATACCTACCAAATTTGAATCAAAAGAGTTGGGATTATAGATTAATGGTTCAAACTCAACATACTTAAAATGCACATCTCCATCCTGATGATTGAACAAAACAGTATAATAAGATGAGTTAAAAACCGGACGACGTGCTTGTATTTGAATCGAGCCTTTAAATTCGTCTACCGAAATCATTTCGGTTATATTAATCATGATATTACAATCAATCCGTTCTTCAGGTTTAAATACATCATTTGTCCAGTTTTGGTTATTCATAAACTCCATTATTGAAGTTTGTAAAGTTTCGAAAACCTTTTTATTCGACCCCTGAATACTTGGAGAAACCACCTGAACTGCACACTTAAACTCTTGTGCTTTTAAGTAAACACCTGAAATCAAAAGAAAGATTGCAACTACAACACGTAACATAAACCGATGTATTAATAAATAACTATTTCAAGAGGCGTTCCAACTCATCAATAATATCACTCGCTACTTCCGCCTTTGATTTCAACGAAAAATCTTTCTTGTTATTTTGTTTATCGATGATAGTAATTTTATTAGTATCCACATTAAATCCCGCCCCACTATCTTCCAAACTGTTTAAAACAATCATATCAAGATTTTTTGAACTAAGTTTTTTTTGGGCATTTTGTTCAGCATTATTTGTTTCTAATGCAAACCCAACCATCACCTGATTATCGTTTTTAATAGCCCCCAAAGCTTTAGCAATATCAACCGTTGCCTTTAATTCTATGGTCAATTCATCTGCTTTGCGTTTCATTTTTTGATCAGCCTTTACAGCTGGTGTATAATCAGCCACAGCAGCTGCCATTATAGCAATATCAGAGTCAAAAAATGCTTTTTCGGAAGCCTGATACATATCGGCCGCACTAATTACATCCACTCTACTAATATTGCTATTATGATGCTTTTGATTACTAGGCCCACTAATAAGGGTAACTTCAGCACCTCGTTCAGCAAGTTCTTCGGCAATAGCAAACCCCATTTTTCCTGAAGAATAATTCCCAATAAACCGAACAGGATCAATCATCTCATGTGTTGGACCGGCAGTAACCATTACTTTTTTACCAACTAATTTATCAGAGACTTTTTTTTTAAAGAAGGCCTTCAATTGCTCCACAATCTCTTCTGGTTCTGCCATTCTGCCTTTACCAACCAAACCACTAGCCAACTCACCCGATCCGGGTTCAATCAATATGTTACCATACGATTTAAGAGCTTGCATATTACGTTTAGTCGAAGGATGCTGATACATATCCAAATCCATTGTAGGGGCAACAAAAACAGGACAACGAGCAGATAAATAAGTTGTAATTAATAAATTATCAGCAATACCATTAGCCATTTTACCCATTGTATTGGCAGTTGCTGGCGCTACAATCATTGCGTCAGCCCATAATCCAGTATCAACATGACTGTTCCAATCTCCATTTTCCGGATTATAAAACTCAACCAAGATCGGTCGTTTTGATAAAGTTGCCATTGTTAACGGAGTAATAAACTCCTTGGCCATTTTTGTCATCAAAACCTGCACCTCAGCCCCCTCTTTAACCAATAATCGAGTTAATTGAGCACATTTGTAGGCTGCAATACCTCCTGATATTCCAAGAATAAACTTTTTTCCTTTTAGCATAGCCTAAAATAAAAAAAAGATAAAAGAAGCACACTCTCCTTTTATCTTTAATTTCGTATCATAAAACCATAATAGTGTTACAAACACTATTCTCCGGCTTCAGTTTTATCAGTGTTGCGATGGTAAACATTACCTTCTACAAACTCTTGAGCAGCAATACACACTGGTTTTGGTAAACGCTCATAGAATCGAGAAATCTCAATCTGCTCACGATTTTCAAAAACCTCTTCTAAGTTATCAGTGTAAGAAGCAAATTCCTGAAGCTTTTTATTAAGCTCATCCTTCATTTCTCCACTAATTTGATTTGCACGTTTCGATATTACCACCAACGATTCGTATATATTATCTGTATCTTTAGATAATACGTTCTTATCCCATGTAATGGTTGAAACAGGTGCGTTTGTCTTTTTGTAATCGATTGACATATCTATTGTAATTAATTATACTTTTTCGTGATTATATCCTTTTAACATTCCTTCAGAATCGTCTAATATTTTATCAGCTCGCTTCTTATATTTACCTTCTGGAAACTCATTTACAAACGAATAATATTCATCAATGGTTTCTCTAATCCTCTCTTCTTTCTTCTCTTCAATACTTTTTACAGCCTGAATATATTTCGATTCTAAAATCAAGAAAGATAACTCTTCTCTATATTTAGTATCAGGAAATTCCTTCAAACTATTTTGAGCTGCAATTACTGCTGATAAATAATTATTTCCTTGATAGTCACCCAAATCATAATATAATTTAGCATTCAGATATGACTTATAAACTAATTTATCTCTCAATTCATCCATTAAACGAGTTGCTTCAGCAACCCTTGGACTATTGGGATACATATTAATAAACAACTGAAATTCCTGTATTGCCTGTTGAGTGGGCGTTTGATCCAAACGAGGTTTCGGCGACATATTATAATAAGTAATGGCACTTAAATACTGACACTCCTCTGCTTTATCACTTGCCGGAAAATTCTTTACAAATTCGCGGTAATAATGACCTGCAGACATATCCTGACCTAAACCATACAAACAATTAGCATACACATAATTAAGCTCTTCAGCTTTGTCAGTACCTCTGTAAATATTAATTAATTGACTTAGTAATGTTGAAGCCCTTGTGTAGTCTTCTTTTTCATAATAAGACATAGCTTCAGTGTACCACAACTCATAATCCTGACTTTTTAATAGCTTCTGATACTTACTGCAGCTTCCTAAAAACAAACTAACAGTTAATATTACTAACAACGATAACCTTCTTACCTTCATAGAGTTTTGTTAATTAATTTTCTCAATTTATTAAGGGCGATTAAAAGATTCGTATTTAAACATCATGCAAAGATATAGTTTACATTAGAACCTCACAATACTAAAAAGATATTAGTTATTAACCAAATATAATGCAAACACCCTCCATTCTACCTAACTACCAGACAATAAGACAAAATTATATCCCTTTCTAAACATTCATCTATTTGATATGTTTAGATTTTTTAACGTGTTTTTTTCTCAATCAGTATCAAAAACATTACATTTGCCCGAAATTTTAAAGCTCAGTAACGTGGACATTTTCGATAAGATAAAAGCACACATGGGTCCTTTGGGCCAATATGGTAAGGAAGCTCATGGATATTTTATGTTCCCTAAATTAGAGGGAGAGATTAGCCCAAAAATGAAATTCCGTGGTAAAGAAGTACTTACCTGGAGTTTAAATAACTATCTGGGATTAGCTAATCATCCTGAAGTTAGAAAAGCTGATGCTGATGCAGCAGCTGAATATGGTATGGCATACCCAATGGGTGCCCGTATGATGTCGGGACACACTAGCAAACACGAAGAATTAGAGTCTCAGTTGGCTGAATTCGTAGGTAAAGAAGATGCTTATCTTCTTAACTTCGGATACCAGGGAATGGTCTCGATCATTGATACTTTGGTTAGCCGTAAAGATGTTATTGTTTACGACTCTGAGTCGCATGCTTGTATTATGGATGGTATTTTCCTTCATAAAGCAAAAGGTGGTAAAAGCTTCGTTTTTGCTCATAACGACATGGCAAAATGCGAAAAAATGCTTGAGTTTGCTACCAAAAAAGCAGAAGAAAACGGCGGAGGTATCCTTGTTATTACCGAAGGTGTTTTTGGTATGGCAGGTGACTTAGGTAACTTAAAAGATATCGTTAAGCTTAAAGAGAAGTTTAACTTCAGAATATTAGTTGATGATGCTCACGGTTTTGGTACTATGGGTAAAACAGGTGCTGGTGTACCTGAACACTTTGGAGTAACTGATCAAATTGATGTTCACTTCAGCACATTTGCTAAATCAATGGCTGGTATTGGCGCTTTTGTTGCAGGGAACGAAGATGTAGTTAGTTATTTACGTTATAACTTACGCTCTCAAATCTTCGCAAAATCATTACCTATGCCAATGGTAATCGGTGCTATGAAACGTCTTGAGATGTTACGCGATCAACCAGAACACAAAGCTAATTTGTGGAAAGTTGTTGAAGCACTTCAAAGTGGTTTGAAAAGCGAAGGCTTTAACCTTGGACATACAGAATCTCCTGTAACTCCTGTTTTCCTTGAAGGTGATGTACCAGAAGCAACTCAATTAACAATGGATTTACGTGAAAACTACAACATTTTTTGTTCAATCGTAGTTTACCCTGTAATTCCTAAAGATCAGATTATGCTTCGTATCATTCCTACAGCAGCGCACACTTTAGAAGATGTTGATTATACTATCAAAGCATTCTCTGAAGTAAAAGAAAAGCTAAAAGCAGGGAAATACAAGTCTGATAAAATTGCAAACGTATTGTAATAAATATCATACACTCACGAAAGCCAGCTCATTTGAGTTGGCTTTTTTTATTTCCAACCCCAGCGACCTTCCTTTTACACAGCCCTTTTAATTTATTTAAAATAGAATATTTCATCGTTCATTCAAGAACATTTGAAGAAATATTGAATAAAATATGCTTAAATAATTTCCTGTAAAGATACTTGTCCGAATTAAACCACTCTTATTTGCCATCAAGGCAAAACAATAATCAACTAACTGTCATTTACTTTATCCAAACACCTAAGCATTCACACCTTTTTAGTATTTTTGCATTTTAAACTAATGACTATTATGCAGAACGATCCGATGGGGCAAGCCGCTCTTGAATATATCAGCGGCCAGCGTGGTCTTTCAATCAGAGTACGATCTAACATAGCTGAAGATGATTTTATACCCGTTGACTATCTATTCCGGTCATTCGATCAGATGCCTGAGATAGAACAAAAAGCATTAATGCTTTGTAAAGGTGATGTACTGGATATTGGTTCCGGCGTTGGCTCACATGCTTTATATTTACAACAAAAAGGGCTACAAGTCGATTGTATTGATACATCTGCAGGCTGCAAAGAAGTGGCGTTACAAAGAGGTATTAAGCACTTCTATCTGGCTGATTTTTATCAGTTTGAAACAGACAAAAAGTACGACACCCTACTCCTAATGATGAATGGCATTGGATTAGCCGGTAATCTTAAAAATCTGGATCATTTTTTACAATGCCTCAAAAAGCATCTTAAACCTAATGGACAAATACTTCTAGATAGTTCTGATTTGCGTTATTTGTTTATTGATGAAGATAGTTACATGATGGTGCCAATGGAGAACTATTACGGGGAGGTTATTTATACCATGAAATTTAAAAACCACAAAACACAACCATTTCCTTGGCTTTTTATCGATCCGGCCCTGTTAGAAGATAAAGCAACTGTAAACGGTTTTGAATTTGAAAAACTGATTGACGGTCCGCATTACGACTATTTAGCACGCCTCATACTTAAACAATAGGAAATAACGTTTATCGCTATATATCAGCGATTCATCACAAACAAACGATTACTCAGAATTGTTTTAATTCAAAACTTTATCTTTACATTGCCGTAAAAACGTTTAAATACTTTTGAAACATAATACTATGAAAAAGTTCCATTTTTTAATTTCACTTTGTTTGACATTCATAGTTCTTATTGATATTTCTGCACAAACAGCTCCAGTTGTAGCCACGGACGGTTACTCTCCTGTGGTTAGTGCTACAGATGTTGATTATTCAACAATAGATCTGACTCTTACTTTCGATCAGAACATTAAAGAAGGTACAACCGGAGGTTGGTTACAAATATACAGATATAATGACAATGTGAGACTTTCCAGATACTGGATTGAACTTAACAACTCTGATTCTGAAGTCAGTATCTCGGGAGCGGATCTGATTATCACAGACCCAACAATTCCATATCTGCAAGGAACTCAATATTACATTACTATTGCGGCTACAACGATCCAATCAAATGATAACGATTTATATTTTGCTGGAATTACAAACAAAGACACTTGGTATTTTACTACCCAATTTGCTACTCCCATTGTAATTACAGATGGTTATACTCCAGCTTCAGGTGCTACGGATGTAGATGTAACAACTAATCTCCAATTAGAGTTTGATCAAGATATTCAATTCAATTCTACAGCTTCGGAATATACTATTGCTCTTTACTTAGATGGTAACCCCTTCCCTATTGAAACTTTTAATTTTATTTCGGGAAGCACTGACAAACCTTCTCAGGTTTCTATACAAAATAATAATCAACTGATTATTAACCCAGCTAACGATCTTGATTATTCTTCTACATACTATATTACTGTAGAGGCTGGTGCTATTGAAAACACTTCAAGTATTCCGTTTAGTGGATTCTCGGATGCTAATACTTGGAGGTTCTCAACAATTTCTCAACCTATTAGTATTTCATCATATCTTCCTATTCAGGATGCTAGCGATATTGATGTTACAACAAACCTTGAATTAACTTTCAATCAAGACATACAATTCAACTCTACTGGTACCATTAAAACAATTAAACTCTTTGAAGAGGGTAATGTATTTGCAATTGAAACTTTTCAATTTGTATCTGGGATCACAGACAGAGATTCTGAAGTTTCAATACAAAACAATAATCAACTGATTATTAACATGACCGACGATCTGACTCCTTCAACTACTTATTATATTACGATTGAAGATGGAGCTCTTGAGAACACTTCAAATATTGCATTTAGTGGTTTCTCTGATGCTAATACCTGGAGATTTACTACAGCATCCCAAGCTCCGGTTGTAATTACAGATGGTTATACTCCAGCTTCAGATGCTACGGATGTAGATGTAACAACTAATCTCCAATTAGAGTTTGATCAAGATATTCAATTCAATTCAACAGCCTCGGAATATACTATTGCTCTTTACATAAATGGTAACCCCTTCCCTATTGAAACTTTTAATTTTATTTCGGGAAGCACTGACAAACCTTCTCAGGTTTCTATCCAAAATAATAATCAACTGATTATTAACCCAGCTAACGATCTTGATTATTCTTCTACATACTACATTACCGTAGAGGCTGGTGCTATTGAAAACACTTCAAGTATTCCGTTTAGTGGATTCTCGGATACTAATACTTGGAGGTTCTCAACAATTTCTCAACCTATTAGTATTTCATCATATCTTCCTATTCAGGATGCTAGCGATATTGATGTTACAACAAACCTTGAATTAACTTTCAATCAAGACATACAATTCAACTCTACTGGTACCATTAAAACAATTAAACTCTTTGAAGAGGGTAATGTATTTGCAATTGAAACTTTTCAATTTGTATCTGGGATCACAGACAGAGGTTCTGAAGTTTCAATACAAAACAATAATCAACTGATTATTAACATGACGGATGACTTGAGTCCTTCAACTACTTATTATATTACTATTGAAAATGGAGCTCTTGAAAACACTTCAAATATTGCATTTAGTGGTTTCTCTGATCCTAATACCTGGAGATTTACTACAGCATCCCAAGCTCCGGTTGTAATTACAGATGGTTATACTCCAGCTTCAGGTGCTACGGATGTAGATGTAACAACTAATCTCCAATTAGAGTTTGATCAAGATATTCAATTCAATTCTACAGCTTCGGAATATACTATTGCTCTTTACTTAGATGGTAACCCCTTCCCTATTGAAACTTTTAATTTTATTTCGGGAAGCACTGACAAACCTTCTCAGGTTTCTATACAAAATAATAATCAACTGATTATTAACCCAGCTAACGATCTTGATTATTCTTCTACATACTATATTACTGTAGAGGCTGGTGCTATTGAAAACACTTCAAGTATTCCGTTTAGTGGATTCTCGGATGCTAATACTTGGAGGTTCTCAACAATTTCTCAACCTATTAGTATTTCATCATATCTTCCTATTCAGGATGCTAGCGATATTGATGTTACAACAAACCTTGAATTAACTTTCAATCAAGACATACAATTCAACTCTACTGGTACCATTAAAACAATTAAACTCTTTGAAGAGGGTAATGTATTTGCAATTGAAACTTTTCAATTTGTATCTGGGATCACAGACAGAGATTCTGAAGTTTCAATACAAAACAATAATCAACTGATTATTAACATGACCGATGATCTGACTCCTTCAACTACTTATTATATTACTATTGAAGATGGAGCTCTTGAGAACACTTCAAATATTGCATTTAGTGGTTTCTCTGATGCTAATACCTGGAGATTTACTACAGCATCCCAAGCTCCGGTTGTAATTACAGATGGTTATACTCCAGCTTCAGATGCTACGGATGTAGATGTAACAACTAATCTCCAATTAGAGTTTGATCAAGATATTCAATTCAATTCAACAGCTTCGGAATATACTATTGCTCTTTACTTAGATGGTAATCCCTTCCCTATTGAAACTTTTAATTTTATTTCGGGAAGCACTGACAAACCTTCTCAGGTTTCTATCCAAAATAATAATCAACTGACTATTAACCCAGCTAACGATCTTGATTATTCTTCTACATACTATATTACCGTAGAGGCTGGTGCTATTGAAAACACTTCAAGTATTCCGTTTAGTGGATTCTCTGATGCTAATACTTGGAGGTTCTCAATAATTTCTCAACCTATTAGTATTTCATCATATCTTCCTATTCAGGATGCTAGCGATATTGATGTTACAACAAACCTTGAATTAACTTTCAATCAAGACATACAATTCAACTCTACTGGTACCATTAAAACAATTAAATTTTTTGAAGAGGGTAATGTATTTGCAATTGAAACTTTTCAATTTGTATCCGGGATCACAGACAGAGATTCTGAAGTTTCAATACAAAACAATAATCAACTGATTATTAACATGACCGATGACCTGACTCCTTCAACTACTTATTATATTACTATTGAAGATGGAGCTCTTGAAAACACTTCAAATATTGCATTTAGTGGTTTCTCTGATGCTAATACCTGGAGATTTACTACAGCTGCATTGATTCCAATTACAACAATAACCCCGTCTGATGCTTCAACAAACGTAAATGTTCAAACACAAATCATTGTTGACTTTGATCAATATGCTCAACTAATTGGAGGAACTGAAATTGATGATACTAATGTATCTTCTATTATTACCTTTACTCAAGGTATAGGAGGATCAGATGTTGGCTATAGCGCAACAATCAATGCAGGCAAAACACAAATTATTATTACACCTGATAATGACTTAGCAGCACAAACTCAATATTACATTGAAATTTCTGCTATTCAAAACACAGATGGAATAGAACAAACAAGTTCTACTTCATCAACGTTTACAACTGATAAATTTAGATATTGGAACGGATCTGTTTCTAATGATGTAACAGTTGATGCAAATTGGGACTCAGCCTTACCTCTAGGAACTTTTAGTGCAATCATACCAGCATCAGCCACTACAATGCCTGTTTATAATACTTCTGGTGATTTTAATACTTTAATAATAGAAGCTGGTGCTTCATTCACTATTACAAGTGGAGCAACGTTAGATATTAATGATTTATTAGAAATAAATTCATCCAATACACCTAGTATTGGTAATGGAGTACTTTTAAACCAGGGAACATTAAACACATCAGCTGCTGAGGTTAAGATTCATCAGAACATAAGTTCAGAACCATATGATTACTATATATCAAGTCCTGTAACCAATGCTACTCCAGCAAGTATTGGGGTAAATGGTCAAGCTTTTAAATTTGTTCCTGACACCAAATGGGTTACAATGAATCCGACTGAAACGTTTAATCCAGCTGAAGGTTATGTCGTATGGAGTACTTCTGGAACAGATCTAACTTTTTCTGGTAACATTAATAATTCAACTTCATATGCATTTCCTTGCTATAGAACAACATCTCCATACAAGAACTTTGGATGGAATCTAATTGGTAATCCATATCCATGTACAATTGACTTAAATGACCTAGACATAAGTGATAACATGAACTATCACTTTCAATTAAGATTAAATGACACAGGTCAATTAGGGGTTCTTAATGAGTCTGGTTACATTAATTTAAATGACGAACACCCGACTTACCTACCTAGTATGCATGCAGTATGGGTTCAAGTAAATATTGATTACACTTCAGGAAGCATTACCATACCAAATACTTCCAGAAGAGATTATAATTATACTTACTTAAAATCTTCTAAAGCTACCATCCCCTTTATAAAATTGGCTGGTAAAAACAGCAATGGGATAAAAGACGAAGCATTAATTGCATTCAATCCTGATGCAGTCGAAGGAGACGGTAACTTTGATTCTAAAAAATCATTCATGAATTATAACAACTCAATTATTGAGTTATATTCAATTAAAAACAACACACAACTTGCTATCAATACCATTTCAACAGAAGACCAAACACAAGATATCAATCTTGGATATTACGCGCCTTCAGCAGGAACATACAGTATTGATTTAGTACGATTAAGTAATTTCGAGGATGCAGAAATTATTCTAGAGGATAAACTAATACCATCAGAAACATCGTTAACTAATGCTGGTGATTCTTATAGTTTTTATACTACAAAAGGAAATGTCGATAATAGATTTGTACTTCATGTTAACAATACTGCTACATCAATTTCTAAAGCAAAAGATGAACAAATTAACATCTATAACAATCATAAAGACATTTATATTGAAATTCCCGATTTAATTGATCCAAAGGTTGAAGTTTATGACATTGCTGGTAAAAGCATCTTAAATAAAACTCTAAATTCTAATTCCACTAACAACTTAAACATTTCGTACGAAGGATTAATCATTGTAAAAATAATATCCAAAGAAAAAGTCTTTTCTAAAAAACTTTTAATAAAATAACTATCTTTGAGCTGTTATTATGAAAAGAAAAAGTAAAAAGACATACCAAAAACCAGAGATGGTTACATACAAAATAGACAATGAGATTTCTCTGGTTATGATGACAGATGAGGATAATGCACCAGGAGGCCCTGGTCGAACAGCTCCTTCAACTCAATCAGAACCTTTACAACAAAATAATTTCGAATCAAATCCCTTTGAGGAATCAAAATAAAAAAACCCCGCTTTAGCGGGGTTTTCTTTTATCTATATTATTAGTCTACATTACATAGTTACCGACCAATTATCTTCTAAATTATTTTTCCAATCGCTAAAGTTTTCCTTACCACCTCGCACTTTCCAATCCGAATCAATGGTTAACTTAGAACTTATACCTCCACGTGGATTACATACCATGGTAATTCTAATACGCTCCGGATCATATGTCTCCATCATATGATCGTAAAACACATTTATCAATCTTTCGTACGATACAGTAATATTACGCAAATGGTAAACATACTCCTTTAAAGATTTCAATTCAATTATCCTTTTTTTAGGATAAAAGGTGATAAATACATCAGCAAAATCTGGCTGTTTCTTCACACCTAAAAATGTAAATTCAGGAATTTTAATTTTAATTTCATAAGCTTCTCCAGTTGGATTTGGTAACGATTTTAAAATACCAGAATCAATATCTTTGAATGTTAATACTTTTTCTTCCATCAAAATTGTGCTTTAGTGTTTTTAATGAAGTACAAAACTACATAAATTATTATCATTCAAAAATAAACTTCAAAACCATAAGAATCACATTAACATTCAAACTTGAATCTATAAATACCATTCTTAATTATATTTAGATGTAATACATTCAACAATTTTAGTTAATTTTGCGGCCGAAAATATTGACATCGTGGGTAGATCAAGAAGAAACAAACCGCTGCTTAAACAAGTTGAAATAACTGATGTTGCAGCCGAAGGTAAAGCCTTATGCCGAATTGAAGACAGAGTAGTTTTTGTACAAAAAGCTGTTCCGGGCGACATTGTTGATGTTCAAGTAACCAAGAAACGTAAAAGTTATTACGAAGGTTATCCTGTACATTTTCATAAATATAGCGATATAAGAACAGAACCAATTTGCGAGCACTTTGGTACGTGCGGAGGTTGCAAATGGCAAGCTCTGCCATACGAGCATCAGCTAAAATACAAAGAACGCGAAGTATTAAACAACCTTCAGCGCATTGGCAAAATTGAATTACCTGAATCTTTGCCAATAAAAGGTTCTGATAAAACAGACTTTTATCGTAATAAGCTGGAATATACTTTTTCGAACAACCGTTGGTTATCGCCCGAAGAAATGAATTCTGATAAGGAAAATATTCAACGTAATGGTGTTGGTTTTCATATACCAGGAATGTTTGATAAAGTGATTGATGTCAATAAATGCCATTTACAACCCGATCCATCAAACCAAATTCGTTTGGAAATCAAAAGATATGCATTTGAAAACGACCTAACTTTCTTTGACTTAAAGAAGCAAGAAGGATTTCTGCGTACTTTAATTATTCGTACTGCATCAACAGGAGAGATTATGGTGATTCTTACTCTTTTTCATGAAGATGAGGAAAACAGAATTAAACTGTTAGAGCATATAAAAAATACATTTCCTGAAATTACATCATTACAATATGTAATTAATTCAAAAGCAAACGATACAATTACTGATCAGGAGATTGTATTATTTAATGGTCGCGATCATATTTTTGAAGAAATGGAAGGATTACAGTTTAAAATTGGTCCTAAATCATTTTATCAAACCAACTCAGAACAAGCCTACGAATTATATAAGATAACTCGCGATTTTGCTAACATCAACAGCAATGAAATCGTTTACGATCTATACACCGGAACCGGCACAATCGCCAACTTTGTTGCCCGTCAGGCTAAGAAGGTAGTGGGTGTTGAATATGTTCCAGAAGCTATCGAAGATGCAATTGAAAATTCAAAACTCAACGAAATTACCAATACCGTATTTTTCGCAGGAGATATGAAGGATGTATTAAACTTCAACTTTTTGGAAGAAAATGGTCATCCTGATGTAATGATCGTGGATCCACCAAGAGCTGGAATGCATGCAGATGTGGTTCAAACTATATTAAACTCAGCACCAGATCGCATTGTGTATGTAAGTTGTAACTCAGCAACCCAGGCACGAGATATTAATATGCTAGATATTCGATATAAAGTTACAAAGATTCAACCAGTAGATATGTTTCCACATACACATCATGTTGAAAACGTAGTATTAATGGAAAGAAGATAGGAAAAGCGCTTAGGCGCTTTTTTGTTTTTAACCCACTTCATGACACACCTCAATTTCCTCTTGCTTTTCCGTCTTTATATCTGCTATTTCAGGAGCATGATCCCGATTATTTAATCGCATTGTTATTTTATGAATTAGAGAAGAAAATACAGGACGCTTGTTAAACCAATATATCAAGCGATTAAATTGCCCCGGTATACAAATTACTTTTCGAGATTTTAAAGAGCGTAACGAACTATTAACAACGTCACTTACCGGAGTCCAGAAAAAATCCGGAATATTTTTCAAAAAGGCTAATTCTTTATGGATAGATTCATGAAACGATGTTGGAGTAAAAACCGGGCAAAGAGCCTGAATTTTGATATCATAATCACTCACCTCATATTGCAGCGTTTTTGAAAAATGTACAACAGCTGATTTGGTTGTGCTATACATCACACTACCTGGTACATCAATAAAAACCGAAAAAGAAGCTACATTAATTATATTTCCTTTTACTTGTTGTTTTGCCATTACAGGTATGGCAGCTCTACTAAACCGAATGGTACTATTTAAATGAACATTTACCATGTCCATTTGTCTTTGCATAGGCACCTCTACAAAATACCCTCCAACTCCAAACCCTGCATTATTAATAAGAATATCAATCCTCTTTGATGAAGCAATAACTTTTTCTACTTTATCAATATCATTCTCCAGCGACAAATCGGCAACTACTCCTTCTATTTCAACAGAGTATTCTTGCTCCAAACGAATCTTCAGATCATTCAGCTTTTCTTCGTGCCGGGCAATCAATAAAAGATTATACCCTTGCAACGCCAGCTTTTGCGCAAATGCTTTCCCTATCCCACTTGTAGGACCTGTGATAACGGCTACCGGCGTATTTCTTTTCATTAAATGTTGGGTTAATTAAGTCTGCTACCATTTGAAGTAGCCTTAAATACTTTATTTCATCTAAAGTAAGGTTATTATACAATGGCAAAAATGTATTTAAAAAGGCATATCCTTATCAAAACCTGCTCCCATATCAGGAAAATCAGGTAAATTTGATGCTCCTTCATCTCCTACCGAATTCATTTTTGAAGGTAGACTTTGAGCTGTAGGTTCCTGACCAAAACCTCCACCATCATCAAACATATCTTCCTCAACATCCTGAAATCGGGCAAGCTCTGAGCGGAATCTTAAACGGACATCAGCTGTTGGTCCGGCACGGTGTTTAGCAATGATTATTTCAGCCATTCCGATGAGTGAATTACCCTGCTCATCTTCCGTAATACGGTAATATTCCGGACGGTGAATAAAACACACCATATCAGCATCCTGTTCAATCGCTCCTGATTCACGAAGATCGGATAACTGAGGTCTTTTACCCTCATTACCAGCACGAGATTCAACACCACGATTCAACTGCGATAATGCGATTACCGGAACATCCAACTCTTTGGCCAAGCCTTTTAACGAACGAGAAATAATACTTACCTCTTCCTGACGATTACCTGGACTCATACCACTTGCATTCATCAACTGAAGGTAGTCAATGATAATACATTTAATATCGTGCTGTTTTTTTAATCTCCTACACTTAGCTCTAAGTTCAAAAACCGATAATCCAGCTGTATCATCAACAAAAATAGGTGCATCAATCAAATTCTGGATTTTATGATCCAGCTGTTCCCATTCATATGGGGCAAGATTACCTTTTTTAATTTTATCAGCTGACAATTCAGTTTCGGAAACTACTAAACGGTTTACCAATTCCACGTTCGACATCTCGAGAGAGAAAATAGCAACCGGAATATTATGATTCAAAGCCATTTGCCTTGTCATGGATAGTACAAATGCTGTTTTACCCATGGCAGGACGAGCTGCAATAATAATTAATGCTGAACCTTGCCATCCGGATGTAATACGATCTAAAGCTGTAAATCCAGAAGCCACACCACTTAATCCGTCACCGCGTTCCGCTGCAACTTTAATACGATCAATTGCCTCCTGAATAACCGGATTGATCTGAACAGCCTCTCTTTTCATACTTCCTTGTGAAAGCATAAAAAAGGTACTTTCAGCCTCTTCTAGCAAGTCGTTCACATCAATTGCATCATCGTATGCTTTTGTTTGCAGTTCACTTGAAATCTGAATCATACGACGCTGCAAAAACTTCTGCCATATAATACGCGCATGAAATTCAATATGGGCAGCCGACGCAACTTTACTTGTTAACTGAGAAACATAAAATGCTCCACCTACTTCTTCTAATTTAGAAAGACGCTTCAACTCCTGAGTCACCGTTAACATATCAACGGGCTGCTCTTGCGCCTCCAAATTCATTATAGCCTGATAAATAAACTGATGGGCTTCTTTATAAAAATGCTCAGGCTTTAACAACTCCGAGATTTGAACAAAGGCATCTTTTTCCAACATAAGAGCTCCCAACACCGCTTCCTCAAGATCAAGAACCTGAGGAGGCAACTTACCCAACTCACTACCTATCAACGCATTCTTATTATATTGTTGTTTATTGGCCATTAATGTTTTTTGAAATTTTTAAAGGGTAACAAATATACTAATCACAACTGAGAAACAGGGAATAAATAGCTGAGTAAAATTGATTGAAATCAGATACTTCTTCATTCCCAATCGAATAAATTTACACACTCAATATTATGTAAGGATATTATATCAGAAATGATTTAATTTGCCAAAAATTATTACAATGATACAATTTCCAAATGCTAAAATTAATATTGGTCTGAATGTAGTTAAAAAGAGACCTGATGGTTACCATAACCTCGAAACAGTATTCTATCCAATTCCCCTTAGCGATGCTCTTGAAATTATCATTAACACCAACTTAGATAACGATTACAAATTATTTAATACAGGTATTGAAGTTGATGCTCCGGCAGAAAACAATATTTGTGTAAAAGCACTTCAAATACTTAAACAAACATATGATATCCCCTCTATAGAAATTCATCTGCATAAAGCAACACCATTTGGGGCAGGATTAGGGGGAGGTTCTGCCGATGCTGCATTTATGCTAAACATGCTTAATTCCTTATTTGAATTAAACATTAGTAAGGCTGACTTAATATCAATAGCAAGTCAACTGGGAGCTGACGTTCCATTTTTTATAGATAATCAACCAGCCTATGCAACTGGCATTGGAGATATGTTATCACCTATAACTTTAGATTTGAGTCAGTACTATCTTTGTCTTGTAAAACCCAATATACATGTGAGCACTCCTGAGGCATATGCAGGGATTAATCCTCAAGCAGCTGATCGATCGTTACAAAAGGACATTTTACTTCCTGTTGAAGATTGGAAGAATTGTATTAAAAATGATTTTGAAACAACTGTATTTCAGAAATATCCAGAAATTGAAAGCATTAAAAACAGACTATATTCAAATGGAGCTCTTTATGCTGCTATGTCGGGCAGTGGATCATCCGTTTTTGGCTTATTTAAAGAAGAACCTTCAGTAAAGTGGGATCCATCATACTTTACCTGGATTGGTAAAATGAAATAAAAAAAGCGGCTAAAGCCGCTTTTTTCTTATTCTTCAACCTCAATCATAAGGTGATTTTTTGGTATCCTGTCGCCTTCCTTTACATAAATGGCTTTTACTCTTCCATCAAAAGGCATGGCAATCTGATTTCTCATTTTCATCGCTTCAAGAATCAACATTGATTCTCCAGCTTTTACTTCCTGACCCACTTTCACAAACACTTCCTTGATTGTTCCCGGAATATAAGACAATACATGGTTTGGATTTGGATCTTCATATGCAATACGATTTTCGAATTTCTTAGTTAATTTTGTTCTATACTTCATACTAAGTATAGCAAAATCGACCAATCCTTCTATTTTTTCTTTTGCCATAAAACCTCCTATTAAAATGGTGGAATTCCATGTTTTTTATCAGGACGATGATCGTGCTTATGAGCCGAAACTTCAATTGCATGAAGCAATAAATCGCGAGTTTCACTAGGTTCAATTACAGAATCGATATATCCTTTAGCCGCAGCCACAAACGGGTTGGCAAATTTCTCTTTGTACTCTTCAACTTTCTTAGCACGCATTGCATCCTTATCTTCAGCTTCTTCAATTTCTTTTCTGAAGATAATATTAGCAGCACCTTCTGGTCCCATTACAGCAATTTCAGCTGTTGGCCATGCAAACATAAAGTCAGCACCCAAGTGACGAGAGTTCATTGCAATATAACCACCACCATAAGCTTTACGCAAAATAACAGTGATTTTAGGCACAGTAGCTTCAGAGTATGCATATAATACTTTTGCTCCGTGACGGATAACACCGGCATGCTCTTGGTCAGCTCCTGGTAAATATCCAGGCATATCTTCCAAGGTAACAATTGGAATATCAAATGCATCACAGTAACGAATAAAACGAGCTGCTTTATCAGAACTATCACAATCCAATACACCGGCTAACACTAATGGCTGATTGGCAACAAAACCAACTGTTTCACCATTTAAACGCCCAAAACCAATTACAATATTAGCAGCCCAAAGCTCTTGAATTTCAAAGAAATCGGAGTCATCAACAATAGCTCTAATAACATCGCGTACATCATACGGCTGACGCGGATCTGAAGGAATCAAATCTTCGATATTACCGCTAAATTTCGGTGGTTTTGGAGGAAAAGCTTTTGCTCTTTTAGTGTTACTCCAAGGAATGAAAGTTATTAATTTCTTAATCTGCTCAAAACATTCAGCTTCACTATCAGCGAAGAAATGAGCATTACCAGTAGTTTCTGCATGTACACGGGCTCCTCCTAGATCTTCCATTGAGATCTTTTCACCCAAAACAGATTCGATTACACCTGGCCCTGTAATAAACATTTTAGAAATATTATCTACTACAAATACAAAGTCAGTCAAGGCTGGTGAATAAACAGCTCCACCTGCACATGGACCTAAAATAACCGAAATCTGAGGAATAACGCCTGAAGCTAGAGTATTACGGTAAAAAATCTCACCATAACCAGCCAAGGCATTCACACCTTCCTGAATACGAGCACCTCCAGAATCGTTAATACCGATCAAAGGTACACGCATTTTAATGGCGTGATCCATAATTTTAGTAATCTTACGGGCATGCATTAATCCTAATGAACCTCCTTCGACTGTAAAGTCCTGGGCATAAATACATATTGGAGCACCATAAACAGTACCTGTACCAATAATTACTCCATCTCCATGAAGTTGTTTTTTGTCCATGCCGAAGTCACGAGCCTCATGTTCAACAAAAAGATCGTACTCGGTGAAAGAATCTTTATCCACAAGTGCAAGGATACGGTTACGAGCTGTTTGTTTACCTCTCGCCACCTGTTTTTCAATGGCTTTGTCGCCACCACCCTTTTCCACTTGTTCCTTTCGTTTACGAAGGTCAAGGATGTGTTTTTTCAATGACATAATCCAATAATTTGATTTAACCTACTATTAACCAGTTCTTATTACATCCTGACTAATAATTTTTCAGGGTGCATAATTACTAATTTATTTTTTTTAACAAAAGAAATTAGTTGTTTTAAATATATCTTAAATATTTAACATTGGTTATTAACATCTAGTATTGAGCTACTTTGGAGCTCTATGATAGAGGAATATTCCGATTATAGCAAACAGAATATTAGGTATCCAGACGGCCAGTAAAGGGTTCATACTACCGTTAATGGCAAAGGTGGTTGAAATTGTCATGAACAAAATATACGAAAAACTAAGTGCAATACCAACTCCAATGTGCAATCCCATACCTCCTCTAACCTTACGCGATGCAAGAGACACTCCTATCAAGGTTAATATAAATGCACTAAAAGGGGATGCTATTCTCTTATATTTTTCTATATAAAACTCTTCCAAGTTACCGACCCCTCGAGCTGTTTGTTCTGAAATATAGCGATTTAACTCTGGGTTCGTCATCATCTCAAAATACTTACGCTCTTCTTTAAAGTCAATAGGCTTCATGTTAGGGATTAAGGTATCAATTTCATTCCCTTTACTAATAATCTGCTCCTCCCCATTTTCAAATTCCCGAATCAAATAACGATTCAAATGCCATCTTCCACTTGTAGTATCGTATTTAACCGTACGTGCCGACAGTTTTGATATCAAATGCTTTCCTTCGTATTTTTCTAGGTTGAAGTAATCGCCTTTTTCCTGATACGAATAGTATTTTCCTAAGAAAACAAATACGCCTGGTTCAATTTGCATATGAATATTACTCAACCCAACTTCTTTCTTATCTTTTACATAGGTAGCCTCAAACTTTAGCCTTGTTCGGTTTGCAGGCGGGATAATATAGCCTCCCAACAAAAACGAGAAAATGGCAATAATTGCAGCTCCCATAAAATATGGAAACATCAACCGTTTAAAACTAACCCCACTCGACAAAATGGCGATAATTTCTGTTTGATAAGCCATTTTAGATGTAAAGAAAATTACCGCAATAAATACAAATAAAGGGGTAAATAAATTGGCAAAATAAGGTATAAAGTTCTTATAATAATCAAAAACAATAGCCTGTAAGGGGGCATCCTTATCGATAAAATTATCAACCTTTTCAGTAATATCGAACACCACTGAAATACTAATAATCAAAAGAATGGCAAAAAAGAAAGTTCCAAGGAATTTTTTAAGAATATATAAATCCAGTTTTTTCAAAACGCCGGTTTTAGTTTAACAACGCCTCTTTTGAGCTTTATACAAAAGAACAAAAAAAATGTGTAATAAAAAGTTAAAACAATCACGTGCTACAAACGAGTAGTTATTTTTTTCACCATAACATCTTTCCAACTAGCAAAATCACCAGCGATTATATGCTTACGAGCCTCTTTTACCAACCATAAATAGAAGGTCAAATTATGCATACTTCCTATTTGTGCTGCCAACATCTCTTTCGACACATAAAGATGACGCAAATAAGCTTTTGTATATTGATGATCAACAAATGAAGTTCCATTAGGATCGACTGGGGAAAAATCGTTTTTCCACTTCTCGTTTCTCATATTTAAAATACCTTCTGATGTAAATAACATTCCATTACGGCCATTTCTGGTTGGCATCACACAATCAAACATATCAACACCCAAAGCAATATTTTCAAGCAAATTGGCAGGAGTTCCCACTCCCATTAAATAGCGTGGTTTGTCTTTGGGAAGAATACCATTTACCAACTCAACCATTTCGTACATTACTTCGGTTGGCTCACCAACAGCTAATCCACCAATAGCATTTCCTTCACGATTTTGCTCAGCAATAAATTCAGCCGATTGTGTTCTCAAATCGCGATGTCCAGCACCTTGTACAATCGGGAAGAAAGTTTGCGAGTGACCATAATAAGGCTCTGTAGAATCAAAACGATCAATTCCTCTTTTCAACCAACGATGCGTTAACTCCATCGATTGCTTGGCATATTTATAATCCGAATCTCCTGGAGGACATTCATCTAATGCCATTATGATATCAGCTCCGATGGTACGTTGTATATCAACTACATTCTCGGGAGTAAATAAATGTTTTGATCCATCAAGGTGAGAACGAAAAACGGCTCCCTCCTCCGTTAATTTACGATTATCACTTAACGAAAAAACCTGATAACCTCCACTATCTGTTAATACAGGCTTATTCCAACCATTAAATTTATGTAATCCACCTGCAGCTTTTAACACATCCAATCCCGGACGTAAGTACAAGTGATAAGTATTACCCAATATAATTTGAGCCTGAACATCTTCATGTAAATCACGAAAATGCACACCTTTTACTGATCCGACAGTACCTACAGGCATAAAAATAGGAGTTTCAATGTCTCCATGATCTGTAGTTATTTTACCAGCTCTGGCACTGGATTTTGAATCGGAATATTGCAGTTCAAACTTCATATCTATCTATTTTACAAAACTTTAAATTAAAGATTTGTATTCTATTTTATTCAATTATCAAAAAGGGGCTGCAAATATACAAAACTCAT